>JANLYZ010000213.1:0-29585 GCA_031365905.1 Chloracidobacterium sp. | reverse complement strand
CGGAACTCCCAATCCTGAAGGCACGCGCAACTGTCTGAGATGTGACAGGCGCCTAGTGCCTGCTCCCTATTCCTGGCAGGACGCTACACGCACTGCTCCTCCTGTCGTAGCCGAAAAAGAACCACCCCGTGACAGGAACCGGCCCGCCGTCGTCGATGCCGGTGGGTTACCTTTGAACATCCCCGCTTTGAGGTGTGCACGCTGTGGTTCCAACGAGCCAGCTCGAGTCGCGGAGCGAATATCTACTGGCGGTGTCCTGGTTTTCGCCATATTGCTGGTGCTGTGTTTTCCTCTTTGCTGGATCGGCTTGTTGATAAAAGAACAATATAGAATTTGTAACTCCTGCGGACTTGACCTCGGAGGATCGGTCAGATTGTGAACAGGCGTCTAACCGCGCTGCTCATTTGGCTTTCAATTGCGATTGGGGCCACCTATCTCTTCATTTTCGATCCGGGCAAGACTGGGTTCTTTCCTGCTTGCCCTTTTCGCGCGCTCACGGGATTCAACTGTCCGGGTTGCGGCAGCACGCGCGGGCTTCATCGCCTGGTGCACGGCGACGTAATCGCAGCTTTCGAGTTTAATCCGCTCATGGTCGTGTCGCTTCCGTTTTTGCTGTATGCACTCCTGCGTTACACGGCAGCGGCCGTAAGCGGTCGTCCACTTCAAAAGCATCAAGTGAACGCGAGATATATCTGGATGCTGTTTGCCGTGATCATGTCGTTTTGGGTTTTCCGCAACACACGGTTTTATCCGTTCCCTTTGTGAGGATAAACTACTAAAGCGCAGCGGCTGACATGATATGATTGCGGACCAATGAAGGAATTCAGCAAGTCCATTGATGAGATGGTCAACGAGTTGCCTCAGATGCAGCAAGTGGAGGTGCGCGATTTTGTGGAGTTCTTGCTCACCAGGCAGCGGTCTTACCCGCGCCGGAAGCCTCAGTTTGATTGGGCAGGTGCTCTTCGGGACATGCGTGATGACTACACTTCGGTTGACCTGCAACATGAGATCGCTCGCTGGCGTAGTGAAGCTGAATGAAGCTGCTTTTAGACACTAACATCTTCCTCGAAGTGCTCCTCGAACAAGCCCACACCAGCGAGGCAATGGCATTGCTCGCGAAGACCGACGCGCATACCTTCCTTATCTCCGACTTTTCGCTTCACTCCATTGGGGTCATACTGTTCAGGCGGAAAAAATCAGACGCGTTTCGTAGGTTTCTCTCTGATATGGTGATAGATGCCGGCACTGCTGTCGCGCATCTAAAGCCTGATGAAATGGCCACGGTAGCAGATCACGCCCAGACCTTTAACCTCGATTTCGACGATGCGTATCAGTACTCGTTGGCGGATAAGTACGATTTGACGATCGTCAGCTTTGACTCCGATTTTGACCGAACGACGCGAGGACGCAGCCAGCCCTCAACGATAGCCTGATCGTGCGACGGGGCTTATTTAGGTTGGGAGACCACTTGGAGATGCGTTCAATTCTTGCTTGCTTACTTGCCACTGCATTCGCGTCAATTTCGTTGGCGCAGCAAACCCAGTCGCCGCGTGAAAAGTTTGTAACTCCGCCGCGCCCGGTGCACACCTTCTCGATTGTCGCGCGCGATCCGGCAACCGGCGAACTCGGTGTTGCCGTGCAGTCACACTGGTTTTCTGTCGGCTCGACGGTGCCCTGGATCGAAGCAGGTGTCGGCGCGGTCGCGACGCAGTCGTTCGTCGATCCCAGTTACGGCAAACTCGGTTTGGAACTAATGCGCAGCGGCAAGAGCGCGCCAGATGCGCTTCGATCGTTGTTGGCAGGCGACGACGGCCGCGATGTGCGACAGGTCGCAATGATTGACGTCGCGGGACGCGTGGACGCCTGGACCGGCAAGAATGATATCTACGCGGCCGGGCATTTTGTCGGCAAGAATTTTTCAGTGCAGGCAAACCTGATGGCCAACGACAAGGTTTGGCCGGCGATGGCCCAGGCTTTCGAAAACACGAAAGGCGATTTGGCGGAGCGAATGCTGGCGGCGCTGGACGCTGCGCAAGCCGTCGGTGGCGACATCCGCGGCCGGCAGTCTGCCGCGCTGATCGTGGTCACCGGAAAACCTACGGGGCAGGCCTGGAAGGATCGCGTCTTTGATCTGCGCGTTGACGACAGCTCCCAACCGCTTGCTGAGTTGCGCCGGCTGGTGACTTTACAGCGCGCCTACAATCACATGAACGCGGGCGATCTTGCAGTGGAGAAGAAAGATAACGAGGGCGCACTGCGTGAGTATGGCGCGGCGGAGCAACTGGTTCCGGATAACGCTGAAATGATCTACTGGCACGCGGTCGCGCTAGTAAATATGGGACGAGTAGATGAGTCGCTGCCGCTATTTCGCAAAGTGTTTGCGATGGATAAGAACTGGGCGATACTAACGCCGCGTCTGCCAAAGTCGGGGTTGCTGCCTGACGATTCGAAGTTGATCGAGCGTATTGTGTCCCTTACACCTAAGAACTGACTACGAGCAATCCACAGATTACGCAGATTCGAAAGCCGTTTGTCGCTTTCCCTTTTCCAATCGGCGAAATCTGCGTAATCTGCGGATTTCAGTTCCCGGTTATTTCCGGTTCACGTCGGGCTAATCCACGCCTTCTGCTATCCTAAACACCTTCCACATGCCTGATCCAAATGACAATCTCAAGGAACGGGTGCGCGCCTTCTGGCAAGCGAATCCCTGCGGAGTAAAGTTTGCCGATGCCGCGCCCGGCACGCGCCGTTTCTACGAGTTGGTCGAAGCGCATCGCTACACTAAAGAGTGGCACATTCCCATCGCGGCTGACTTCGCCGGCGCACGCGGCTTGAGGGTTTTGGAAATTGGTTGTGGACTGGGAACAGACGGCGCGCAGTTTGCCGAAGCGGGCGCTGATTACACGGGCGTCGATCTAACCGAAGCGGCCGTAGACCTGGCGCGCCGCCGTTTTGAGATGTTCAATCTTCAGGGAAAGTTTCAAACTGCGGACGCGGAAAACCTCGCCTTCCCTGACAACAGTTTCGATCTGGTCTACTCGCACGGCGTTTTGCATCACACGCCGGATACGGAAAAAGCAATCAGGGAAGTTCACCGCGTGCTGCGTCCGAGCGGTCGTGCCGTCGTTATGCTGTATCATCGCGGCTCGTATAACTATCGCGTCAACATTTCTCTCTTGCGCCGAGCCGGCGCCCAACTGCTCAGGTGGGAATCCGGGATTCGATTAGTTCACAAAATTACAGGCGAACCGCTGGAGTCGCTGCGGGAGCATGCGCAGTTACTGAAAACGGAAAAGGAATCTTACTTAAAGCCTGATGAGTTCCTGAGCCAGAACACTGACGGCGCGGGCAATCCCCTCGCGCGCGTCTATTCGCGCAAGGAAGCACGCGCGCTGTTCAAGGATTTTTCGGAAGTGACTTTGAAAATTTATTTTCTTAACAAGCGTTGGCTGCCAGTGATTGGAAGCCTACTGCCGCGGTCTTTGGAAGCGCGACTGGCGGCGCGCTGGGGTTGGCATCTTTGGATCTATGCAACGAAGTAATTATTTTGGACTGCGGTGACCCGTCGCCGCTTTGGTCTGCGGCGGCTTGACGCCGCAACTCGCGAGCAATCGACCTTCAAACGGTCGCGACAGGTCGCGACCGAGCAAAGCGGTGACAGGTCACCGCACTCCATATGAAACATATTCTGATTACAGGCGGCGCCGGTTTTATCGGTTCACACCTTGTCGATCGGTTGCTCTACGAAGGCTTCGGCCACGTCTCTGTCGTTGACGATTTCAACGACTTCTACGATCCGGCAATCAAGCGCGCAAGCGTGAGCCGGCACGAGCAGAATTCCAACTATCGTTTTTTTGAAGCGGACATTCGCGACCGATTATTGCTCCAAAAAATCTTTGCCGACAATGCCTTCGATTGCATCGTTCATCTCGCTGCGCGCGCGGGCGTGCGACCATCGCTCGCGGAGCCGTTGCTCTACGCGGAGACAAACATTAACGGCACGATGAACCTGCTCGAACTCGCGCGCGTACACGGCGTCAAGCAGTTTGTCTTTGGTTCTTCGTCATCCGTCTACGGCATCAACGCCAAAGTGCCTTTCAGTGAAGACGATCCGATTCGCCAGCCAATCTCGCCTTACGCCGCAACGAAAGCGGCCGGCGAATTGATTTGCCACACCTACACACACCTTTACGGCATCCGCTCTGTCTGCTTGCGCTTCTTCACGGTTTACGGCCCGCGCCAACGCCCCGATCTTGCGATCCATAAATTCGCGCGCTTGATTAGCGCAGGTAAACCTATTCCTGTTTTTGGAGACGGCACTACGCGGCGTGATTACACTTTTATCGATGACATCATTGCCGGCGTGCGAGCGGCGATCGATTACGATAAGAGCGACTACGAAGTGATCAATCTCGGCGAGTCGCGCACCGTGGAATTGCGCGAACTAATTTCGCTCGTCGAGAAAGAACTGGGCGCGACGGCAAAAATAGATTGGCAGCCGCCGCAACCGGGCGACGTGCCGCAGACGTTTGCTGATATCGCGAAAGCCCGGCAGTTGCTTGGCTACAATCCGCAGACGCAGATTGAAGTCGGTATCGAAAAATTCGTTGCTTGGTTTCAGAACCGAGAGCGATAGCGACCGGTAAAAGAATCAAGTTGAGCAAGTTGAGGGTTTCAATTGCAGGATGGCTCCTTGGCCGGTCGCTACCGCTCGCGGTTCTGATTAGGCGCGAAACGCGCTGACCCTGGGCTATTATATTTGACGCTTTCAGCGTGAAGCAGATAAACCGAATGGCCACCACGACGAACACCATCAACGAAGCCTTGCCGCGCGAGATGCAGCAACACACCTACGCGATCATGCGGCGCGTGGAAGCGAACCATTGGTGGTTTGTCGGCCGGCGGCAAATCATCAGAAGTTTTCTGGTGAGACTCGTACAAGATCTAAAGGCGCAGCGCAGGGCGCGGGACGAACAAAGTCTCAACATCCTTGACGTCGGTTGCGGCACGGGCGCAAACCTCGAAATGCTGTCGGAGTTTGGCGCCCCCGAAGGCGTTGACGTTTCCGCGGAAGCATTGGCTTTTTGTCAGGCGCGCGGTTTGGAAAAGGTAAAACTTGGCGCCGCCGAAGCGTTGCCTTACGACGACAGTTCATTTGATCTGGTGACGGGGCTTGATGTCGTCGAGCATCTGGATGACGACGTTGGCGGTTTGAGAGAGATGCGGCGCGTGCTTCGTCCAGACGGGCGCGCGCTTTTGTTTGTGCCGGCGTTCATGTTTCTGTGGGGAGTTCAGGACGACATCAGTAATCACCGCCGCCGCTATACAATGAAAAGTCTGCGGAACGCGGTTCGCGAGGCCGGTTTCAAAATTGAACGCGCTACTTATGTCAACATCAGCTTCTTTGCGCCAATACTTCTGGGCCGGCTGTTCATGCGCGCAACAGGCGTGAAGCCTGAGTCAGAAAATAATATTACGATCGGATTCTTGAATGGCGCGCTGGGAAAACTTTTCGCAGCCGAGCGTGGCCTGCTGCGCTACCTGAATTTTCCGTTTGGAGTTTCAATCATTTGTGTCGCGCGAAGGATTGGGTGATATTGCCTAGTCTCTGTGCTGCCTTTGTGTGCTCTGTTTCTCAGTGGTGATCTTTATTTGCGACCGCTTACCACAAAGGCACAGAGAACACGGAGGCTGCACAGAGAAAACAGAAGATAGTGCCTCCAATGAAAACTTACGACGAAGAAGAAGTTTTAGTAGTTACCGGACGGACGCGTCCGACTCGCGATGAGAAGCCGGAAATCTCCGTGTTCCTTCCTGTCTACAACGAAGAGCCGAATCTGCGGCCGCTGCACGCGAAGCTGGACGCGGCTTTGAAAGTGTTGGGAAGGACCGCGGAAATAATCTACGTCGACGATGGTTCGACCGACGGCAGCTTGAACGTGCTGCGCGAACTGGCTCGCGACGATGATCGTGTTCGCGTAGTCGCCTTGCGTCGTAACTACGGTCAAACGGCAGCCATGGCCGCCGGCATCGATGCAGCCTCTGGCGAAGTTTTGATTCCGATGGACGCCGACATGCAAAACGATCCGGCCGACATCGCGCGCTTGCTCGATAAACTAGCCGAAGGCTATGACGTGGTTTCCGGTTGGCGCAAGAACCGGCAGGACAAACTGGTCACGCGCAAAATTCCTTCGATGCTGGCCAATCGTCTGATCTCCTGGATCGGTGGCGTGCCGTTGCATGATTACGGTTGCTCGTTGAAAGCTTACCGGCGCGAGTCGATCGAGGACGTCAAACTCTACGGCGAGATGCACCGCTTCATTCCAATTTATGCATCGTGGGCCGGCGCGCGCGTGGCGGAAATTCCCGTCGAGCATCATGCGCGCACGATGGGCAAATCGAAATATGGATTGTCGCGTACTCTTAAAGTCGTTTTCGATCTGGTGACGATCAAGTTCATGGCTTCTTATCAGACGAAGCCGCTTTATCTTTTTGGCGGCGCCGGACTGCTGACGTTTGCTGTCTCTTTTCTGTCCGCGCTGCTGGCTTTTGTGATGAAGTTTCTTAGTTGGCCGCATCATGCCGACTTTGTGCAAACACCGTTGCCGATTATTTCCCTGGTCACGTTGGTTTTGGGTGTGCAACTGTTTCTGATGGGCTTGCTGGCCGAGATGATGGTGCGCACGTATCACGAGTCCCAGGCGAAATCGATCTACGCGGTCCGGGAGAAGATTGGATTCGAAAAGCCGTAAATAGTAAATCGTGAATCGTAAATAGACGTGTCGCGTATCTGCGTGACGCCATCAGAAGATTCGCGGAAGTAACGAATGAAACCATTTACTATTCACGATTTACTATTTACGAGTTTATGTGTGGCATAACCGGTTGGGCCAACCTGGATTCGCGAACACCGCCGCCTGATGGCGCGCGGGAACTGCTGCACTCGATGTGCGAGCGTATGATTCATCGCGGACCAGACTCGGAAGGGTTGATGGTTTCCAGCGGCGTCGGCTTCGGAATGCGACGGCTTGCGATCATCGATCTGGTAACCGGCGAACAGCCTGTCTACAACGAAGACCAGAGCGTGGCCGTCGTCCTCAACGGCGAAATCTACAACTACCGTGAAGTCCGCCGTCATCTCGAAAAGCGTGGACACTCGTTCAGAAGTCAGTCAGACACTGAAGTGTTGCCGCATCTCTATGAAGAATATGCTGACGACATGGTCCAGCATCTGAATGGCATGTTTGCCTTCGCCTTGTGGGATGCCAAACAGCGGCGGCTGCTCGTCGCGCGCGATCGTTTCGGCGAGAAGCCGCTTTACTGGGGCGTGTTTGATAACACTTTGCTGTTTGCTTCGGAGCCGAAAGTTTTGCTGGCGCATCCGGCGGTGAAGACCTCGCTGAATCTTCAGGCGTTGCGCGAGTACCTTTCCTTTGATTACGTGCCTGCGCCGCTCACGATCTACCAGGGCATAAACAAACTGCCGGCGGCGCACACGCTAACGCTTGCGGCGGGCAAGATAGAAACCCGCCGCTACTGGCGCTTAAGTTACCAAGCCAAACAACCGGTTCCGACTGAAGCGGAAGCGGCGGAACACTTGCGGGAGTTGCTGGCTGACTCAGTGCGTATGCGTCTGGTTTCAGACGTGCCGTTGGGAGTTTTGCTTTCCGGCGGCGTCGACTCTTCAGCCGTCGCCGCGCTCGCCGTGGAGGCTTCAGCGGAAGCCGTCAAAACGTTTTCGATTTCGTTTGCGGAGTCGTCGTTTGACGAATCGTCCTACGCGCGCGCAGTAGCAAAGTTTCTCGGCACGGATCATCACGAGGAACGTCTCAGCGCGAACCTGGCGGCAAATCTCGTCAGCGAAATTGGATCGTGGATGGATGAACCGTTCAGCGATCCTTCGCTCGTGCCCACGTATCTGCTGTCTCGTTTTACGCGAAAGCACGTAACCGTCGCGCTCGGCGGCGATGGCGGCGACGAATTGTTTGCCGGCTATCCAATGTATCGCGGGCATCGCTGGGCGGAGAATTATTTAAAGGTGCCGCAGGCCCTGCGTTCCGGCGTGCTAGAACCGCTGATTGGGTTATTGCCGGTTAAGACGAAGAACCTTTCGTTTGACTACAAAGCGACGCGGTTTGTCTCCGGCACAAAATACGATCGCGTGGCGCGTCATCACATTTGGTTTGGTTCGTTTAATCCGGCCGAGCAGGAGATGGTCTTGACTCCCGAAGTGCTGCGCAACACCGATGCCGATATTTATCGTGACGCGCGCCTGATGCTCGACGAATGTGATTCCGCCGACGTCGTCGAACAGATGCAGAGCCTCGATACGCAGCTTTACCTCGCCGAAGACATCCTGACCAAAGTTGATCGAGCCAGCATGGCTGTTTCGCTGGAAGTGCGCGCGCCGTTTCTCGATCCGCGAGTCGCCGAGTTTGCCGCTTCGTTGCCTCCAAACTACAAACTGCGCGGTCGCAAGACGAAATATATTTTGAAACGCGCCATCGAAGGCTCGTTGCCGCCTTTCGTCACTCGCCGCGGCAAGAAAGGTTTTGGCGTGCCGGTGGCCGAGTGGTTGAAAGAAAAACTGCGACCGCTCGCGCGCGATCTTTTGTCGCCGGAACGTGTGCGCCGGGCTGGGGTTTTCAACCCCGAGTACGTAACCAAACTTCAGGACGAACACGAGCGCGGTGCGGCCAATCATCGCAAGCTCCTTTGGACGTTGCTGATGTTTGAGCTTTGGCATGAGAGCTTTATTGAAACGCCGCGGCGGATTGAGACGTCGGTGAGCACCAGGCAATAACCAGCCGCGGATTTACACGGATAAACGCGGATCTGAAAAAACTCAATGCCAACCTTATGTTTCTTATTCTTAGATCTGATCCGCGTTTATCCGTGTAAATCTGCGGCCAATATTCCGATTCATGCACAACTCATTTGAGCAGGCATTCAACGATCTCCTCGCGTGGTGCCGCGCCCGAGGGTTTGCCGGTTACGATCCATTCGACGCCTTGAACAGCCGCGTTTTCCAGTCGACTCCTCTTAATCGTTCGCGCACTGCGCGACTAATCTGGACCCAAACTTTCAAACGTTCGCCCTTAAATCTGCGTTCGTTGGCGCTCGTTCCGCCGCAGCAGAATGCAAAAGGACACGCCCTCTTCGCGCTTGCCGCAATCGCAAACTATCGACAACAGAAAACAGTCGAGGCTGAAACAGACGCGCGCGAACTAATTGATGAGTTGTCGCAAATGCGAATTCAGGGCTACAGCGGCGCCGCGTGGGGCTACAACTTCGCGTGGCAAAGCCGCAACTTCTTCGCGCCGCAAGGGACGCCGATGATCGTGCCGACGGCTTTTGCCGCGCGTGCGTTCATCGAAGCGCACCAGGCATTCGGTGACGCTACTTACTTGCGAATGGCGCGCAGCAGTTGCGACTTCATTCTGAGCGATCTCAAGCGAACCGTTGAGACGCCGGAGGAAGCTTGTTTCAGTTATTCGCCGTCTGACAGCACGCAAATTTTCAACGCGAGTTCGCTGGCGGCTGAAACTCTAGCGAGCGTGGGTGCCCTCACGGCAGAAAAAGAGTTTTGTGAGTTAGCGGTAAAGGCTGCGCGCTTCGTTATTCGATGCCAGCATGGCGATGGCGCGTGGGCGTATGGTGTTGAGCCGGGCCAACAGTGGGTAGATAATTTCCATACTGCCTACCTGCTGCTCTCGCTCGCAAGGATTGCGCAGACCTGCGTCGATGTCGGTGAAGAAATCAAGCCGGCGTTGCAGCGCGGTTACAACTTCTGGCGTGAGCGCTTCTTTCTTGCGGACGGTTGGCCGAAATACTACCATGACAGCCTTTACCCAGCGGATGCGCACGCAGCGGCGACCGCAATCATAACCCTTCTGGAATTTCGCGAATTGGATGACGGCGCGCTGCCGTTAGCAGAAACGATTGCCGCCTGGACGATTCGCAATCTGCGCGACGCCCGCGGATTTTTTTACTATCAACGCCGTCGCTTTTATACCGTCCATACGCCATACATGCGTTGGACTGAAGCGTGGATGCTTTACGCGCTCGCGCGTTTGCTGGAGGCGAAGTAGGACAGGCATTTTTGCCTGTCAGTTTTATGAGGAGGGACAGACAAGAATATCTGTCCTACTGAGAAACTAGATGCCGATCGCTGCCGATGTGTCGTTAGGTAAAGACGTAAAGATTTTCCAGCCGGAACTGGTGAACCTTTATGGCTGCACCGTGGGCGACGAAACGAAAATCGGCGCGTTTGTTGAAATCCAAAAGAACGCTGCGATCGGCGCGCGTTGCAAGATTTCATCGCACACCTTTATTTGCGAAGGCGTGACGATTGAAGACGAAGTTTTTGTTGGTCACGGTGTGATGTTCACGAACGATCTCTATCCGCGCGCGGTCAACGACGATGGCAGTCTGCAAGCGGAAGTCGACTGGACTGTGGTCGCAACGCGTGTTAAGCGGCGTGCGTCAATCGGGAGTAACGCGACGATAATGGGGGGCGTCACCATTGGCGAGTCTGCATTGGTTGGAGCGGGAGCGGTGGTGACGAGCGATGTGGCTGACTATGCGATCGTCGCCGGCGTTCCGGCGCGCGTGATTGGAGACGTGAGAAAGCGAAACCGATAGCGCTCGTTCCCGTTTTGAGTATTTTCTCTGTGCAACCTCCACACAAAGGAGGCACAGAGAAAGTCGAAAGTAAATAAAACGAAATCGGTCGCTGACGCTCCCGGTTCTGACAGGATTACGGATGATCAAAGTTGGAGTTATCGGCTACGGTTACTGGGGCCCAAACCTGGTGCGCAACTTTATGGAGGCGCCGGGTTCCACCGTCGTTTCTGTTTGCGACCTGCGAACCGAAAGACTCCGAACGCTCGCGGCGCGTTATCCAACGATTAAGACAATGAGCCACTGTAGCGAGTTATTATCGGATCCCGGAATCGATGCCATCATCATTGCTACGCCGGTGTCGTCGCATTTTGAATTAGGGATGGCGGCGCTCAAAGCTGACAAGCATGTGCTCATTGAGAAGCCGCTTGCCGCAAATTCCAAACAAGCGGTGCAGTTGATTGAAGAGGCGCGAGCGCGTAAACGCGTTTTGATGGTGGATCACACTTTCGTTTACACGAGCGCGGTGCGAAAGATTCGCGAGCTCATTACGTCAAACGCCCTCGGCGATATTTACTACTACGATGCGGTGCGCGTTAACCTGGGCCTCTTCCAGCACGACGTGAACGTGATTTGGGATTTGGCGATCCACGATCTTTCGATCATGGACTATGTGTTGCCGACCAAAGCGACCGCCGTTTCCGCAACCGGCATCAGCCATATTCCGGGTCAACCCGAAAACGTCGCTTACATTACACTCTTCTTTGCCGAGCCGCAGATTGCGCATGTACACGTGAACTGGCTCACGCCGGTCAAAGTCAGGCACACGCTAATCGGCGGCAGCGAAAAGATGATTCTTTACGACGACTTGGAACCGAGCGAGAAGGTGAAGATATATGATAAGGGTGTAACGCTTTCGCAAAGTCCGGAAGCAGTTTATGAAATGCTGGTGAGTTATCGTTCGGGAGACATGTGGGCGCCGCGTTTGGACGCAACGGAAGCGTTACAAACAGAAGCACAACACTTCATTGATTGCATTGAAAACGGCAAGCGGCCGGAAACCGACGGCGAGGCGGGTTTGCGGCTAGTGAAGATTGTGGAGGCCGCGGAAAAATCTTTGCGCGCGCGCGGCCAACTGGTCGAGATTAAATAATTTGGCGTGCGCCGACCTGTCGGCGCTTTTCCCGGTCGCGACTTGACGCGACCATCATGAGTTGAGTTCAAGTAACGAATTGTGGCGTCAAGCCGCCACCAACAAAAAGCGGCGACAGGTCGCCGCACTCCAAAGAAAACATGATTCCTTTAGTAGATCTAAAAGCACAGTACGCGAGTATCAAGGGCGAAATTGATGCCTCCATCGCAGAAGTACTCGAGACCTCTCAATTTATTTTGGGCCCAAAAGTTGAAGCCTTTGAAGCGGACTTTGCGGCTTACTGTCAATCGCGTTTCGCCTTCGGCGTAAACTCTGGAACCAGCGCGTTGCACTTGGCACTGCTGGCGGCCGGTGTTGGAACGGGTGATGAAGTCATCACGGTTAGTTACACTTTCGTTGCCACCATCGCGGCAATTCTCTATACCGGCGCCACGCCGGTTCTAGTCGACATCGATCCGCTTACCTGCAATATCGATCCGGCGAAGATTGAAGCGGCGATCACTCCGCAGACAAAAGCGATCATGCCGGTGCATCTTTACGGAACCTGCGCTGACATGGATCCAATCATCGACATTGCGCGGCGCCATAAGCTGATCGTGATTGAAGATGCGGCCCAGGCCGTCGCCGCGGAATACAAGGGACAGCGCGCGGGCAGCATGGGCGACCTCGCTTGTTTTAGTTTCTATCCGGGAAAAAATCTTGGCGCTTACGGCGAGGGCGGTGCCGTAGTTACCAGCAACGAAAAATACGTTGACGTCATTAAGCAACTACGCGATCAGGGACAGAGCGCCAAGTATTTGCATGAGCGCGTTGGTTACAACTATCGCCTGGAGGCAATTCAGGGAGCAGTGCTTGGCGTGAAGCTCAAGCATCTCGATGACTGGACTGCGGCGCGCCGCCGCCATGCGCAAGTGTATTCAAGAGAGTTAGCGGATTCGGGACTGCGTCTGCTTGCGGAGCCGGAAGCTTGTAAGTCTGTCTATCATATTTTTCCGTTGTTCACCGAGCAGCGCGATGAGCTGCGTGAACATCTCGAGGCGAATGGGATTAGTAGCGGCATTCATTATCCCATCCCCGTTCACATGCAACGCGGCTTTAAGAATCTTGGATGCAAGGAAGGTGACTTGCCGCAAACCGAAAAGGTTTGCCGCGAGGTGTTGTCGCTACCGATGTATCCGGAGCTTGCTGATGAAACCGTGATGCAGATCGCCGCTTCAGTGCGACAGTTTTGCCGGCAGGCGGTGGCCGTTCATCATTAAGCTATCAAAGAGAATTCAGCCGCGAATTAACGCGGAGAACGCGAATCTGAAATTCTTTGTTAGCTTGCAGTTCTGATCCGCGCGCATTCGCGTAAATCCGCGGCTGATGTTGACTGTCGATTACTACTAAATGCGAATCTGGATCGATCTGGCAAATTCACCGCACGTGCCATTCTTCCGCTCGCTCGCCAATGAGTTCACTCGACGCAATCACGAAATCGTAGTCACCGCGCGCGATTTTGCAGAGACAGTCAAACTTGCAGAAGCTGCCGGCTTCGCCCCGCAAGTTATTGGTGGACACGGTGGCGGAAAGCTTTCCGGCAAGGCCGGCAACCTCGTGCAACGTGCTATGTCGCTCGCGCGTTGGGCGCGCGGACAAAACCTCGACCTCGCGGTCAGTCACAATTCGTATTCTCAAATCCTCGCGGGGCGCGCGCTGTCATTGCGGACAGTCACGCTGATGGATTACGAGCATCAGCCCGCAAATCATCTCGCATTTCGCCTCGCTTCGCGCATCATTGTGCCAAGCGCGTTTCCTGAATCAGCGCTAGCGCGCTTTGGCGCTTCGCCCGCAAAGGTGCGGCGATACGAGGGGATGAAGGAAGACGTTTACCTCGCCGACTTTCAAATCGATCGGGAATTTGTAAACGAGCTTGGGAAATTAGGAGTCAGCGCGAGCGATGTACTCGTGACCGTTCGTCCTCCCGCACTGGAAGCGCTCTATCATCGTTTTGAAAACGAACTGTTCGACCAACTGCTCGATCGTCTGCTGGCAATGCCTTTAGTAAAAGTCGTGCTATTGCCGCGCAACGATTCGCAACGCAAAACCTACAATGCTCGCGCCTGTGCAAATCTAATCGTGCCGCCTGGTCCACTTGAGGGATCTAATCTTATCGCCCACAGCGATCTGGTGGTCAGTGCCGGCGGCACCATGAATCGTGAAGCTGCGGCTCTTGGCATTCCGGCAACGTCGATTTACATGGGCGAATGGGCCGCGATAGACGGGCAGTTGGTGAACGCAGGCAGGCTGCGCAGAATTTCCACACGCGATGATGTTCGCGATCTCGCGATACAGAAGAAGAGCCCGGCGAATACGCGTCGGACAGTGGATGTTGTTGCTAGCGTAGCTGATCTGATCCTCGAGCGTTGAAGTTTTGCTATGCTATGTCCTTCGGCTGAAGGAGTCTGCACAGGATGAACAGGATTGCACGATTGGTCTTTTGCATCCTGGCAATCCTGTAAAGCGTGTCGATTAGTTTTCCTGGTTGTCGCGAGAATCAGTGAGAGTTGAACAAATCAAAAATCCGCTAGTTGAAGCAAGCATTGTCCGCGCTCCGTCGCGCGCGCCACATTGGGTTGTTCCGACAATAAAAACGGCTTTGCTGGTGGCTGATAGTTTGATAGCCGCCGCCTCATTCATTGTCGCTTACTACCTGCGCGAAGGCGGTCTGGTTTTTCAAGCGGCGCGTGCGAGTAGCTTCGCGTGGAGCGCGAGGTTTGCTCCTTACGGCGCGCTGCTGCTCTTCGTAATTCTAATACGCGTACTCGCGCTCCGTTACTACGACCTCTACCGGCTGCGTGGCGAGTTCTCTTTTTTCGACGACGGCATACGCGTCTTCAAGTCAACCGCAATCGGTTCACTGTTAATCGTTGCGGCTGCCTTTCTATATCGCGGCGGTTTTAACTATCGCGCCTTCTCCTACGCTCGCAGTGTGTTCGTGCTTGATTTTCTGATCGCTTTGGCAAGTTTCTATTTCATCCGGTTGCTGCTGCGCAGTGCACAAACCTTTTTCCGCCTGCGTGGCATCAATCTAATTCCGACCTTGGTGGTTGGTCGCGGTCCCGAAGCCGCCTTCTGCATCAAGGAAATGCGCGAACGGCCCTCGCTTGGATATCGTGTGATAGGCGCCGTGGACAGCGGCGCTCGCGGCGAGCAGGTTTCGGGACTTTACGAGGGCGTGCCCATCGTGAGCGATCTCGCGGGGTTGCCTGAAGCTATCCGCGAGTCGAAGGCCAACGAAGTGATCATCGCCGATTCCCACGTTGATGGAGACGCGCTCTTCGACGTGATGATGCGTTGCGGCCGGCGGCGCGGCATTGAGTTTCGTATCGCGCCTAGTCTCTTCAACTGTTTGCCGAGCAAAACTGAAGTTGATCAGATTGGCGCTCTGCCGATGATCCGGCTCTTCCGCGAGCCGCTGTCTGATTTTGCGCGCGGCACAAAGCGCATTTCCGACATAGCGATCGCTGCTCTTATGCTCGCCTTGTTCTCTCCGTTCTGGCTTTTGATTGCGCTGCTGATCAAGTTTGACTCGAAAGGCCCGATCTTCTACACGCAGGAACGAGTAGGTATGGACGGTCGGATTTTTGTCGTCTACAAGTTCCGCACGATGGGCGTTGATGCCGATAGCGAAATTCATCGTGAGTATCAACGAAAATTCATAGCGGGGCACGCCGAAGCCAACGTCGGCGACGCGATGGAGCCTGCCTATAAACTGCGTGACGATCCTCGTATCACACGAGTGGGACGCATGCTGCGTCGCTTTAGCCTGGATGAAGTTCCGCAATTGTTCAATGTGCTGCGTGGCGACATGAGTATTGTTGGCCCACGTCCGCCGATTCCTTATGAGGTTGAAGCTTACGAACTGCGACATCGCAAACGGCTCGACATGAAGCCAGGCCTGACTGGGCTGTGGCAAGTGTCGGGAAGAAACCGCTTGCCGTTTGAGGAAATGGTAAAGCTGGATTTGTTTTACATCGAAAACTGGTCGCTGCTGTTTGATCTGAAGATCATTCTGCGCACGGTGCTGGTAATGCTGCGCGGAGATGGGTATTAGTGAGCGAGCGAAAGAGCGTGACTGAAGAATATGAAGTAAAGAGTCAGGCGGCTAAAGCACTCGATACGGCGGTCGTCGCTTTTCTTTTTGTGTTCGCCGCCGCGGCGCCAAACTCCATTGCCGCCACGCAAAGCGCATGGTTGATCGGACTGGCGCTGTGGCTGGCGCGTTTCGCGTTCCGGCCCCGGCCAAAGCTTTTTCGAACGCCGATCGATTACTTTGTCCTCGGCTTCTTTATCCTTACCGGTTTCTCCTCGTTCCTCTCTTATGAGCCAATGGTTTCGATCGGAAAGCTGCGCGCAGCGAGTCTCTTCACGATCATTTATTTGTTTGGAGAGAATGTGCCGTCGCGACGAGTTGTCCGTTTGTTAGCGCTCACGCTCATCTGCGCCTGCATGGTCAACGTTTTTTACACCGCAGGTGAGCGACTGCTGGGGCGGGCCGTAAAAGTTCAGGCCGTCTCAGAGAATAGCCCACTTTTTCAAGCCGGAATTCGGGACGGAGACACGCTGCTCGAAGTTGACGGGAAGAAGCTGCGAGACCCGCAGGATTTGGTTAATGCCGTTTTGAAACCGGAGGCGAAGCCGGCCGCCGTTCTCACTTACCGCCACGAGCTGCAACCAGTCTTCAAAGTTCCGAGAGGGAGCTTGTTGCCAGGCAACAATGCGCTGGAACAACTCGGTATCGGAAGCTGGACAAGAGGACGGGATTGGCGTGCGACTGGTTTCTACGGACAGTTTGTAACTTACGCTGAAGTCTTGCAGTTAATCATTGCCTTGGCGATGGGGATCTTTGTGAGCCTGCCGGTGAAACGCAGTTGGGCTGGAGCATTACTGTTCGTTGCGCTTGCGGGTTTCGGTGGAGCGTTGTTGTTGACTGTGACGCGCGCTTCGTGGCTCGGTTGCCTGGTTTCCACTCTGATCATTCTCGCGCTCGGTGTTCGGCGTCGCACGCTGATCCTCATCGGTGCCTTGGCGCTACCTTTGATAGTCGCCAGCCTTTTCATCCTGCAGCAGAAACGGAACGTCGCTTTTATCGATCAAGCCGATCAATCCACCACCTGGCGCGAGACAGTCTGGAGAGAAGGTGTGAACCTATTGGTGAGCAAACCTCGCCATTTGCTGGTAGGCGTCGGTATGGATTCCATAAAGGAACACTGGCGCGCTTGGGGCATGTTTGATAACGGCCACATACCCTGGGGCCACATGCACTCCAACCTCTTGCAACTCGCACTCGAACGCGGGGTGCCCGTTTTGTTGCTCTGGCTCGCGTTTCTCTTCGTTTACGCGCGAACACTCTGGCGCACGCTAGCGAGCGGCGCGAAGCTCGAATGGATCGAACACGGAATTCTATTGGGCGCTTTGGGCGGACTGGTTGGATTCTTTACGTCGGGACTCGTGCACTACAACTGGGGTGACTCGGAGGTGGTTATGGTCTTCTACATGATCATGGGGTTGGCGTTAACCGTCCATCGCCTGTCCAGAATTGCGATTTGATCCACTAGAGGGAAAGGCTTGAGCCGGGCGAACCCCGACTCAAGCCTGCTTGCCAGATAACTGGCGATTGAAAACGTGAGGCGATAACGGCGATTGGTCAGAGTGTCTCAACTTATCAAGCGATTGGGGGAGCGCACCAAACCACAAGTTGACCTTACTGGTAGAGCGTGCGACCTAGTCCGAAGGGTGTATGTAACCACTTAGAACATTTGCTTGACTCACAGAGAACGGTACCCTCTTCGAGCTACAGTTTGTCGAATTGTTTGGAACGATTTCCATCGCGCTGCACCTTCCTGCAAGTGTTGCTTGCCTTTAAGTCCAAGGCTCCAGTTCCATTTGGCATATCGCTTGCCACCTATCATCGCGCGAGCGCTTTCTTAGCGCTTTTCTCGCCAAATTGAACGATCTTTGAAGAGACGGAACGCATATTGACTGACATGTCGTCGCGATGACCTAGTGCCTGGGAGCTGTTAGGTTTACCCAAGGACCGCGCTCAGCAAACCCAAGAGGGCTTCGTAGGCCTCGTCAGTCAAACCGGAGATGTTGCCGTCACTGCAGGGAGCGCCGGAGATGTTGCCATCCTTACCGGAGATGTTGCCATCCTTACCGGAGATGTTGCCGTTACTGCAGGGAGCGCCGGAGATGTTGCCATCCTTACCGGAGATGTTGCCGTCTCTGCAAGGAGCGCCGGAGATGTTACCGGCGAGTGCGACCGAAGACATTGCCAAGGTTAAGAGTGATGCGCAAAGAATTGATTGGACACGTTTCATTTTGGTTCTCCTGGTTTCGGGCGATTAACTGTGATGGTTCGCTAGAATGGGGTTTGCCAGTAGAATGTCAACTTCCGTGCTAGCGCCATGTCAACTTGTTCGCCGTCTCTATTTCAAGACTCGTGCCACGGAAGCATCAGGCTGGGTAGTGCCTCTTAAGTTACTTCAACACAGGTAGTTACGAGCGTGCCTGACCGCCTAACTTTCAACAACTAGTTGCTAGGAGAAACTGAATAGCGCGTATACAGAAGAGGGAGAAATAGGATTGGAAATGCGCTCAACTGCTGTCATTCAGAACATTATCGCGGAGAGAAGGATCCTGTTACCGCAGTATGCACGTGTATACTTGGTAGTCACCCGCCAAGTGATTGGGAACAGAAAGACTCCATCAAGCTAAAAAAGACTCCATCAAGCTAGATTAGTAGAGCATTCGATCACTCGACCCTAAGACTCACAGCGAACGACCAACAAAAGCGCAACTCCGTTCCATCAAGAAATTCCCAATGCGACTGATACAAGCGAACTCTATTCGGCACGTCAAAGACACGCTGGCTACGCTCAGCGAACAGGCGCTGGAGTCTTGTCGTGTTGCCTATGAAAAGCTTGAGATTGGAGACTACGATGCTGGGTGCGCGGCGCTTCAACCCTGGTGGACATTGGGCGAGTGGCCGAATCAAGCTGGCCTTAGCCAGTTGGCAGCTGCAGAACTGCTCCTGACAGCTGGAACCTTAAGCGGATGGGTGGCAAGCACGCGGCATGTCGACGGCGGACAAAACTGCGCTGAACGGCTCCTGAGCGGAGCAGTGGCAATGTTTGACCACCTTGGGGAGACCGCGCGATCTGGAGAAGGCCGAGCTGAGCTCGGTTACTGTTATTACCGACAGGGATTGTTCGATCTTGCCCGCAACGCGCTTCGCTCCTCTCTCAATGATCTAACCGACCGAGAGACTGAACTTAAAGGCATTGTTTTGGTTCGTCTGGCAACGCTCGAGCGTCATTCCAGTCGACTCCACGATGCTGTGAGTTTGCTGAATGAAGCGGACCGTCTTACCAACTACCTCAGCCCTTGGACGAAGGGCCGATTCCATCTTGAATTTGCCACCACGCTGAAGGATCTTGGTGTCGCGGAAGATCGAAGTGAGTACTTCGACCGGGCACTGGATCACTACCGGGATGCCTTTTCACATTTTGAAGGAATCGGCAACCACCGCTACACAGCAATAGTTGAGAATAACCACGGTTATTTGTTGTCAGCTCTCAAGAGATTTGATGATGCTCAGCTCCACCTCGAGCGCGCTCGAAAACTCTTCGAAGAACTTGGCGATCAGGTGAGACGAGCCCAAGTCGATGAGACTCTTGCGCAGCTTTACCTTGCTTCGGAGCAGTATGGACTCGCTCAACGCTCTGTCAGCCGGGCAGTCGAAACGATGGAGACTACTGGTGAAGAAGCTCTGTTGGCAGAAGCGTTGACGACACAGGGTTTGGTTCTTTGTAAGCTTGGACGCCGTCACGAAGCGAAGCCTATTCTTCATCGCGCTCGCCGGGTTGCCGAGCGATGTGGAGACTATGAAAGCGCCGGCAGGGCGCTGCTGATCTTGATCGAGGAGATGTGTGAGCAGTTAGGGGAGGAGGAGCGTCAGGAGATCGGAGCGCAAGCCAGCCAGTTGCTGGCCAATTCACAACATGCTTTAACCTGCGAACGCTTAAGGAATTGTCTGGAGCGCATTGCCGCGGCTCATGCTAAGCACGAAGAACTGCGTGAGAGAGCGACTCACGCTGAGAAAATGGCCGCCCTTGGCGAACTCTCTTTTGGCGTGGCCCACAACGTCAACAACACCCTGACCGGAATTCTGGGCCGGGCGCAGCTATTGTTACGGACCAAAGACGCCGAAAAAATTAGCTCCGGGATCGAGATGATCGTGAAGAGCGCTGAAGATGGCGCACACATCATCCGACGCATACAGGATTTCGCGCGTAGACAACCGAGCCGGAAGTTCCAGGCGGTTTCTGTTGCCGGGTTGATGAAAGATGTTTGTGAAATGACCCGGCCACGCTGGGAAGGACGGGGTGATCTTCAGCCCATTCGCCTGGCACTGGTGGCTGACTGCACCGCCTCAGTAATGGGCGATGCGGTAGAGTTGCGAGAAGTGCTCGTGAATATTATCTACAACGCAATCGATGCGATGCCGTCAGGCGGCGAGATTCGCATGAGTGCTCACGAAACCAATGGGCGTCTTGTGTTGACTGTCGCTGACAATGGCATCGGCATGACACCGGAGGTCAAATCGCGACTGTTTGATCCCTTCTTCACCACTAAAGGCAAGGGCGGCACGGGAATGGGAATGGCAGTGAGCTTTGGCATCATTCGCAGGCACATCGGTTCGATCGACGTCGAAAGTGAACCCGGTCGGGGTACCATTTTCCGCATCTCGCTGCCGTTGGCGGAAGATCGCGGGGTCGCTGCGGAAACCGATTCGGCGCGACTGGAAGCATGGGCCGGAGAAGACAAGATACGCGTGCTTGTGGTCGATGATGAAACCGCAGTTCGAGAAGTGCTTCGCGAAGCGCTAGAGGCAGAGGGCTGTGAAGTAGTCGTCGCCGAAAGTGGCGAGGCGGCGCTGAAAATATATGATGCGCGAGCCGGCAGACTCGACATAGTTTTCACTGATATCGGCATGCCGGAGATGAGCGGATGGGAACTGGCGAGCGAAATCCGCAAGCGATCAGAGTCGATACCTTTGGCAATTGTTAGCGGCTGGGCAGACGCGATCAGTTGCGACGCACGGCAGGCAATCAAAGCCGACTGGGTAGTTTCGAAGCCTTTTGATATTGCGACAATTTCCGGAATTGCGAATGAAGTGGCGGCCCGCAAGAACGGTGCGATGAACACAAAACCTGAACTGGTTAACCGGGACGTACGCGCGTTGCTGGGTATCAGTTAGGTTAGGCGCTGGCGCTCAGTTGATAGCGCTCGAGCTTGAGGTAGAGGCCGCGCCTGGTGAGTCCGAGTTCGCGCGCAGCGCGTGAAATGTTGCCGCCGTGTTTGCGCAGGGCATCAGCGATCATGCGCCGTTCAACGTCTGCCAGGGCATCAGCCAGGGTGACATTTTGGAGAGAGCTAACGGGCATTGAAGCCAGTGTCGAGACCGGTGAGCTGGGAGTTGCCGGCGCTGAAGTGCGTTTCAGTTCCGGGGAAAGATGGTCTGGAGTTATTACGGTTGCATCTTCGGCGCGCGCCACGACTCGTTGAATTTCATTGCAGAGTTGCCGCACATTACCCGGCCAATCGCTCACCATGAGCAGATCGATTGCCGGCGGCGTGATTTGAATATCGCGGCGGCCAAACTTTGCCGAGTAGTGGTTGATGTAGTAATTGACGATAGTCGGGATCTCTGAGCGCCGCTCACGCAACGGAGGCACGCGCAAGCGGATCACGTTGAGGCGATAATAAAGGTCTTCTCTAAACTTACCTTGGGCGACCATATCTTCCAGATCAGTGTTTGTAGCCGCAATGATTCGAACATCGACTTTCAGCGGGCGCTGCTCCCCAAGCGGTTGAATTTCACCTTCCTGCAGAAAGCGCAGAAGCTTTGGCTGCAGATCGAGCGGCAGGTCGCCAATCTCATCCAGAAAAAGTGTGCCCCCCGCCGCGGTGCGAATCACGCCGGCTGAATCTGTTACCGCACCGGTAAACGCGCCGCGACGGTAGCCGAAAAGGTAGCCTTCAGAAAGTTCTTTGGGAACCGCAGTGCAGTTAAACGGAACAAAGACTTTGGCACGACGCGTCGAAAGCGCGTGAATGGCGCGCGCTACCAACTCCTTGCCCGTTCCGGATTCTCCAGTGACGAGGACGGTCACGTCCGACGATCTAATTTTGTGGACTTCTTCGACGAGTTTGGTCATCGCCGGGCTGGAGTGAATAAACCCGGGCATGAGGCTGGTGCTGGTGAATTCCGCAGGCTGCTGAACCTTCGAACCTTTTTGCGAACCGGTTCGGAGCGCGCAGACGTCCATGCCAAGTTCTGCCACGCGCATCAGCGGTTCGAGTGAAAGTCCGCCCGGCAGTTTTACACGATTCCGGGGCGAAATATAGAGCGTCGCCGGCGGCGCATTTGACGAGCGAAGCTGGAGGAGGGTTGCGTCGTTCTTTTTTGCATAAACGGCTTGCGCGTCGTCATCGAGCAACTGATCCAAGTCTTCGGCAATCTTTGCACTTTCAGCCGGGGTGCAACCGTGAGCGATAACTACGCGTCGCCGGTTGTTTTCACCCAGCTCGGTGATGACCACGGACTTAGCGTTCGTTTCCTGCCGCATGATGGCTGCAAGTTCGCGCAATAAAAGTTCGCGGGAGGTCACCGCCTCTGCCAGACGGAGGGTCAGCAGTTGAGGCAAAGCTGATTGTTCTTCGGTTCTTTCCGGGGCGGTGCGATCGAGATCTGCCAGCGCTGCTTCCGTACGCTTCTGCTCAAGCCTGGCTCCGAGTTCACGAAACGCGTTGACGGCACGCGAAAGGTGCTCCATGGCCCGCCCCGGCTGGCTGCTGGATGCATATGCGCGGCCCAGTTCGCTATGCGCGCGGGCTGCGCGATAGCGATCGCCGAGCATGTCAAATATTGAAACACTACTGCCGAAATGTTGGGCCGCCGAGGCGGAGTCAAATTTTGCTAAGGCCAACATTCCCATGAGTCGTTGCGACTCGCCGGCAAAATTCAAGTCGGTGGTGGAGTCAGTTGTTTCCGCCATGACCTTATCCAACAACTTCGAACTTTGCCCCGTCTCACCGTTTCGCAAATGGGCTTCTGCCAAAATCAGGTATGACTCACTGGAAGCCTGCCGATCCCCGATGGCCAGCGCGATCGTTAACGCCTCTTCGCCTTTTGTCAGCGCTTTCGCGTGGTCTTCCATTGCGAGGTAGCAGCGTGCCAGGGTTCTGAGCGCCTGACCTGCATACCACTTATTGCCATCCTCGGTGGCGAGCCCGACCGCGCGTTCGAGATAATCCTTGGCTTCGTCGAGTTCGCCGCGCAACATCAGTAACTCGCCGAGCGAATCCAGAATCATGGGAACTTTCTCGGCGCGTTCGTCTGCTTCTGTAGCCAACGACAGCGCGCGCTCGAGAGCTTCCTGAGCGCGACCCCATTGGCCCATCAGAATCAGATTAATGCCGAGGTTGTTATAGCCGTTGGCTGCGTTGCCTTTGTGGTCGGTGCGTTCATAGTATGAGATCGCTTTCTCAAGATAGCGGATACCTTCCTGCGGACGTTTCAGAAACCAACAGGCGCCCGCCATGTTGGCGTAGATTTTTCCCAGGGTGTAACTGGCTGGATGATCGCCAATGAGTTTAAGAGCCTGCTGAAAATTCTCGAGGCTCGCCTCATAATCGCCTTCCTGAAGATCAGCCAAACCGAGTCCAAAATATGCTTCGGCCAGGCCCCGCCATTCACCTGTTTGCCGGAAATGCCCCAAGGCTCGGTGCGCGTAGTCGCGAGCAATCGGATATTCCGTAATGCTGCGATAGACACGCGCCAGCGCGGCGTAGATCGGGCCGTTGTTTTGTTCCGAGTCAGTTTCGGAAAACTCCCGCAGCGCATCCTTGAGAATGGAAATCGCCTTGGGATGATCGCCGTCGTAGTTATAGGCAAGACCTATCTGAACCTTTAACAATTGAATAGCCTGCTGATCAAGTTTCGCCCGTGATTCAGGTGATTCATACATCGCAACCGCCGCCAGCGAGTCGCGATACTGGCCTTGCATTTCAAGCGCGGAGGATAGAGCACATCGTGCAAGAGCAAGAATGGAGGGATTGTTCTTAGCAGCGGAGATCAATAACGCGATCCGAGACTTGGCTTCCGCAGAAAGTCCCTGATCTAGGAGTGACCGAACTTCGTCTAGATCTGCCAGCAGATTTTGATTGGTGGGGCGGGCTCGCGAGCTCAGGCGCACGCGCGCGTCTGCGAGATCGACCACGCCCTTGCCGCTCGAGGATTCGCTTGGCGGCGGGGCACCAGCCTTGGAGCCTGCGTTCTTAGTCATGTAGTCCTCTAGAAACGCCTAATTACATCCGTTTTTCATTGCACACTTCGATTTGCGGCAAGCGGTAGGGTTGGGGTGCGTCAGCTACTCCCACGAAGCTGCGCGGCAATACAATAACGAACGGTCTAGAATTTAACACATGCAACGAGAGGCGTCCACAATCGTTTGCTTCAGTTTGGCTTAGGAAAAACCAATATTGCATCGCTAACCGGACGCTCGCCGGTTTGATCTGAGGGCTTGTTTACGACCTTGTTGTGAACGACCATCGTAGTTGACCCGCCGCCGTCGAGATTCATTGCCTCCACTGCACCCAACTCGAGCAGAAGATCGGCAAGCATCGGCAAAGAGATGCCAATGCTTTCGCCCGGTTGACGCCCGTCGATGGTGATCAGCAGAAGTTTTCCAGAACCCAATCTGGCGATGGCTGTCCGCGGATGACCGTCGTTGACGAAAGAGTTCGTGATTTGTTCCTCGACGTTTGTGATCGCGACTTTCCCCCCTTTGATGATTTGGGGCCCGGCGCCGAGGATAGTGGCAGCCCCTTCCCACTTCTTGTCGTCACCGGGTTCAATCGAATTGAGTCGCCAGGAAAAGGCGACCTTCGAGCCCCGACGAAGATGCTTTTTCACCCAGTCGCGCGCTTTCCCTCGAGCGGCAATTACGTAACCGTCCGCCGGAATCTCGCTGCTGCCTATAAGATCTCGAATCGTGGCAACGCGTCCTTTTCGCACGATGACCTCAATCACTTCCGGTCTGGTTAACGTAGTGCGATGAAATTCTGGCGTAAAGAGAACCAGTTCGTTGGACAGCACCGCGCGATTGAGACCCAGCACTTCTTGTTTGTGCGACCCACTTGAGATTTGCCCTTGAAATCTGAGATGACCGAAAACCACCGTGGTTGTGCCGCCCGTGGTTACTAGTCCAACTTCCTCCCGATTGTTATGAGGTTCACTAATTAGTTTCCCATCCAGCATGAGGAGTCCGAGGCAGTCGCCGCGATAGGTGCCGTTGACAATGAAATAGCCGCCGTTGGTTGCGGCCGCCGCGCCATAGCGCGCCGCGAGCGAACTGACCGTTTCCAACCCCACACCTTCGTCCAGCGCATGCACCACCTTCAGTGACGCGCGGGTCGGATCAATTCTAAGAGCGTTTATGAACCAGGGACCGGTGCGTTCATCTTTCGTTACTTGCCCGATGGTCGTCTGTCCGTATTCAATTCCGGGTTCGATCTCCTGAAACCTTAGTGATTCCGTGTATCGAGCGCTCGGCGTTTGCCCCAGGGCGAGCCCTGGCGCTGACGGCCAGAAGCCAGAACTCCCCAGTAAAACCAGAGACAGCAATGCGAATCGATGGAAATGGTTTGGAGTCGTGCGCATAGTGCTTACCTTGACACTCTTTTACGCTGGCCGCTATCATCTTCGTTTCCGCCATTGGCAGGAAACTTCGCCCGAGTGATCTATGTTTGAGTCCTTATCTGACAAGCTGAAACGGACTCTCAAGAATCTGCGCGGCGAAGGCGTGCTGACGAAGGAACACGTTGATGCGGCCCTGCGCGAGATTCGTCTTGCCCTGCTTGAAGCTGACGTCAATTATAAAGTCGCCAAAGACTTTATAGCCTCTGTCAAGGAAAAGGCCGAAGGTCAGCAGGTTTGGCAGGAACTAAAGCCCTCCGAGCAGGTCGTCAAAATAGTTTACGACGAACTGGTCGATATGTTGGGGGGCCAATCCTCCCGATTAGTTTTTACCCGGCAAGTTCCAAACGTCGTCATGATCGTGGGCCTGCAAGGCTCCGGCAAGACGACATCGACGGGCAAGATCGCGCGTTGGCTTGCGGCAAATCAGGATCGTAAGCCCCTACTGCTTTCCGTTGACGTTTACCGGCCGGCAGCTCGCGAACAGCTTAGGGTTATAGCGAAGGCCACGGGCCAACAGATCTTTGAACAGTCTGAAACGAACGATCCGCTGACGCTGGTTCGCGAAGCCGTGAAGCACGCGCAACAGACGGGCTTCGATACGTTGCTGATTGATACTGCCGGCCGTTTGCACATCGACGAAGAGTTGATGGACGAGCTCGTCAATATCAAGAACGAGACGCACCCGGTTGAGATTCTGTTTGTGGCCGATGCTATGACTGGTCAGGATGCGGTTCGTTCAGCAGAAGAGTTTCACCGGCGCGTTGGAATAACCGGCGTCGTTCTGACCAAGATGGACGGCGATGCGCGCGGCGGCGCTGCCCTCTCCATCAAGCAGGTTATCGGTCAGCCGGTAAAGTTCGTCGGCGTCGGCGAGAAGTACGACGCGCTCGAGCCTTTCTACCCTGACCGCGTGGCTCAACGCATTTTGGGAATGGGCGATGTGTTGTCGCTCATCGAAGAGGTTCAGTCTAAAGTCGATCAGTCTGAAGCTGAGGAGCAGTTAAAAAAACTTCAGAAAAACGAGTTTACGCTCGACGACTTTCGTTCACAGCTTCGCCAGGTTAAGAAGCTCGGTTCTTTCTCAAAGATCATGAAGCTGCTTCCTGACCAGCTCCTCGGCGGCATCGGCATGCCGCAGATGGACGAGGAACAGTCGAAGCTGATGGAGAAGGAAATGAAGCGCACCGAGTCGATCATCGATTCGATGACGCATGAAGAGCGGACAGATCATCGCATCCTTAATGCGAATCGACGACGTCGCATAGCACGCGGATCGGGCACAAACGTTGCCGAGGTGAACAAGCTCATCAAGCAATACACCGAGATGCGGCAAATGATGCGGCAGCTCACGAGTTCGGGAATGTTCGGGGGCAGTGGCCTGAAGGGCAAGATGATGCGGAAGATGGCCGGCATCCCGGATATGGGATTTGCCGGAATGGGTGGCGATGGCGACGAGATGCCATCTTTTCCGTCGTTAGGCGCGGCGCCTTCAGGGCCGTCAAGAAAGAAACTGAAGAAGAAGCGGAAGAAGAAACGACGGTAAGAAAAGTGATGAGTGACGAGTAAGTAGACCGGTTAGTAATAAAACGGAGGTAAGGATTTGTTAGCAATCAAACTGATGCGCACCGGCGCAAAGAAGCGACCCTCATATCGAATTATCGTGAAGGAAAAACAGTCGAAGCGCGATGGCGCCTGTATCGAGAATCTGGGCACCTACAATCCCACCCGCGAACCAGCAGAGATTAAGTTGGACCTGGACCGCGTTCGTTACTGGATGGAGAAAGGCGCGCAGCCGACCCAGACAGTTGATCGACTGATCAAGGCGAGCGGTAAACAGCAGGCAGCAGCCGCTCAGCCCGAGGCCTAAAGTTCTGAGCCAGCAATATGAAAGAAGCCGTCGAGATGGTGGTTAAGGCGTTGGTTGACGATGTTGACGCAGTCGACGTGCGCGAGGTTGAGCAGCAGGGCGGCACGCTGATCGAAGTGCGCGTGGCCCAAAGCGACATGGGCAAGTTGATCGGCCGTCAGGGACGAACCATACGCGCCTTGCGCTCGTTGGCTTACGCGGTGAGCTTGAAACGAAAACATCGCTTCATGCTCGAAATTGTGGAATGAATGCGCCGCGCCAAAATGAAAACGACCTGATTATCGTAGCGCGCGCAGTCAGGACGAGAGGCTTGAAGGGCGAACTGGTCGCCGACGTTTTGACAGACTTCCCCGAACGATTCGAACGCATTTCTGAGTTGACCGGCGTGAGTCCAGGCGGAGAGCGAAAGCAGGTTGAACTTGAGAGCCATTGGTTTCAAAGCGATCGGATGGTGCTGAAGTTCGCCGGTTACGACAGCATAGAAGCTGCGCAGGCGCTGGTGGGTTATGAGTTTGGTCTTCCGGAAGCGGAACGAGTCGAGCTTGCAAAGGATGAGTTTTATGACTGGGAGCTCGAGGGTTGTTTAGTTGAAAGTAAGAGCGGTGGAAACGTCGGCAAGGTTCGCGGGATAATGAGAACCGGCGGTGTCGAGTTGCTGGTGGTTGAAAAAGCAGACCGAGCCGAAGTCTTTGTCCCGATGGTCGCGTCGATCGTTATTGAGATTGATGTTTCCGGAAAGAAGATCTTAATCGATCCGCCCGAAGGCTTGTTGGATTTGTAGTTATCTTTGAAATTTGCACTGTGCTGCGCTGCGACATCATTACAATCTTTCCGGAGTTCTTTCGTGAGGCTTTTGACTACGGAATTATTCGCAGGGCGCGCGCGGCAGGGCTGGTCGAGACGAAGGCGCACGACTTGCGCGCCTGGACAGATGACAAGCATCACATTGTTGACGACCGGCCGTTTGGCGGTGGCGAAGGCATGGTGCTCAAGCCCGAACCGATATTCGCAGCCGTGCAGGAATTGACGGGTTGCAGCAGCTTGGAGCAGTATTCGCCGGAAACGCGTGTCGTTCTCTTGTCACCGCAGGGTCGAGTGTTCAGGCAGGAAGTGGCACAGGATCTTTCACAGAACGCGTCGCAGTTAGTTTTGATTTGCGGACGCTACGAAGGCGTCGACGAACGCGTGGCGGAAGCGCTCGCGACAGATGAGATTTCGATTGGAGATTACGTTTTGTCTGGAGGCGAGCCGGCTGCGGTTGTGCTGATCGACGCGGTAGTGCGATTGTTACCAGGAGCACTGGGAAACGAAACGTCGGCGGCGAATGATTCATTTTCCGCCGGACGTTTAGATCACCCGCACTACACGCGTCCGACTGAGTTTTCCGGAATGAGCGTGCCGGATGTTTTATTGACAGGGAATCACGGCGAGATCGCCCGCTGGCGACGTGAAGCCGCCCGACGGAAGACCGAGCGGAATCGCCCCGATCTTTTGAAGTAGTAATTTTGAATCGCGGTGCAAGCGGACTTGCAGCGAAGTTGAGCCCTCCTTGATGGTCGGCTACTGCCCCAGTATTGGAGTAATGAAATGAACCGATTAGATAGCATCGAAGAAACCCAACTGCGAAAAGGGATTCCTGATTTTCAGTCAGGCGATACCGTTCGCGTGCATGTTCGCATCAAGGAATCTGAGACGAAGGAACGTTTGCAGGCGTTTGAAGGCGTCTGCATCGCGCGCAAGCACGGTGGCGCGAGAGAGACAATCACCGTTCGTAAGACGAGCTTTGGCGTCGGCGTTGAGCGAATCTTTCCGCTGCACGCCACCATCGTCGATCACATCGAAGTCATAAAACGAGGTCGCGTGCGCCGGGCCAAGCTTTATTACCTGCGCGGCTTGCGCGGTAAAGCGGCGCGCATTCGTGAGCGCGACACTCGCGTTCGCCAGGGCGATACCGGAGCGGCGGCAGCAGCCAAGAAATAGTCCGTTACGCGGATCCAGGAGCGTAGGCGCTTGCGAATAGCAATTGACGCCCACTCAGTTGGGACTGGACTTGGTGGCAACGAAAGCTACGCAACGAATCTGATTGAAGCGCTCGCTGAGATCGATCAGACTAATAGTTATACGCTGTACGT
>JANLYZ010000184.1:0-3965 GCA_031365905.1 Chloracidobacterium sp. | reverse complement strand
GTTGCTTCAGACCCCGGCGAAACGGCAACGTGGGTAGCCACAGTGGGGACTCCAGGAGCGGCGCAACGCTGGAATTATAGCTCAGGATTGTTTTGAACTCGATGCGGCAACGGCTGTCTAAATCCTGTGCCCGCCTCAAGGAGACAGCGGCTTTTCCCATTTCGCAACGCAGGCCCTATAATCTACATGCAAACGGGGGCGACAGGCTTCGACAGGGGTTTGGACGACCGACGGATGTCATGCCGGGCTACTCTATGCAGCTCGTTAAAAAGCGTAGGGAAAAAACAATTGCCAACTCTAACGAGTTAGCTCTCGCAGCCTAATTAGCTAGCGAGCGTCTCCGCCGCAAGTTGCTCATGCGCGCGGATGGAGATGTCACCTTAGATGAGCTGGCGCGAACCTTCGGTCCGTGGGTTCGCGCGAGATTAAGTCGGACTAGCTTTCACCGAGGTCTTGTCACTTCACTTACTCGGCGCAAAGCGAAAATCTGGTCGCTTGACGGCCAGGAAAGAGAAGGGACTAAGCATGTAGAGTCTTTCGGCGGCTTCTCTTGGATCCGAGTTCAATTCTCGGCGCCTCCACCAAAAACATTTCCGATTGCCGATTTCCAAGTGCCGATTTAACTGCGCTCATAGGCAACCGCAAATCGGCAATTGGCAATCGGAAATCGGCAATGAACTCTCTTCCCATCGGCATCTTTGACAGCGGCGTAGGTGGACTCACTGTCTATCGCGCACTGCACGAGCGTCTTCCCAACGAACACTTCGTCTACCTGGGCGACACTGCGCGCGTGCCCTACGGCACCAAATCACTTTCGACCGTCGAGCGTTATGCGATTGAGAATTCGAAGTTTCTTGAAGCGCACGGCATCAAGCTATTGGTCGTCGCCTGCAACACGGCGTCAGCCCTGGCGCTGCCGGCCATTCGTGCGTCTGTAGGCGTGAAGGTTGTTGGTGTGATTGGACCAGGCGCGCGGGCGGCTGCGAAAATTGCAGGCGGGAAGAAGGTTGCGGTAGTGGCCACGGAAGCAACGGTGCAAAGTGGCGCTTATGCCGCCGCGATCGCGAAGAGCGATCCGTCGCTAGTTGTAATCGAGCGCGCGTGCCCGTTGTTTGTGCCACTTGCTGAAGAAGGCTGGGGCGAGAGCGATGTTGCTCGCGCGGTGGCCGAACAGTATTTGAGTGACTTAAGAAAAGAAGACCTTGGGGCCTTAGTACTCGGCTGCACCCACTATCCGATTCTGCGCGAGTTGATTAGTGAGGTGGTGGGCGCAGAAGTTCCCCTTATAGACTCGGGCGCGGCAGCCGCGGCGGAGGTGCAAGCGCTGTTAGAATCGAATCAGCTCGCCGCAGAGGAATCGAAAGCAGGCACGCGCGAGCGCGAGTTGTGCGACGATCTGGATCACTTTTACGTGACTGACGCGGCCGAGCGCTTTGCAAAAGTTGCGGAACGATTTTTAGGAACGGCGCCGGCGGTGCTGGAGGCCGTTGAAGTTTGGGGACACGATGAGCTTAGAACGCACTGATGGGCGCGCTTTGGACGAACTGCGTCCGGTAAAAATAACTCCGGGCTATCTGCCCTATGCGGAAGGCTCAGTGCTCATTGAGATGGGCCAAACGCGCGTGGTTTGTTCGGCGTCTGTTGACGAGCGCGTGCCCTCGTTTCTGAGAAACAGCGGGCAGGGCTGGGTTACGGCTGAGTATTCCATGTTGCCGCGCGCTACCCAACAAAGGACACCAAGAGAAAACCGGCGCGGTGGTGCGTCAGGCCGGACGCACGAAATTCAGCGGCTGATTGGACGCAGTCTGCGCACCGCTGTAGATATGAAACTTCTCGGTGAACGAACCATCACCCTCGACTGTGACGTGTTGCAGGCCGATGGCGGCACGCGCACCGCAGCAATCACCGGCGCATACGTAGCCTTTGCGGTGGCTGCCAACCGGCTGCTTCGCATCGGCAAGGTACAGCGAAACATTATTACTAATGAAGTCGCTGCAATCAGTGTCGGCATTGTTGGGAACGTTGCGTTGCTCGACTTAAAATACGACGAAGATTCGCGAGCGGAAGTTGACATGAATGTTGTTTGCACCGGTGACGGCCGCTTCATCGAACTTCAGGGAACAGCCGAGCGCGAGCCATTTTCACGCGAGCAGATGGAGAGCTTACTCGCGCTGGCCGCCAAAGGAATTCAGTCGTTGATAGCAATTCAGAGGGAAGCGATCGCGAGCACAACTTCTGCGACGTGAGCGACGCATCCCAAGGCGAGTTGCCTACGCCAATGAAGCTCCAGTCAATCTTCCCGTGGCGAATTCTGTTAACACTGCTCGTGTTCTCTACGTTGCTCAGTTGTTCTCCCTCGGGGCATTCAACTGTAATTTTCGAAGGAACATCGATGCTGCCAACGATCAAGAATGGCGAGTGGTTGCAGGTGGAAAAGCTTGATGCCGCATCAAAAGCAAAGTTGGCGCGAGGAGACATTCTTGTTTTCAAGTATCCGAACAATCCTGCGAAAGGTTACATCAAGCGTTTGATCGGCTTGCCCGGCGATACCGTCGAGATTCGAGCGCCTGAGGTTTGGGTTAATGGTACAAAGTTATCCGAGCCGTATGTCGATCCGAGGATGAACCAGGCGCCCATGTCGGAAGCTCCGGTCACTGTACCGGCGCACTCGTATTACTTGTTAGGAGATAATCGGGACAATTCCAGTGACTCTCGTTCCTGGGGTTTCGTCTCAGAAGAGTTATTAATCGCCAGAGTAGTAAAATAAGTAGGAGCGTGTATTCGAAAGCGGCGGCAACAAACACTTGCGGTGGTCGTTCGAGGACAACGAGGCTAGTGGGGCTCGGCATCAAATTCGGGTAAAATAACCCGGCACGCTTACCGATTGACCCTAAATAGATGAGCAAGGATCCCCAAGGAGTTGAATTAAGAAAATGAAACATCTGATAGCCGGGTTTGTTTTGTTCCTGCTGACGGCCGGCGGCGCTATGGCAGTTGCCCAGGAAACATATGACGGCGGCGAATACACGCTCGAGCTTCCTTCGACAGTTTGGAAAGTTATCAGCGAGCCTGATGCGGCTCACGACCACGCCGAATTCATTAACGGCGATCGCCTGGAGGGTTACCTCCAGATTCGCAAGGAAGTGGTGGACGCCGACACCACGCCATCGGAGCTGGCGCGTCGCGATCTGGATCAAAAGTTGAGATTTCTTCCCGGGTTTATTGAGGGTGGAAAAGAAGAGAAGTTTGCCGGTCGTTTGAACGGTGTCACCGTCACCTACGAGTTCATCAAGTCGGCTAAGCCAATGATGGGCCGCATCTATTATTTGCAGGCCGACAACCGCACGATCTACGCGCTGAGATTCAGCGGGGCGCGCGATAAGCTGGCGAAAATTCGCAACCAGACGGATCTCATCGCTCGCAGCTTTAAGACTAAGTAATCAGTTGCTCCCAGTATTTTCAGTTGGCCGCCACGTTAAAAAACGTAGGCGGCCAACTTTTTTGGAGTGCGGCGACCTGTCGCCACTTTGGCTCTGGGCGGCTTGACGCCCAGGCTCTTGGTTGCTCTCATTTAGCGTGGTCGCGACAGGTCGCGACCTGCGAAAGCGCTGACAGGTCAGCGCACTCCAAAGAGACATGAAACTAAAACTCGCCCCAGGTTTATCCATCAGGAAATCTCCGATTGAAGGCAAGGGCTGTTTTGCAGTTACTCGTTTCAAAGGCCGACGGAAAATAGCGGAGTACACTGGCGAGCGAATTACAGAAGCCGAGGCCAACCGCCGCGCGAACCGGCGCCGGTTACGCATCTGTGCAATCAACACGCGCTGGAGCCTTGACGGTAGCCGCGGTGGCAACGGCACGCACTACATCAATCATTCCTGCGAGCCCAACGCCTACATGAAGATTCTTTACGATCACATACTCTTCCTCGCCCTGCGCGACATCGAGCCCGGGGAAGAAATCAC
>JANLYZ010000175.1:0-5476 GCA_031365905.1 Chloracidobacterium sp. | reverse complement strand
CGTAATCTGATAGAGCGGTGACACCCTGACGGTATCTGGTCGTGGGTTTCCTTCCGCGAGCAACTGAAACTGCGGCACCTTTCCAGTTAGGGTTCCAGGCTTGAAGAGTTCGTGACCAACCTTTGGCGTCACACTAATCTTGTCGCCGTTTGACGGCAGCGCCTGAACCGCCTCGCGAAGCGTGTTCAACTCCGGCGCCAGATCACGTTGCTCCGAAATCTTGTATTTTGCCTGCAGCGGATTCGACTCATCTTTCAGCACCGGATACCGCAAACCTGCATACGCCGGAATGCGCTCGGCGATTTCATTGAAGACAGCGCTCGCTGACAAAGCAAAACCAAAATCCAGGGCCAGCTCAGCAGCCAATTGCGCCGTGATCATCCAATCCGCTTTCGCCTGATTGACCGGCGGAATTGATTGGCGCACACGCTGCACGAACCCGTCGTTGTTGGTAAACGTGCCATCGATTTCGGCGAAGGAAGCAGCCGGTAACACAACATCCGCGAAGGCCGTCGTGTCAGTTTCAAACAGCTCCTGGACCACGAGGAAGTTGAGTTTGCCGAGCGCTTCCTCGCGATCGCGCAGATGTTCCGGAAGAAAACTCCCGGCGACGTAAAGCGCGCGAATGCCGGCGCCGGCGGCGTCAAGCATTTGCGTTGCGTTCATGGCGCCGCCCGTCATGCCCATGTTGTGCGCGCCGACGCTGTTGTTGTAGAGCGGGAGTGGATGCAGCAACACGCGCCGTCCGTCCGCGCGAAAGGCGTACGGCAACTGTGCGAGCACAGCCAGCGCCGCTGCATTCAGCTCGCACGGAAACATGATTACCAGATCACCTTCAGTCTCAGTGATCGTGCGGCCGATGGCTTGCAGGACCTCCGCCTCTATGCCGAGCTTCTCGAGCGCCAGCGCTTCGTTTGCTTTGCTGGCCAAAGCGAGCACGGCTGCCGCTTCACTTCCCGGTCTGATGTGAACAAACTGCGCCGCTTGTTCCGTTAATCGGATGGGCGCACTGTTAATGACGATCAACTTTGCGCCGCCATTCCGAACCGCCTGGCGAATCTGTTTCCCGGTTAGCGGTTGCAACTCTTCCGGTTCGCCGCCGATCAATAGAATCGTTTTCGCGTAACGAATGTCGCGATGCGTCGCCAGGGGGCCGCCGAGGTTATCGAAGAATGGATTCAAGTCGGACGTATCAGTCACCGCAAAGTTGCTGGTTCCGACAAGTTCAGTGGCAAATTTATAAAGCAAGTAGTTCGCTTCATTCGTCAGCCGTGGACTGCCGACCACAGCGAGCGCGTCGTGTCCGTGTTCGTCAACGATCGCATCGAGTTTTTTCGCAACGTGAACAATCGCCTCATCCCAGGTTGCGGGGATCAGTTTGCCGCCCTTCTTATAACGAATCAACGGCGTCCGGATACGCGCCTCGTGGTTAACAAAGGGATGACCGAAGCGGCCCTTGATGCAAAGGAATTCGCCGTTGATCCCGTTGACATAGCGATCGCGCGCGACAATCCGCATCAGCTCAGCGCCGCGGGAACCCAGCGACATCTGGCAGCCGTCGGAGCAGTAGGTGCAGGTCGAGATGGTTTGCGACAACTCCCAGGGCCGTGCCTGGTGGCGATAGGTGCCATCCAGCAAAGTGCCGGTTGGGCAAACTTCGATGCAGTTGCCACACTGCGAACAGTCGAGCCAGCCGCCGTAAGTTCCAATCACTGTATTCGCGCCGCGTCCCCCGGCTTCAATCGCGTCCTCGCCCATCCACTCATCACACACGCGCGTGCAACGTTTGCAAAGGATGCAGCGCTGCGGATCGTTGGCCACCATCGGTGACAGATAACGTTCGGGCTGGTAGTTCTTCTTCTCGGTGAAACGCTCTTCGAGGTTGCCCCAGTCAAACGTCATCTCCTGCAATTCACATTCGCCACCACGATCGCACACGGGACAATCAAGCGGATGATTGGCGAGCAGAAACTCGAGCATTGAGCGCTGGGCCTTTTCGATTTCATCGCTCTCGGTCGTCACCACCATGCCGTCTGTGCAGATGATCGTGCAGGACGTTTGCAGCTTAGGCATCTTCTCGATCCGCACCAGGCACATGCGACAGGAGGCCTGCAACGCGAGATCGGAGTAGTAACAGAACGACGGAATATCGAAAGCTTTGTCGCGACAGACATCGATGAGCCGCGCGCCTTTTGGCACTTCGAATTCTTTGGCGTTGATGGTGACTTTGATTACTTCAGTGTTCATTACTTAGGGAATCTCTTGAAATAAAAATCGTCGCGCGTAATGCCTAAATCTTTGGTGATGTCGTCTATTATTCCCCTGGGAACATCCCCAGCGTGATACGCATAAGTGATCAACCGGTCCGGCTGAAACGGATTAGAAAAGTGACGATGGCTGCCAGTTGTTCGCACTAGTTCACAGCCAATTTGTTTAAGTCTGCGCTCCAACTCCCGGCAGTTGTAAGACGGGTATTTCGCCAATTAAGCCACCAGTACGAATTTTTCCCGAAACGCCGCGGGTATTGGACGACCCGTTTCCATCAAAGCCTCAAGATGCGCTTTTGCTGCTTCCTGAAAACGCAAGATTGCCTCACCACGATCCTTGCCCTGGGCATGACAACCTGGCAGCAGCTTAGACTTGGCGATCCAGACGCCATCTTCGTCTTGCCGAACTTCAAGTTTTTTTAGTGGCACTATCATTATCAAGCTTCCCTAATTTCAGACATGATTGGCCCTTAGTTTTTACTCATCAGGTGCTTCTTGAAATCTTCCGGAAACCTTTTGATTGCCGACTGAATCGGCCACGACGCTGCATCACCCAACGGGCAAAACGATTTCCCCTCGATGTTGTCACAGATGTCGAGCAGCAACTGCGCGTCTTCCGGCCGCCCACCACCGTTCGCGACGCGCTTGAAGACCTTTACCAGCCAGTCAGTGCCTTCACGGCAGGGCGTGCACCAACCGCACGACTCGTGTTTGTAAAACTCCGTCAGGTTCTTCGTCGACTCGAAAATATCAACCGACTCGTCCATCACGATGAATCCGCCGGAGCCGACACTCGAGCCGCCCGCGACTAGTCCTTCGTAGTCCATGCGCACGTCTTTGCCGATGATTTGATCGGCGCGCATCACGTAAACCGACGAGCCGCCGGGAATCACGGCCTTGAGTTGTTTGCCATTCAACATTCCACCGCAGTCTTCCATGATGAACTTTTCCATGTCGTCGTAGCCCATCGGCAGTTCATAGACGCCGGGACGATTTACATGGCCGGAGACTGACCAAAGCTTCGTGCCGCCGCTCTTTTCTGTTCCCAGTTTCTGATAAGCCTCACCGCCTAGCTTGATAATGTCAGGCACAGCGGTCAGCGTTTCCACGTTGTTCACGACAGTTGGACTCGCATACAAACCGGAGACGGCAGGGAAGGGCGGTTTCATGCGCGGATGGCCGCGCATTCCTTCAAGCGAACTGAGTAGCGCTGTCTCTTCGCCGCAGATGTAGGCGCCCGCGCCGGTATGCGTATAGATCTCAGAAGAGAAGTTTGAATCGAGGATGTTTTCACCAAGCAAGCCGGCGGCCCGCGCCTCAGCCAACGCCACGTCCATGATGTCGATTAGATAGCGGTACTCGCCACGCGTGTAGATGTAATTTGTTTTTGCGCCCAACGCGTAAGCGGCGATGAGCATGCCTTCGATCAGCATGTGCGGATCGCGTTCCATCAGGTAGCGATCTTTGAACGTGCCCGGTTCTGATTCGTCGGCGTTGCAGACCACATACTTCGGCTTCGGTGAATCCTTGGGAACAAAACTCCACTTCATCCCGGTCGGAAAACCCGCGCCGCCGCGTCCGCGCAACGCCGACTTCTTAACTTCATTGATGACGTCCTCGGGCGACATTCCCGACAGCACTTTCTTGAGCGCTTCGTAACCGCCATGTTGGCGATAGACGTCGAGCGACCGCGAGTTCTCGAGATGAACTCGCGCGAGCTGAAGAGGTTCACATCCGATGGCGCCGATAAACATTGGTTAGTAAATAGTGAATTGGAAATCGTAAACAGTTACGGCAACGAATCCAGAATCTGATCGACCTTCGCCGCTGTCAGATTCTCGTGGTAAGCAAAACCGATCTGGAACATCGGCGCCGTGCCACACGAGCCCAAACACTCAACCAGAGAAACAGTAAACTTGCCGTCGGCCGTCGTCTCGCCGGGTTTGATTCCGAGGCGACTGCAAACGTGCTCGGTGATTCCGGGTTCACCCATGATCTTGCACGAAAGCGTTTTGCAAATTTGAATGTGATACTTACCGACCGGCTCAGTGTGCAGCATCGAATAGAAAGTCGCGACTTCCCAAATGTCCGTGATGCGCAAGCCTAAACGATTAGCGAGATACGCAACTCCCGGTGGATCCAAATAGCCGCGCTCACGTTGCACAACGAACATCAACGGCAGAATCGCGGAACGCTTCACCGGATACTTCGCGAGGTGCGCATCAATCTCCGCCTCAATCGCCGGCGAAAACGAAGCCACCTCGTCGCCAATGTCTACCGGCTGCGATAATGGCTGAATCTGTATGGGCTGCGTGCTCATTCTTATTTTAGGCTTTGGGCCTTTGGGCTTTGGTCTTTGGAATCAAGAAACTTCTCCAGAAGCTCCCCACTCAATAGCCAAGACCAAGACCAAAGACCAGTTCAGCGATCAATCTCGCCCAAAACAATATCCAACGATCCGATGATCGCGACGATGTCTGCCACCATCTCACCTTCCGACATGTGCGGAAGCGCAGACAGGTTTACAAAACTTGGCCCGCGGAAATGCACGCGCGCAGGCTTGGGCCCGCCGTTGGACTTCACGTACACGCCGAGTTCACCTTTGGAAGCTTCAATCGCGTGATAGACCTCGCCTTCAGGTACATCGAAACCTTCAGCGACGATCAGGAAGTGATGAATCAGAGCGTCCATGTGCGTCTTCATCGCTTCGCGATCCGGCAACACTACTTTCGGTGCATCGGCTTTCACCGGACCCGGCTTCAGTTTTGCGAGTGCTTGCGCGACAATCTTGTGCGACTCTTTCAGTTCGCGCATGCGCACCAGATAACGCGCCCAGACGTCGCAGTCAGTTTCAATTGGAACCTCAAAATCGTAGTTCTCATAACCCGTGTAGGGATTCGCACGCCTGATATCCAGGTTGACTCCGCTGCCGCGCAAACATGGTCCCGAAAGTCCCCAGTCGATCGCATCTTCCGCCGAGATAAGACCAACGCCCTGCGTACGCTTCTGAAAAATACGATTTCCGGTAAGCAGCGTATGAAATTCGTTGACTGACTTAAGAAAGCCGTCCTGGAACTGTTGTACGCGGCGCTCGAAGCCCGAAGGCAAATCCATCATCAAGCCGCCGATGCGGAAATACGACGGCGTCAATCGTCCGCCTGACGCAGCCTCGATCAGGTTGAGAATTTTTTCGCGCTCGCGGAAGCAAT
>JANLYZ010000171.1:0-2879 GCA_031365905.1 Chloracidobacterium sp. | reverse complement strand
AGTTGGGGTGAAATGGTCAGCAGCTACCTTGCCAAGCGAGAGCAGCTTGTGCTATCAATTCACATCGTAGATTCGCGCCACGAACCCACAACATTGGATTTGCAGCTTCACGAATGGCTTGAGCATAGTGCCAGGCCGCGTTTAATAGTTGCCACAAAATCCGATAAGCTATCTAACAACGAGCTGAAAGAGAGTTTGGGACGCGTTAAGCGCGTGTTCAGCGAGGATGGCGTGGTAACTTTTTCCGCTAAGACGGGCCGCGGTGGCCCTGAGATTTGGCGGGCAATCGAAAGCGCTCTGGCCGGTTTCAATCACCCGCACCCGGCCTGAGGATTTTTGCAGCAGAGTCTAGCGTTACAATTCTCAAAGCCCCTTTTGTTAATCTGAGTTTACCCAGGACTACGAATGACGCTGTACGGCGCATCCAAACAGAAATTCTAACCCGCTCGATAGCGAGGAAATTTGCATAAAGACTTTTGAAGAGAATCGCGCTGTAACCCGCAAATAGCGCCCCCAACATAGCGGCTTAACTAGCGGCTATTTGCCGGCCACACGATCTCTTCAGTTTCAAAACCTCCACAACCCGAAACCAATACGGCCGCCATACTACCGGCCTGCCACGAAAGAATAACAAAGCGAAGCGATAGGATGAATTGATATGGCACAGAGAACACGCTCACGCGCGTCCAGCGCTAACAACGACGGCGGTAACGAAGAAAACGACGGCACCGTCGCGACGGCTGAAGCTCCGGAAAGCGGTGGTCGAGAGTTTGGCGGGGAGGGTTTTCTAAACCTCGCCGATCTCAAGGAGATGTCGATCTCCAAGTTAACCAGCATCGCCAAGGGCATGGACGTCCCCGGCGCTACCGGAATGCGCAAGCAGGAGCTGATCTTCAAGGTGCTGGCGGCCCAGACGGAGAAGAGCGGTTTGATTTTTTCCGAAGGCGTCCTCGAGACGTTGCCGGACGGATTCGGTTTCCTGCGCGCTCCCGAATACAACTATCTTCCCGGACCTGACGACATTTATGTCTCGCCGTCACAAATAAGGAAATTTGATCTGCGCACCGGCGATACCGTCAGCGGGCAGATTCGTCCGCCAAAGGAAGGCGAACGCTATTTCGCCCTGATCAAAGTGGAAGCGATAAATTTCGAGTCTCCAGATCAGGCCCGCGAGAAAGTTTTCTTCGACAATCTTACGCCGTTGTATCCGGACGAAATGCTGAAGATGGAAGTGACGCAGGAAAATCTTTCCGCTCGCGTAATTGATCTCGTTACCCCGCTGGGAAAAGGTCAGCGCGGGTTGATCGTCGCTCCACCCCGCACCGGTAAGACGATGTTGCTTCAGACCATCGCCAACTCCATCACGCAAAATCATCCTGAAGTAACGCTGATCGTGCTGTTGATTGACGAACGACCGGAAGAAGTCACGGACATGCAGCGTTCGGTGAACGGCGAAGTGATTTCGTCAACCTTTGACGAACCGCCAACGCGTCACGTGCAGGTTGCCGACATGGTGATTGAGAAAGCCAAGCGACTAGTGGAACATAAGCGCGACGTGGTTATTTTGCTCGACTCAATTACGCGCCTGGCGCGCGCACACAACGCGGTGGTTCCGCCCAGCGGCAAGATTCTTTCTGGCGGTATTGACTCAAACGCGCTGCAACGCCCGAAGCGATTCTTCGGTGCGGCCCGCAACATCGAAGAGGGCGGCTCGCTGACGATTATAGCGACCGCTTTGATCGATACCGGCTCGCGCATGGACGACGTCATTTTCGAAGAGTTTAAAGGAACGGGTAACTCCGAAATCCACTTGGATCGTCGCTTGAGCGACAAGCGACTGTTCCCTGCTATCGACCTGCAGCGCTCCGGCACACGCAAGGAAGAACTCCTGCTAAGCAAGGAAGACCTCAGCCGGATTTGGGTGATGCGTCGGGTCTTGAATCCGCTGTCGCCGGTTGAGCAAATGGAAGTGGTGCTCGAACGGCTTGAGAAGGCGAAGTCAAACGCGGAGTTCCTGGCATCAATGCAAAGCTAAGACTGCGGTTTACTCGGAGTAATAGCGAAGAATGGTAACCGGAGAACACAACGAAGCCTCGCAGTCTATCTCCGAGCGGCGGGCTCCTTTAGAATCCTCTAAGCTTGCTACGAATAAACTACCGCATCCTAAGGGTGTTTTCCGCTTTCGCGATTTTGACGAGTTTAATAAGTGGAAGGATCGGTTTAGATGCGACAAACCTGCGGAGGATCTTCCCTAAACAGCCCCAACCGCGACGTAGCTCCAACCTCCTAACAACTTGCGCATAGCTATTCTTTCATCTGAAGTTGTGCCTTTCGCCAAGACCGGTGGACTTGCCGACGTCGCCGGCGCGCTTCCAAAGGCGCTTGCGAAACACGACGTTGACGCGCGTTCCATCCTTCCGCTCTACCAGCAAATCGATCGTAGCATTCTGAGTGATGCGGTGATTGAAGAGGTGCCGGTTCAATGGCGCGGGCAAGTCAGGCCAACGCGCGTTTATCAGAGCGACGCGGCAGGCGCGCCTGCTTATTTGATCGATGCGCCGGAATACTTTTCCAAGCCTTCAATTTACGGCTACTCAAATGACCACGAACGCTTCGCTTTTTTTTCCCGCGCCGCGCTTGCCCTGGTCAAGCATCTTGATTGGCAGCCTGATGTTATTCATGGCAACGACTGGCCCTGCGGTTTCGCGATGATGGAGGTACGCGCGCGCCGTCGTCAGGACGAATTCTTTCGACCCATCAAGACGCTTTTTTCAATTCACAATCTTGCTTACCAGGGCGCGTTTGATCCGACAGATCTGTGGTGGCTGGGCTTCGGTGAGTCTCCAGACAAAGACGACTTCATGCTGCAAGGCGCCGCC
>JANLYZ010000149.1:0-9017 GCA_031365905.1 Chloracidobacterium sp. | reverse complement strand
AGAGCGACATCACGATCAGAGTCGTAGACAAGCAATTCGTCTGGAAGTACTTCAACAATGAGACCACTTCGTCTCGCTCGCGGGAGTTGTGCCATGGGATTTTTACCGACGCCTGAAAACGGATCCATGTTAGATGAGCTTTAGGTGAAACGCCAATTTCCCAAACCCAGGGGCTTCATTTAAATAGGACTGAACCGTTCCCGTCATGATTCTTGTTCACACCGTGGCTTCAGCCCGGTGATGTGAAGGCTCTCCGGTGCAAGCTAACCGTTTCACCGGTTTCAGGCCTTATGGCAACCTAAACAAAAAGTAAACCGTTGAAACGGTTCCCCGTTCTTTACCAGAAGTTTCTGGTCATCGGTCTGAAGCCGCGGTGTGAATTAGAGGTCGCGCAAACTGAATCAGTACCCTCGTCGGCGTCTGCTTGTCACGGCCCAATCGTTATTGTTAGTATCCTGCGAAATGGATTTCATCGAGAAGGCACGCATTATGGACAGCCCGCGAATCAATCGCGCGCTCGCCCGTTTGGCGTCGGAAGTTGTCGAGGAGAACCACGGTGCCGGTGATTTGTATCTGGTGGGAATACGCCGCCGTGGCGTACCGCTCGCCGAACGAATGGCCGACAAGATTGCAGACCTCGAAGGCAGCCGGCCGCCGGTTGGCATTCTCGATATCACGCTGTATCGCGACGATCTTTCCACTGTCGGCGCCAAGCCCATTGTGAACCGGACAGACCTGCCCGGTGATATTGAGAACCGCAACATCGTGCTCATTGATGATGTGCTTTACACCGGTCGCACCATTCGCGCGGCGCTCGATCAGTTGATCGACTTTGGCCGGCCGAAGCGTGTCCAACTTGCCGTGCTGATCGACCGAGGCAAGGAACATCGCGAGCTGCCGATTCAGGCGGACTACATCGGCAAATTGGTGCCGACGAAAAAGAGCGAGATCATCAAGGTGATGCTCCAGGAATTCGACGAGGAAGAAAGCGTCGTAATTGTCGAAAGGCCCGCGGCGGAAGCGGCCAACGGAGGTTGAAAGAGGCGGCCAGCGATGGCCGCTTTTTTGTATCGTTTGTAAATGGTCCGTTGTCAGTGGTCCGTTGTCAGTGGTCTCTGTTTTGTTGTAGGACTCTAAGCCAGGTAAGCAGACTAAAGAGTCGTTACGACTAAAGGAGGCAGAGATGGAAAGGTCCAATTTTGAGAAGCTGCGGGTTTACAGGTTGTCTGAGAAGTTGGCGGATGAACTTTGGAAAATCGTTACACGTTGGGGCTACTTTGAGCGAGACACTGTGGGCAAGCAACTCGTTCGTGCTGCTGACAGCATTGGCGCAAACATTGCCGAGGGATCTGGACGCGGTACCTTTCTAGATAATCGTCGTTTTGTCAGAATGGCGAGGGGCTCGCTGAATGAAACTAAGCATTGGCTTCGAAGATCGCACAAACGAAATCTTCTTACCGCAGAACAAACCGCTGGACTTAAGCCGATGATCGATGAGTTAGCGCCCATGCTCAACGCCTACTTAAACTCAATCGGTCCGCTAACCTTGAAACCCGGAAGTAAGAAAGCAATTGGGGAGAAGGGAACTACTGACCACTGACCACTGACTACTACCAATGAATTTCACTCGCAAACATCTACTAGGCATCCGCGAACTTGAAGCCGGCGAGATCACACATCTGCTTGACACAGCGGAAACGTTTCGCGATATCTCCCGCCGCGAAATCAAGAAAGTGCCGGCACTCCGTGGTCGCACTGTCATCAATCTTTTCTTTGAATCATCTACGCGCACTCGTACTTCCTTCGAGATTGCCGCCAAACGACTCTCCGCTGACGCCGTCAACATCAGCGTTTCCACTTCGAGCGTGAGCAAGGGCGAAACTTTGCTCGACACCGCGCGCAATCTGGAAGCGATGGCGCCTGACTGCATCGTGGTGAGGCATTCGATGGCGGGAGCGCCGCAACATCTCGCCAGAATGGGCAACGCCCCAATCGTCAACGCCGGCGATGGCGCCCACGAACATCCCACGCAGGCGCTGCTGGACGCGCTGACGATTCGCGAACACAAGTTAAAAATCGAAGGTCTTAAGGTTGCGATCATCGGTGACGTGCTGCACTCGCGCGTCGCGCGTTCAAACATTCACCTGCTGACAAAACTTGGCGCGACGGTTTGCGTCGCCGGCCCCGGCACCTTAGTGCCGCAGGAATTCGGCGAACTCGTAGAGCAAGGGCTACGCGTTGAGAAAACGATCGAAGACGCGATTGAAGGCGCTGATGTGGTGATGATTCTCCGCATTCAACGCGAGCGACAGGACGCAGCGTTCTTTCCCTCGATGCGCGAGTATGCAGTTCATTTCGGACTCAAGCTGAAACATTTGGAACATGCGGCAGCGGATGCGATTGTGATGCATCCGGGCCCAATCAATCGCGGCATTGAGATGGCGTCGGAAATTGCTGATGGCGGTCGTTCACTGATTCTGGATCAGGTAACAAATGGCGTGGCCGTGCGCATGGCGGTGCTTTACCTGCTTGCCGGCGGCGGCCACAGCGAACTGGGAGAGAAGGGACACTGATGTAACGCAAACTGGTAGTTTGCGTTACAACCGAAATATGAAGCTCCTAATTGCCAATGGTTATGTGGTCGATCCCGCGCAAGGAATTAACACCGGTCGCGATCTCTTGATCGAAGATGGACGTGTGGTTGGCGTCCTTGAGCGCGGAGCGGAAAAGCCCAGCGATGTTGAGGTGCTTGACGCGACTGGCCTGGTTGTCGCTCCGGGTTTCATCGATCTGCACACGCATCTGCGTGAGCCTGGTGCTGAATACAAGGAGACGATTGCGAGTGGCGCAGCCGCGGCAGTGGCTGGCGGTTGGACGAGCATCTGCGCCATGCCCAACACTGATCCGGTAAACGACAGTCCCGCCGTGACACGCTTTGTCATCGAACAGGCGCAACGCGCGCAGCTCGCCAACGTTTTCCCGATCGGATCGATTACCAAAGGATGCGGTGGCAAAGAACTTTCCGAGATGGGCGAAATGAAAAGCGCCGGTATCATCGCTGTTTCGGATGACGGCCATCCGGTGCCCAGCGCCGGCATGATGCGCCGCGCGATGGAGTATGCGCGCGGGTTTGATCTCACGGTTGTTGACCACTGTCAGGACGTTTCGCTGACTGCGGGGGGCGTAATGCATGAAGGTCGCTGGTCGCTTATTTTAGGACTGCGCGGCATGCCTGCAGCGGCTGAGGATGTACACGTCATTCGCGACTGCGTGCTCGCGAAACTAACCGGCGCTTCAGTTCACATCGCGCATGTTTCCACAAGCGGCGCGCTAGACGCCGTTCGTCGCGCCAAAGAAATGGGACTGCCGGTCACCTGCGAAGTCGCGCCGCATCATTGGACATTAACTGACGACGCCCTTGAACAATACGACACGAACACAAAGATGAGTCCGCCGCTCAGAAGCCGTGATCACGTTGCGGCCTTGTTGGAAGGTTTGCGCGATGGAACGATCGACGCGATTGCCACCGATCACGCTCCACACCATGCTGACGAAAAGGATCTGGAATTCGATCAAGCGCCGTTTGGTATCACCGGATTGGAGACTGCGGTCGGCCTTGCTTTTGATCTCGTGAATCAGGGCATCATTGATCTGGAGCGATTGGTTAAGTTGTGCTCGACAAATCCCGCTCGCATTTTTGGCTTAACGGATCGCGGCAGCCTGACAGCGAACGCTCATGCCGATGTGACGATTCTTGATCCCACATGCGAATGGGTCTTCGACGTCTCAAACTCAAAATCAAAGAGTCGCAATACGCCTTTTCATGGCCGCCCCATGACGGGCGCAGCCGTCGCCACGATCGTTGGTGGCCGGGTTGTGTATCTCAATCCAAATTACAAGCGCATCGCTGACGCGAAACATCGCCAGGCCTCGGCAAAGTAGAACCTCAATCGGTCGATTCTTTTCGGAGCGTCAATCATGTTTGCGCAGCCAAAAACCTTCAGATGCATGAACTGCAATGAGATGGTCAACGAGAGCATGCAGCAGTGTTCTTTCTGTAAGGTTACGATTGATCAGCAAGCTGCAATCGCCGCGGCGGAAGTTCAGGACAAGGTCAATCAAGCCTACAGCGATGCCAGCTATGTGAGAACAGCGGCAATCGCGATGTGGGTGTTTCTTGGGCTCAGCTTTATTCCTTTCATACCGCTAGTCGCGTGGGCGTTTGTTCTCACGTTCCTGGTGGTAATGGTCATGCTGATCCGCTGGCAGGTAAAATTTGGTGGACTCGAGACCGCGGATCCTGACTACATCAAGGCGCAACGTTCAAGGAATATCGCGTTCGTTTTATGGGTGATCGCCATGCCTGGATTCATTGTAAGCCTCCTGTTTGAGGTGATCTTCCAGTGGCTTAGGTCGTGAGTTAGTTACCCGAAAACACCTGCGTTTTCCCTCCGCGATTACAAACGTCGCCCCAGTTCAAACCCTGAACGTATCTGCGCGCCAGTTTTTGATTGCCTGCTTGATGTCTCCTGGTTTAGCGAACTTGCCCGCTAGCGTAGCGCTAACCAGTTCTTCGAGTTCGTCGTCGCCGGCGAAGCGGAGCGCGACAATCTGTGGAATGGTCAGCGCGCCAGCCTGTTGCGCGAGGGCAGGGGAGAGGAGTTGGTGATAGCGCAGTTTCTCTTCGAGCCGGATAAGCCGATCCTGAACTTTGAGAGAGTTCAAGCGGACGAGGAAGGCCAAAACTAATAAGGCCAGCGAGACGACGATCCACCAACCTGAGTTCCTGTCTGGCGCTTTGACGAAGGTCACTACAGCCCAGACAAAATTAATGAGCATTACCGGCGCAACGAAAAAGTGAAACGGCGGCTGCCAACGTGTGTGGTTTGCGAAAGTTTGTGTAGTCTCCATCATCATCTCCTTAGGGTAAGGGTCCAGAATCTCTCAGCCTGCGAAGCAGTCTGTTGGCATGCAGCCAATCCTCTGTGCAGCCGTTGTGCGCTCTGTGCCTCAGTGGTGAGTTCTCGTGCGCAGCCACCACAGAGACACAGAGAACACTGAGGGCGCACAGAGATCAAGAGACACGGTTCCCTCCAGCGTTACAAATTCGTCGGCAGAGCGTCCGAAACCCTCGACGCCTTCGCCGCTTTGGGTAACTCCGGTGTGAAATCCTCACCGGGATTGATGAACTGGTTTCGCTCGAAATTATATTGCTTGTCGTAAAGCTGTTTGTAACGACCATTCGCTGCCAGCAATTCATCGTGAGTGCCGCGCTCAACAATCTCGCCCTGCTCCAACACCAGAATCTGATCGGCGCTACGAATAGTTGACAGCCGGTGCGCGATCACAAACGTTGTGCGACCACGACGCAACGACTGTAAACCATCTTGAATCATCGCTTCACTTTCGCTGTCGAGACTCGAGGTCGCTTCGTCCAGGATAAGTATTCGTGGCTCGGCGAGAATTGCGCGAGCAATCGCCACGCGCTGACGCTGTCCGCCAGACAACTTCACGCCGCGCTCGCCAACGATCGTGTCATAGCCATCGGCAAAGCCGTTGATAAACTCCTCGCAATGCGCGATGCGGCTCGCGGCGATAATTTCGTCGCGCGTTGCATGCGGGTGAGAGAAGCCGATGTTCTCGGCGATCGTGCCGTCGAAGAGAAAGTTGTCCTGCAAGACCACGCCGAGCTGGTGGCGATAATCGCGTAGGCGAACAGATTCCAAATCCCGGCCATCAACTGAAACAGTCCCCGCGAGCGGACGATTAAATGCCATCACCAAACTTATCAGTGTCGACTTGCCCGAACCGCTCGAACCAACCAGCGCGGTTGTCGAGCCCGCGGGCGCGCGAAACGAGACGTGCTTCAAGACCGGCGTGTCGTCGTTATACTCGAAGCTGACATCCGCAAACCCGACTTCGCCAATGATCGCGGGACAAGGCTGACGCCGCGCGTCGTCCTCGTCTTCAGTCGCCATGCGTTTGATCTCGCGAATGCGATCGAGCCCGGCAAACGCTTCGGTGATTTGAGTGCCGACGGAAGCGATTTCTATGAGCGGCATCGCCACCATTCCGGTAAAAATCACGTACATGACAAAGTCGCCGAGCGTCATGCGACCCGCAATGAGGTCGTGACCGCCTACCAGGATAAAAATGACGCCGATGATGCCGACGATCGTGGTAGCAAAAGCCATGACTGCGGAGACCGCCGTCATGGAACGCGCGACGTTGCGAAAGAGCCGATGCGCGCCGCGCGCGAAAACAAGTTCCTCGCGTTTCTCGGCGGCGTAAGCCTTGATTATGCGTATGCCGCCCAGCGATTCAGTCAAACGGCCAGTCACTTCCGCGTTGATCTGACCGCGTTCGCGAAACAACGGCCGCAGCTTTTGAAAAGCAAACGCCATCGCGCCGCCAAATGCACCGAGCGCGAGCAAAGTTATCGAAGTCATCCGCCAATTCAGATAAAAAAGTACGCACAAAGCTATCGCCGCTGTCACTAAACCGCCGATGAGTTGCACCAGCCCGGTGCCGACAAGATTACGTATGCCCTCGGCGTCAGTCATGATGCGCGAGATAAGCACGCCGGTTTGCGTCGAGTCGAAATAACGAATTGGCAGACGCGCCACATGTTCCTGCACGCTCTTTCGCATTTCGGTGATTGCGCGCTGCGCTGCCACACCCAGCACCTGCGAAAGTCCAAACGAACTGAACGCTTGAATCAACGTCGCTGCGCCGGCTGCGAGCGCGAGCGGCACGAGCAGTTGGGTGCGATGTTTGAGCCCTATTTCGTCGATTACGTATTTTGAACTAGCGGGCAACACCAGGCCGGCAAGACGACTAACGATCATCAGCGTCAGGCCCAGCGCCAGTCGATAGCGGTGTTCCCAGATCAATTCGCGCGCATCACGCCAGGCGTCGGCGGGTGAGAGTTTCTTTTTCTCTTGTTTGGTTACTGGCGCGCTCATGGCTTTTGCGTAATCGTCTCACATCAGAACCGAGAGCGGTAGCGACCCGCCTGAGATTCGATCGAGGATATCTCAAGAATGACTTGTAGACTTTATGGCTGGTCGCTACCACCACCCCACGCGGGTTGCCCGCGCGGGGACCCCGGTCCGCTCCCGGTTCTGAAAGAGTCGACACTCACTTTCGAAAGCCCAACAGTGTGCATTCCTACAATCGGTGTTACGATGGATAAAACTTTTGGGGAGGTGGCGGCATGGGATGGGATGGCGACGATGTAGCCGGCAAGATGGAAGAAGTGTTCGAACGGCAACAGGAAGCGGCGGCGGCACGTGCAAATCGCGGCACGTCTTCAGTCGAGGAACGCGCTCGCAGTGCTAAGTTTGAGTCGCTGCGACTTTCGCGCTCGCGCATCATGACCCAACTCGCCGGCGCCACGAATCCAGCTCATCGGACCATGCTGGAAAGGGCTTTAAAGTCGATTAACGACGAGATGGCGGAGTAGCTCGCCTCTCCTTTGCCTGTCCCGGTCGGCTAACAGCAAGGCGTTCCCAATCACGGTCCACTCCTCGCCTTTCGCACGCGCCGCTTCAGTTATCAACTCCGCATTACTTCATGCGATTCTGCCGTCTGGCATGAGCCGCGTGTCTTCGGGTCTGGTGCCCTTACCATCCGCTCGCCGAATTCGAGCCTACGCCAATGAGGACGCGAATAATGACCGGAGAGTTTGCCAGCAACATTGTCAGCCAGGTGCTGCGGCGATGGATGTCTTCCGCCAAATAAAACATGCGTGGTGGGAAGTAAATCAAGAGCGCGATGAAACACAGGAAGAACAATCTGCCGACAAATTCGCCTACGCCTGAAGGATGGGGCAGCGGCGAAAACGTCAGCAGGTTCCAGCCTACCTGAAATAAAATCATGTTCAGGAAGAGACAGACGTCGCCGAGTGTCTCGGCTTGTGGCGTGCGCAGATAATCCCATTTCGGTGGTTTCTTTGGTGGTGAGAAATAGCGGTAAATGAGGACCGTCTGCACGATGGTGAGCCCGAGGCCGGCGAATGTCAGCGTGATGAAGACCGGGCCCGTATCCATTCGCTGATGTCCGAAAATAAATGTCCCCAGGCTGGCTATCACTGTTGCAGTGATCACAAGATTGAGGGAGAAATACATCAGGGGATTGAACAGACAGCCACCGATGTTACTCTCGACCGAGTCAAGTGATGGAGCGTTGCGACGCTCGTGAAAGCCCCAGCGTTTCAAGACTGCGCCCGCGGCAGGCAATATCCACATAGCTGCGCATACGCTGCCGACCGCAAGTTGTCCCAGCGGGGACTCGAATGAAACCTCGTGGTAAAAATTCGTGACTTGCCGCGTCAGCACGCGCATCAGGAAAAGGTTGAGGACGAAAACTATAACGTCCAACAACATTCCGCGATTTGTTCTAGCGAATAGGTTTTGGAGACGGTTTTGTGCGGAGACAGGTTCGGCCGCAGCCGTTACGGGTGAGTTATCAGTTGTTCGTTTTGGGCGTTGCTTTCTGGGCATCTACGGAACATCCACAGATTACGCAGATTTTACAGATTCAAAATCCTTGCGAATTACCTGCTAAGACTTGCCGTGCTGCTGCCTATCGTTCTTTATTCCGTCTCTTACTTAAATCTGTGTAATCTGCGTAATCTGCGGATAGCAATTCACCCGCGCGTCAGTTGCCGATACCTGATCCGGTGCGGCTGATCGGCAGCGGCGCCAAGTCGCGCCTTGCGATCTTCTTCATACTCGGAATAGTTTCCTTCAAACCAAACGACTTTGCTGTCGCCTTCAAAGGCGAGCATGTGCGTTGCGATGCGATCGAGAAACCAACGGTCGTGGGAGATGACAACCGCGCAGCCGGCGAAATTCTCCAGCGCTTCTTCCAACGCGCGCAGCGTGTTTACGTCAAGATCGTTTGTCGGTTCGTCCAGCAGCAGAACGTTCGCGCCTTCCTTCAGCATCTTCGCGAGGTGCACGCGATTGCGTTCACCGCCGGAGAGCATGCCGACTTTCTTTTGCTGATCAGAA
>JANLYZ010000134.1:0-3069 GCA_031365905.1 Chloracidobacterium sp. | reverse complement strand
TGATCCACTCAATCGGCTGGCCCGTGCGAAAACTCGCGCGCACCGGCTCCAGATAAGGGCTGTCGGCCCAAATCTGTTTATGACAATTCATGCAAGTACTGGTTGGCGGCAGACCGGCCGACGCGGCAACTTCGACTGATGTGTGACAGTAGCGACAATCTATGCCGTCGTCGCCCACATGATGCTTATGACTAAACTGGACTGGCTGTTGGCGCTCGACCCATTGGCCAGTGTTCCACGATGAACGGTTCAATTCCGCGGTCACCCAAAGCGCGGCCACGAGGATAAACACCGCGCCATAGATCGTCAGCTTCGCGAGTGCGTTCGTACTGTGATGAAAAATTTGCGGCATCGCTGTGGCGTTGCGGACCGTTCATTGCCAATAATCGAGGTCGAATCACCGATTATCGCGCAGCTCGAAAGCAGAGCTGCGTGGAAACCTTCACGGCAGGTATTTATGCAAGAACGCACACTGTCCGCAAGCATCCTGGTCTAAGCTATTATTCTTACAAAGTTGTCACGTACTTTAGCAGATGAGGGGAATTTTTCAACTTCCGCCCGCGTAAGGTGAAAAGCAGAACCGGGAGCATTAGCGACCGGCCTAAGACGCTACTGCTCCTGGTTCTGATTAGGTCGTGATGTCTCAGCTAATCGCCGCGTCGCGCGCGAGCATCGCGGCGCCGATGGTCGCAGCGTCTTCGCCGAGAGCTGCTAAGAGAATCTGGGTCGCTTCAAAACAAGGCTGGAACGCGCGCCGTTTCGCTTCTTGAATAATCGGCTTGAGGATCAAGTCGCCGGCCTGCATTACGCCGCCACCGAGCACGATCCGCTCGATGTTCAGGAGGTTTATGACGCTGGCGACGCCGGTCCCAATATACTTGCCGGTGCGCTCAATCATCATCAGCGAAAAGTCATCGCCTTCCTTTGCCTCGCGCGCCATGTCGTCCGCGGTGAAGTCCTTATTCATTGCCAACTTTGAAAGCGACGAGGTAGCGTCGCGATTCAGCCGGTCGTTGGCACGACGCACGATGTTTGGCGCTGAGGCCACCGTCTCGAGGCAGCCGGTGTTGCCACACACACATTCGTCGCCGTCCGTGTCGATCGTGATATGGCCCACTTCACCGGCCAGGCCGGAAGCGCCAGTCCAAAGTTTGCCGTCAAGAATTATTGCGCCGCCGATTCCCTCGCCGATAGTGATGTAGAAAAGATCGCGAGCCCCGCGACCGGCGCCAATTTTGAACTCGCCATAGGCGGCCGCGTTGGCATCGTTTTCGAGTTCGAAGCGCAGGCCGGTGGCTTCCATGAGTTCAGCATGCAGATTTTCGCGAACCAACCCGGGAATGTCTCGCGAAGCAACGACGCGATCCGTTTGCCGGTTAACCAAACCCGGAATCGCAATCCCCACCGCCTCGATGGCCTTGGCTTTCTGGCTTAACTGTTTGACTAACTGGGCCACCTGTCCCACCAGCCCGTCAGCCTGCAACTCAGCCTCGTGGCGCTCTCCAATCACACCCTCGTTGTTCACCGTCGCGGCCCGGAGTTTGGACCCGGAAAGCTCGATGCCAATGAAACTTGACTCGGATGTAGGCGGCATTGCGGTTGAACAACCTTCCTGTGACCTGCTCAGTTGAGGAAACAAGCGGAAGCATAATCGAGGGTACAGGGGCTGTCAAACACGTCGTCCTGCGTGTAGAATTGCCTAACTCAAACGCGGACTTTGGTTTTTGGTCTTTGGTTTGGCAAGCATACGAGCCGCCGTTCAAAGACTTAAAGACCACGGCCCCAGGGCCAACACAATGCAGGTACGCTCAATTCTATTGCCGACTGACTTCAGCGAATGTGGCAACTACGCGCTAACTTATGCAACGTCGTTGGCGCGAACGTTTGGAGCTTCGATAATTTGTGTGCACGTGATTGAGCCGATGGTGCCGAGCGTTGGGTATTCCGGCATGACCGAGCCGCTGCCGATTGCGGATATCAGCGACCAGATCGAAGACTCGGCCGAACGCGAACTGCCAAAGTTTGCCGAATGTGAGGAATGCGCCGGCCTGGAGGTTGAGGAATTGATCGTCCACGGTGATGCAGCGGCTGAGATTGTGCGCGTCGCGCGCGAGCGCCAGGTTGATCTGATTGTGATCTCATCGCATGGGCGCACCGGACTCGGACGAATACTTTTTGGTTCCACCGCGGAAGCGGTAGTGCGCCATGCGTCATGTCCCGTTTTGGTTGTGAAGCCCCCGGCGGACGAGGAGAGAAAGCAGTAGGCAGTAAGCAGTAAGCAGTTCGTTTGGATAGTTCCGCGTTCATACCGCTTACTGCTCACCGCTCACTGCTCACTTTCCAAATATGCATCTCGATTTCCTTTACGACTTCATCGGCCGCTACGGTCTTTATGCGGTTTTTCTCCTCGTAATGTTTGAGGGGGACCTAACGCTGCTCGTGGCGGGCGTGCTCGCGCATAGTCACTTCTTCGGCCCAAACAGTTTCGTCGGCGTGCTGCTGGCGGGAACGCTCGGCGGCACCCTCAGCGACAACATTGCCTATCTCAGCGGCCGCACTTTTCGCAAAGGTGTTCGCGATCTCCGCTTCTATCGCGCTGCCAAGCCGCGCATGGACCGACTGACCAAAAATTTCGGTGGGCTCTCGATCTTTCTTTCGAAATATATTTATGGGCTACGCTGGGCGTCGTGCATCTTTCATGGCGTCGGACGCATGCCGTACGTGCGTTTTGTGCTAGTGTCGTTGACGAGTTGTTTCGCCTGGGTGTTTTTGCTTAGTGGCGCCGGCTATTTTTTTAGCGGCGCGGTGATGGGAGTCATCGGCGACTTTCAGCGGCTCGGCAAAGTGTTACTGGTGATCGTCGTTGTTGGCATCGCCGGCTTTTACCTGGCGGAACGTTATTGGCTTTCACCGAAAGTTGAAGAAGCCGACCCGGAACGCTTACAGGAATTCGAGCATGCGGCTCAGGAGAAATTGCAGGGCCTGAGACATGAATTTCAGGAACACATTCCGTTTAAGCAATCGCGCCGCCGGGAACAGAAGAAACAAAGCCGCGCCAAGCGCCGCAAG
>JANLYZ010000220.1:0-4035 GCA_031365905.1 Chloracidobacterium sp. | reverse complement strand
CTTGCCCAAGCAGAAGGAGATTGGCCCGAAGCACGTCGTCTATACAATGAGAGCTTGGAAATCGAAAAGAAGCTCGGCGACAAAAGCAGCATAGCGGGTACTTCACATCAACTTGGAACACTTAGTTTGGCCGAAGGAGATTTGAAGAATGCAGCGGTTCTACTTAGTCAAAGCCTGGGCATCCTAAAAGCCCTAGGGGCAAAAGAGGATATAACGGAGTGCTTGGAGAGTTTGGGCAACCTACGCGTCGCACAGAACTCTTTCGTGGAAGCGCGTGGTTTTTACGATGAGGGGTTAGCATCAGCTAAGAACCTAGGCGCGAAGCTTAGAGTTGGCAGCATTAAGAGTTCGCTAGGCGTGTTAGCGGAAAAAGAGGGTGACAAGGCGAAAGCGAGTCAGTTGCTGCGGGAAGCACTGGCGATCTTCGAGAAGCTTGGTTCGTTCAAGGCAGAAGATGCGGGTCGAGATCTCGAAAGAATCGATGGCGAAACACGCGAGGGCGCGCGCACTTGAAAAGCCTGTACGCTGGAAACCCAGACCTTATCTCTTCCGGTGTCGGGTCGAAAATTGCCAGCACTCTAAGTTCACCTTCCTCAAAGTAAAAACTCTTTGACGACTTCAAACTTCACGGGACTAGAGATCTGAGGAGTGGTACTGGCAGCGAGGTTCACGGGCGCGGGACAAATGGCTTACTGGGAAACCCTGAGTCTGTCTCCTCTTTTGTCGATCCCATGGTCCCGGCGTTGTCCAACTCGCTTTCCTCAAAATAAAACTCTTTGACAATTTCGATCGGCAGCGTCCGGGGCGCACCACCGGGAAGCTGAAGCTCGCCCGGCGCCTTGTCCTTCTCTTTCAACCGCTTTAGCGGGGCGTTCTCGCGGCTGGGAATTATGACGTGCATTCCCTGGCTAAGTTGCGCGTCCGTTAGTCCGTGGCCTGGCGCCTTTATGGAAACTATCTGATCAAAGTCGTTCGGCAGAGTGATGAAGTGGGCCAGGAACAATTCGGGCCCCTTGCCGAAGAGCAGATATTCCAAGCGCGTTGGTTTAGTGCCTTGCGGATTGAACTTGTGGAAGTGAATTACGTTTTTGACGTTGACATCAAATGAGCCCTGCGCGCCGATAATGAGCTGGCGCGGGCGTCTTTCCAGGTGGCCGCGAAAGACCAAGTTCCCTTCGAATTTCTTTAGCGCCATCCCGTTTGGATCCACACGTCCAAGAATAAAGTCTGACGGCTGGAGCGTGTACATCCTTACCTCTGGATGACTCAGACGATCGGCGAGATAAATCGGCGTGAGGTCTTTACCCGCCTGGGTAAAGGTTGCTTCCAGAATCACCTGGCGACGGTGCGGTGAGGCAAACTCGGTCGGATCCTCCGGGTTCACTCCGTCGAACATCGGCAAGTGAGAAAGGTAGGCGGTCTTGCTACCGACAATCATCATGTTGTGCCGGTTTGGCGCGTCCTCAAGCGGCAGACCTTGCGCGGGCGACTGCGCCTTCAAGCCCAGGCTAAGACAACCCAAGCCGAGGACAGCGCCGGCGCTGCTCTTGAGAAATTCTCTGCGGTTATTGTCCAGGCTTGTCTCCGGTTCCTTTTTTGTGGTCTTGCTCATTAGCGTTGCCTCCTCGGTGATAAGGAGTCAGGGGACCTCGCAGAATCGGCGAGTCTCGAACTCCTGCTACTAACGCGAAAAGCGGCGGCGAACTCCCTCAGGAGTTATGCACCTGGCTTTGCCTCATTCGACCCGCCATTTCCGTCAGTGAGGCGGCGCACGATCACGAGGAGCTGGTCGATATCAATGGGCTTCGTCAAATGTTCACTGAACCCTTCCGCATGCGCTCGCTCGACATCGGCGTTGCGTCCGTATCCGGTTAACGCAATCGCCGGTACGCTGCCCATCTGCGGCAGCTTGCGCAGCTCTCGCAGCAGTTGATAGCCATCCATTTCGGGCATGGAAATATCTGAAATAATCAGATCGAATCGCTTCTGGTTCGAGATCGCGAGAGCTTCGGCGCCGCTTCTTGCCATTTCAACAAACGCCCCTTCAATCTGAAGCAGCTTCCCCAGCATCTCGGTTGATTCGGGAGAATCGTCTACCACTAAAATAAATTTGCTGCGCAGCGCGCCGCTGGCGCTCACCTTTTCCGAGCGCAGTCCTTCTGAGCTTTGTTTATACAAAGGAATCCAAACGGTGAAACTGGCTCCGCGATCAACACCGGGGGAATCAACCTGCACGCGGCCGTCATGAAGTTCGGTCAGTTGCCGCACCAGCGCCAGGCCAATACCCATGCCTCCCTGCCGGCGCGAACTGCTCGCATCTTCCTGGCGAAACATTTCAAAGACATGCGGCAAAAACTGCGCCGCTATTCCCTGACCGCTGTCGCTGACAACCAGTCTAGCGTGGTCGCCTTCCTGATCCAGCGTCACTCGGATTTCACCATTTGCAGGCGTGAACTTCACCGCATTGTTAAGCAAGTTCCAGGCGATTTGTCCCAAACGAACTGAGTCGCCATCTACAAACAGAACCTCCGCAGCCAGATTAACGCGCAGCGCAATTCCTTTGGCTTTGGCATCAGCGCTGACGGTTTCAACCGCTTCGGTAACCACTGTCGATAACGACACGGGTTGGCGGTCGAGCGACAACTTGCCCATCTGCAAGCGCGACAGATCAAGCAAATCTGAAACTAACTGCGACTGGGCCAGGGCATTGCGGCGAATAGTTTCCGCGACTTTGACAACAAAAGAATGTTTCTGGCTTTCGTCGCTGCGTCGCAGGATTTCGGAGTAACCGATCACGACGTTCAGCGGATTTCTCAGTTCATGCGAAAGCGTTGCCAGGAATTCGTCCTTCAAGCGATTGGCAGCTTCCGACTCGGCGCGCGCCTCGCGTTCGCGCAGCAGCAAATTCTCCCGTTCGAGCTCAGCGCGGCGGCGCAAGGTGTTGTCCGTTGAAACTCCCACGAAGCCGACCAGCTCTCCTTCAGCGTTGATGATCGGGGAGTCAGTTACCATGGCTGGAAACACTGTGCCATCTCGCCTTTGAACTTCAAACTCTCCAGTCCAGCTTTGTCCAGCCTTCAATGACTCCAGAATTTCGACCGCTTTCTCTCGCATCGCCGGCGACGGCGTGAGTTCGAGAATGTTTGAACCCAACGCCTCGGCCGCCGGCCAGCCATACAAAGTTTCCGCAAACGAATTCCAAAAAATGATGGTCCCGTTCAGGTCAGTTGCAATTACGGCCTGCTCCACCGCATCAAGCAAGCGGGCCTGAAAACGATTTTCTTCTTCCGCTCGCTTGCGTTCAGTGATGTCGCGGAAGACAACAACCAGCCCGGTAAGCTTGTCGGCAGATCGCAACACTGATGAGCTATAGACCACGTCGAAGAAAGTGCCATCTTTGCGAATGAAGACATCCTGGTATTCCGTAAGTGTCTTGCCTTCGCGCAGCACCTGAAGACCGGCGCATTCTTCGCCGGGAAATGGAGTGCCGTCAGGACGAGTGTGATGGGTCACGTCGTGCATGCGGCGTCCCAGCAGTTCATCAAGTGTCCAACCGAAGATTCTTTGGGCGGCCGGATTCATAAACGTCAGCCGGTCCTCGGAATCAACTGTGTAAAGACCTTCGCCCATGCTGGACATGACGGTTTCATCGAAGTCGAGGGCGCGTTGCAGTCGTTCCTGTGCTTCTTTACTTTGCGTAATATCGCGCGCGATCTTTGAAGCACCGATGATTTGCCCGTCCTCATTTTTGAGCGGCGAAATTGTCAGTGAAACATTGATCAGCCTGCCATCCTTGCGCTGCCTCAGGGTCTCGAAGTGATCCATTCTTTCCCCACGTCGGATGCGGTCGAGAATTCCTGCCTCTTCGTCATGACGGTCGGGAGGGATCAGAATTGTGATTGGTTGGCCAATCGCTTCTTCCGCAGTAAACCCGAATATTCGCTCGGCTCCCTTGTTCCAACTGTTGATGATCGCATTCAGGTCCTTGCTGACGATCGCGTCGTCAGACGATTCCACTATCGCGCCCAGCCGCCG
>JANLYZ010000102.1:0-3592 GCA_031365905.1 Chloracidobacterium sp. | reverse complement strand
AGCCACGATCGACGAAGCGGTCCGCCGTATCTTGCGCATTAAGTTTCGTCTGGGGCTCTTCGAGCATCCGTACATCGACGAAGCGCTCGAACGGACCGCGTTATTAACTCCCGATAACCGTGCGGCCGCGCGCGCAATCGCAGATCGCTCGATGGTATTGCTAAAGAACGATCGCGAAACGCTGCCGCTGAAGAAGTCTATTCACTCGATTGCCGTTATCGGACCGCTGGCCGATGACAAGCGTACGCCGCTTGGCTGGTGGAGCGGTGACGGAAAGCCGGAAGACACGATAACTCCACTCGCCGGCATCAAGATTAGCGTGTCGCCTGAAACGAAAGTGAACTATGCGAAAGGTTGTGACATAGAGGGAGATTCAACCGCGGGTTTCAGTGAAGCAGTAGCCGCGGCGCGAGACAGCGATGTCGCTCTGGTCTTTGTAGGCGAAACGTCAGAGGTGGTTGGCGAGGCTGCTTCTAAGAGTTCACTCGATCTAACCGGTCGTCAGATGGATCTCGTGAAGGCGGTCTATGCCACAGGCAAACCCACGGTCGTCGTACTCATGAACGGACGGCCGCTGACTATCGGCTGGATAGCGGAGAATGTGCCCGCGATTCTCGAGGCCTGGATGGGTGGCAGCGAAGCGGGCAACGCGATCGCTGACGTTTTGTTTGGCGACGTAAATCCCGGCGGCAAGCTGCCGGTCACCTGGCCGCGTACGGTTGGGCAAGTGCCCCTCTACTACAATCACATGAACACCGGTCGTCCGCCGGAAGCGAACAACCGTTACACCTCGAAGTATCTCGACGTTCCCTGGACGCCGCAATTCCCTTTCGGTTATGGGTTGAGCTATACGCAGTTTAAGATTACAAACCTGGCAGTAAGTGCGCCGCAAATGCGGTTGGGTGGGAAGTTGACGGTCAGTGTCGACGTTGAAAACGTTGGCCAGCGCGTGGGCGATGAGGTAGTCCAACTCTACATTCGCGACGTTGCAGCGAGCATGACGCGGCCGGTAAAAGAACTGAAAGGCTTTCAGCGTGTCAGCCTTAAGGCAGGCGAGAAGAAGCATCTGGAATTTCTTCTGACATCGGACGAACTCGGATTCTGGAATCGCGAAATGCAGTTTGTGGTCGAGCCGGGCGAATTCAAGGTGATGGTTGGATCGAGTTCGGAGGATGTCATTGAGACAAAGTTCGCAGTTGATCCATTCCTATGAGTCGACCGCTTGTAATTACGATGGAACCCAGAGGCCTCGTGTGAATCAAGGTTGGTTAAAGCTTTCACGCGGGCTGTTGGGTTGGGCACTATTAATCGGTGTCGCTTGCCAGGCTATTCCCTCTCAGCTTGCCGCGGTTGCGTCGGCTCAGCCGATTCCTTCCATTTCGCAACGCCTCTCTTCGAGCGATCAGGGGTTTCTTGAAGACCTTGAGCGCCGCTCGTTTCAATACTTCTGGGAACAAGCCGATCCGCAAACCGGGCTCGTTCCCGATCGCGCCCGCATGGACGGCGCCCCTCTCGACAATAACCATCAAGGTACCGCCAGCATCGCCGCCACCGGGTTTGGTCTAACAGCGCTCTGCATCGCCGCAGAGCGCAACTGGATCACTGCGGATCAAGCGCGGGAACGCACGCGTAACACGCTGCAGTTTTTTGCGAGAAAGGCTTTCCAGCAACACGGCTGGTTCTATCACTGGCTGGACGCAAGAACCGGCGAACGAAGATGGAAGAGCGAGGTTTCGTCAATCGATACGGCGCTGCTGCTGGCTGGCGTGTTAACGGCGCGCCAGTATTTTCGCGATCCGGAAATACGAAAGCTGGCAACGAAGATTTACGAGCGCGTCGACTTCCGCTGGATGCTGAACGGTCATCCACTCTTGCTGTCGCACGGTTGGAAACCGGAAACTGGCTTTCTAAAGCCGCGCTGGGACACCTACAGCGAAGACACTATCCTCTATTTGCTGGCAATTGGATCGCCAACCCATCCAATCTCGCCGGCATCATGGTCCGCCCTGTGGCGCGATCGTTATCGTTATGAAGGCTACGCGTATTTCACAACCATCGGCGTACCGCTCTTCATGCATCAGTACGCCCATGCCTGGATTGACTACCGCAACCGCCGCGAAACCAAAGGTGATCGGATCGACTACTTTCAGAATTCTATTAATGCAACACTTGCCCATCGCGCTTTCTGCATGAACCTCGCGCACGAGTTTCCCGGCTACGGACCAAACATCTGGGGCATCACCGCTTCTGATAGCGCGAAGGGCTATCTAGCCTGGGGTGGACCACCGCGCGCGCCGGAGATCGACGGCACCGTGGTTCCTTCTGCTGCGGGCGGCTCGCTAATGTTTGCTCCCGAACTATCCGTCGCGGCGCTGCGGGCGATGAAGGAGCGCTATGGCGAGAAGATTTACGGTAGGTATGGTTTCGTGGATGCCTTCAATCCGAACACCGGATGGGTCGATAGCGACGTGATTGGAATTAACGCCGGAATAATTTTATTGAGTGCGGAGAACGCCAGAACGGGTAATGTCTGGTTGTGGTTTATGCGTAATCCGGAGATGCCGCAGGCGTTGCGACTGGCCGGGCTGGTCAGCTATCAGAAGAAACCGCACCACTCAAGAGAACTGCTGGGACCGCGGGCGTCCCGCCCGCAATGAGCGCGCAGCGCGAACAGGATTTATTTCTTCTTGTTGTTTGGGTTCTCTGAACCAGGCACTACCAAAAGCTAGGACGGATTGCCCGCGCCGGTGCTAGAGACCGAGGTTTGTAAGAAATCTTGTTCGCGCTGCGCGCTCATTGCGGGCGGGACGCCCGCGGTCCCAGCAGTTCTCTTGAGTGCCGTGGGTTTTCGCGCTAAGCCACATCACTGCCTCGTGCCAGACTCTTCTATTTCACGTCGCGGCGGAAGATCCGATAACCCCAGGCATCTAGTGTAAGAACAGGAAGATTCACTGCGCGTTTCCTCGCCGCGCGTTCAGGCGCCGGCGCATCCGGCGGCAACGGCGCTGCGACATCCGGAGTGACATCTACAAACTTCCCCTTGCCACTCTCCAGAGAGCCCACAAACGGGCGGTTCGAAAGATTAATCGCCACCAGGATCTCTTCATTCGCGGCGCTACGTACGTAAGTCAACACGCGCGACTCGTCTGAATTTTTCAACCACGCAAGCGAGCCGCGTCTAAGCGCCGTGCTCGACTGGCGCAACACCATCATCTGTTTATAGAAACGCGGAAACTCCGGACGCCGCTCCGCAATCGGCCAGAAGATTGGCAACTTCTCGAACAACGCCGGAGCGCCCGACTCCGCCGTATCGCCAACTTCCATTCCGTTGTAGAGCAGCGGCACGCCATCCAACGTAAGCATCAGAGCCGACGCCGCCAGCGCGCCGGGTTCGCCGAAGCGCGCGATGGCACGGCGCTCGTCATGGTTATCAGAGAAACGCATATGCAGCGCGCCGCGCGGCCACTCGCTGGTTTCCTTTTCCCATGCAGACCGCAAATCCGCAGCGCTGCCTCGGCCTTGCAACACGTTAGTCAGGGCGCTGTGAAGTGGCCACGAGTAATCAAAGTCAAACGCTTTCAGCAGCAACTCG
>JANLYZ010000097.1:0-11567 GCA_031365905.1 Chloracidobacterium sp. | reverse complement strand
GCGTGACCTGCTCGATCGTGCGACCGACATTTGCCTGTTCGAAGGCGGAGCACTGGAACTTACGAGCAAAGTTTTGGACGTGGCCTGGCGTAATTACTTTGGTTCATCGCACAGCTTCGATGGCTCCTACCGGTTTGCGCCGGGCGCTGCTGACTGTGCAGTGGTCGACAGCGAGTTGGCCGATCCACTTGAGCTGTAACGCAAACTGTTAGTTTGCGGTGTCGGGCCCGACCGTGTTGAGACGCAAACTAACAGTTTGCGTTACGCAGAATGAGCCGATGAATTTGTAGAACAGTTATGCAAACGCTTCGCAACATTATTCAAGGTCTTGCCGTGGCCGCAGTGCTTTCTTTGGCGGCTACCGGCACTCATGCGCAAAAGAACCTTGACCATGCGACTCCGCCGGCGACGATGCGCACAGCGCCGGAACACGCTCGCCTGAAACTCGCCGATGGCAGCAGTATCGAAGCCGATGAAGCGTGGGAAAGCGAGCAGGGGACTTGGTATCGGCGCGGTGGCATGAGCCATCTGATTCCGAAAGAGCGCGTGAAGAAAATTGAGCGCGGTTCGTCGTCCAACGCTAACGCTGCTAGTCCGGCAGTGACTGACGACGTATATAGCGTCGACAAATCACCAGATACGGATATTTCTGATGGACGTCCCGTTTTGATTTATCTGGTCGGTGGCGCCCGCTTCGAAGCTGACAGCGTGACAGAATCTGCAGCAGGCGCCTGGTACCGGCGCGGTTCACTTGCAGTTTTCGTCGAGCGCGCTCGAATAGATCACATTGAGCGCGAGGAATTGGAAACCACCGCCGAATCCGACTCTTCTTCCAAAAAGGCCCGCGGCTGGACGACCGGAAACGCGAAGATTGACGGATTGATAAAACAGAACGGCGCAAAGTATGGCGTCGATCCCTATTTGATTTTCTGTGTGATGGAGCAAGAGTCACACTTTAACGCCCGCGCTTTATCACCAAAGGGTGCGCGCGGATTGATGCAATTAATGCCCGGCACCAGCGCGCGGTTTGGCATCCGCAGGCCGTCGGATCCGGGACAAAACATCGCGGGTGGTACGCGCTATTTGAAACAACTGATCGGGCAGTTCAACGGCCGGATCGATCTAGTGCTGGCAAGCTACAACGCCGGCGAAGGCGCAGTGATGAAATTTGGCGGCAAGGTGCCACCATATAAGGAAACGCGAGCTTACGTGAAACGAATCAGCTATCGCTATCGCGGGGCCAAGCCGCCGGTCGTAACGCAAACAGTTAGTTTGCGTGGTCGTCCTTCAGCAGTTGATTCGCAACCCGCAAACTAACAGTTTGCGTTGCATTGAGTTCTGACGAACAGTAAATGATGAAGAGAATTCTCCTCAAGTTGGCGATAGCTTCCCTCATTTGTTACGCAGCAGCGTTCCAGGCGGTGGCGCAGCAAACTGAAGCTCCGCTGACTAACGCGGCGGTAGTCAAACTTGTGCGCGCGGGCTTCAAAGAGAAAACTGTCATCACGATCATTCACAATCGTCCCAATCGATTTAACCTGGAACCTGACAGACTAATAGAGTTGAAGCGCAGCGGCGTCAGCGAGAACATAATCCTTGCGATGCTCGCGCAGAGTGATTCGTTTGTGCTTTCGGATGATGATTGGATTGACGACTCCGGATTCAAGGGCCGCAACAACTCGGGCAACGGTAGTCCGAGCGGCCAGTCTGGCGGCTCCGATATTTTCGGCAGCAGCTCGGGCTCGCGGAGCCAAAGCCGGGGGCGCGGCATGACTGGCGGAAACGAAGGAGAAATCACTACGACAGGCAGCGCGACAGTTCGCATACTGCGTCCGTCTGCCGAAGCAGGTGGTGGCACCGTAAAGATGGAGAAGACGCCGACGCTAACTAATGATTCCGTGATCAAACTGGTCGAAGCCGGTTTTTCTGAAGGCACCATTATCAAGCGAATTGAAGACTCACCTGCAGAATTCGATCTTTCCGCTTCCAAGCTTGAAGACCTCCGTCGCCGGCGCGTGACCGAAGCGATCATTCTTGCCATGACCGCAGCCATGGGTGATGGGCCAGCCCCGAATCCAACTCGGAAAGGGAACTAGCGCTATGCGCCGCGGCGGATCCAGTTGGGTCTATCTTTGCGCCCGAGCGATTCTGTTGGCGTTCTCTCTTATCGCGTTCTCGCCTGCGATGCTCGCGCAGGTTAAATCACCCTCTCCAACCCCTACACCCAACCAGGACGAACAGGAAGTCGATCCCGGCGATGTGATTTCCGTGAACACTGCTGAGGTGTCATTGCCGGTTACCGTGCGCGACACTGCAGGAGTGCTAGTAAGTAATCTAACGCGGCAGGACTTTCGTGTCTTCGAGGATGGCGCGGAGCAACCGCTCAGTGATCTTAGCTTGCGAAAGATTCCGGTTGACGTCGCACTCATAGTTGATGCTTCGTCTTCGGTCGCTGAGAATCTTGACGACTTCCGTAACGCTGCTGAGGGTTTTGCATCGCACCTGGCAAGTGACGACCGCGTCAGTCTTATTCAGTTTGATGACCGCGTGGTGATGCTGCAGGATTGGACCGGCAGCCTGGTTCAATTGCGTAGAGCTTTGCGGCGGATTGTGCCGGGAATGTTCACCCGGTTTAATGACGCAATGTTGCTTGCATCGCGCGATCAGGCGCCTCGTCCAAACGCACGACACGCCATCATCGTCCTGACAGACGGCATTGACAGCGGACGTGGCACGACCTTCGACGCGGCATTGCGGGCGGCCCTCGAAGCGCAAACGACAATCTACGTTGTTAGCAATACAGAGATCGAAAGAGCCCGCAAAGAAGAGGAATTGGCAACGCTGCTTTCTGCTTCAGATTCTGCGCTCCGATTCAATCAGCTTCGAATCGACGACTTGCGCCTGGGATTGGCTGCCTTGAAGGCGAGCGAGCGCAATCTACAACAGTTAACCGCAGCCACCGGCGGCAGACTATACAAGCCAAAATCCTTCAACGATCTGGAACGCACCTACGCCGAAGTTGCCGATGAATTGCGGCATCAATATACCCTGTATTACTCGCCGCTAAATACGAAGCGCGATGGACGATTCCGCCGCGTTCGCGTAGAGACGACCAATCGTGTTCACCAAGTCGCTGCCCGAGTAGGCTACTACGCTCCCAGTCACTGACAGGGATGGTTCCGCCTGGGCAGTTGATCTGCCTTAGTCCCACATTTCCCTCCGAATTCTGTCGGTCGGCCAAAATGCCACGCCACCAGCCGTTCCAAGCCGGTCTGGGCCGCGTTGACACGCCGTCGATGTTGCTGTAATCTGCCTTCGTCGCCGGTGAGTGAACCTAAGTCTAATTATTTATCTGGTTAGATGCTTACGACACAAGGCGGCATAGTCATTGCCATTGGATCGGCACAGCTTGCGAGGCTACGTGTGCTTTCCCCGCCTTGTGAGCAGCAGTTTTCAATAAAAAGAGGATCAGAGGAGATAGCATGCGATTAATCAAGCGCGCCGAAAAAGGGCTCACCCTAGCCGCCGGCGGCCTACATGATGTTATTCAGTCAGTTAATAAGTACAAACCCAATCCGTCGTTTACCCCCAAGTGGTCAGACAAGCCTTTGCTAAAGTCATGGCAGAAGAGCAAGCCGACCTTGGGTTGGCCGAGAACGACAGATTCGCTTTGTCCTAACTGTGTTATCGAAGCCAGGGAATCGATCATCAGCGGGAAGCAGGACGTGAGCGTCCTGATTAACGAGAAAGTTGGCGAGATCAAGGCCCAGATCATCGAGCGCGATGGCGAAGTTTGGATGGTCAAGGATTGTCCCGTCCACGGCCACTTCGAAGACATGATGGCCATCGACGTCAAGTTCCTGACGCACATCGAAAAGATGTTTCCCGGGCGCGACATTGATGCGCACAACGACGAGAAACTTCACAATCATGGCACCAGCACGATCAAGTATGGCCGCGGCGCAGTGTTGACGGTTGACTTAACCAATCGCTGCAACATGATGTGCGACCCGTGCTTCATGGACGCTAATCAGGTTGGCTTCGTTCATGAGCTCAGCATGGATGAGATCCGGGAGATTCTTGATAACGCGATTTCGATCAAGCCGCGTCGTCAGATGTCAGTACAGTTCTCCGGTGGCGAGCCTTCAATTTCGCCGCACTTTATCGAGTCGATCAAGTATGCGCGCAAGGTTGGTTATAACAGCGTGCAGGCGGCGACTAACGGAATCGAATTCGCCAAGAGCAAAGACTTCTGTCGCGAAGCTGCCGAGGCCGGTCTGCGTTACGTTTATCTCCAGTTTGACGGAGTTGGTAACGACGCCAACAGCCATCGTCAGGTTGGTAATCTGTTTGATGTGAAAATGCGCGCAATTAACAACCTGCACGAAGCGGGTGTTGAGATTGTGCTTGTCACCACTCTGGTCAACGGCATCAACAACGATCAGGTCGGCTCGATCATTCGCTTCGCTTTGGACAATCCAAAGAAGATTGCGTTCTTGTCGTTCCAGCCAGTTTCATTTACGGGACGCGATGAAGAGATCACGCCGCAGCGAAGGCTGCAACAGCGTTACACGTTATCGCATCTCGCTCATGACGTTAAGGATCAAGTTGGTATTACTGAACCAACCCGTGACTGGTTTCCATTGTCTCTGATGGGTGCCTTTGCGGACTTCGCTGATCTCGTCCATGGACCCGATGCCGACTGGGGTCAGGTGTCCTGCGGTTGTCACCCGAACTGTGGTGTTGGCACGGCGGTGATGGTTGACAAGGAGACTCGCGAAATGCGTCCAGTGCCGGAGTTCCTGAACATTCCGGGACTCGTCAAAGACATGCAGAAGATCACGGACGCGGCGCGCGGCAAGTGGATGTCGAATTTGATGATGGGCCTGGCGTTGCTCAAGCACTACAACCCGTACAAGTCGCCGTCGCAGTTTACTCTTTATGAGCTCTTCAAGAAGTTTGACAAGTCGTTTGGTTTGACCGGCAAAGACTATGGCAAGGTAACGGGCGACCGTTCGTCTGACGATATCGAGAAGCGTCGAGCGGATCGCTGGAACTTCCTCTTTATCGCCGGCATGTGGTTTCAGGATCTTTTCAACTACGACTTCCGTCGCACCGAAATGTGCATCATTCCTTACGGAACTCAAGAGGGCGAGATTTCCTTCTGTGCCTATAACACAGGCATTGGTTGGAGAAACATCATTGAGAACATGCACCAGAATGCGACGGTGGCCAAGTGGTATGAAGACAACGGCCGGCACGAAATTTTCGCCCGTGGTAAGGAAGTCGAACTCAGCGACAAGGCTCACGACATGGTGCTGAATCCGATTGACCTGACGCGTCCGAACAAGCCGGAAATGGAAGGTCCGAAGACTGCGCATGAAGAAGCTGTGATGATGCGCAAGCTTTATCAGAAGATCGTGCTCGAGAAGCAGATCGAAGTTAAGGAAGCGGACAAGCCGGTCCAGATTCAAGGACTCAGCCGCAAGAAGCAGGAGACTGCCGAACCAGCTATGGTTTAGCTCGGTCTGGGCTTACTTCTTACGAGAACCCCGCGAACGACTAAAGGTTCGCGGGGTTTACTGCGTCAGAAGAGTATGGCTACTTGACCGCTGACGTTTGCGGCGTGTTAAATAGCGTGACAATAAAAGGCAACTTCAAAACTTAAGGAAAGACGAGAAGCGAATGGCAATAGTTACTATTAATCAGGGTGAATCGATCGAAAGTGCGCTGCGGCGTTTTAAGCGCAAGGTGATGACCGAAGAGATCATCAAGGACGCGAAGAAACACGCGTTCTTTATTCCTCCAGGCCAGAAGGCAAAACTCAAATCAGCTCTCGCTCGCAAGCGGAACAAGAAGAAAGGTCGCATGCGTCCTAGTGCTCCCCGAGACTAATCGGGCTGGTACTGCGAACGCCTCAATCTTGCTCGCCGGGCTCCCATCGTCACAGAGTTAGCAGATCACCTTGACGCTCCACGTGTTGTTTGGGAGTTGAAGCGACAAAGCTGGGAGGAGCCGGTCACTGCGAGTTTTCTATGACGAGAATTCTGCTCACAAACGACGACGGAATCCAGTCCAATGGCCTGATCAAACTTGAGGAAGCGCTACGGGAAGTTGGCGATGTTTATGTAGTCGCTCCTGCCTCGGAAATGAGCGGCGCCTCTCATAGTCTTACATTAGCGCGACCGCTGCGCATTCGCCAGATCGACGAAAGACATTGGACGGTTGACGGCACTCCCACCGATTGCGTAACGCTGGCTCTCAACAAGATCCTTCCGCCGGAAAGCTTGCCTGATATTTGCGCTTCAGGAATTAATCATGGCGGTAATCTCGGCGACGATGCTACCTATTCGGGCACTGTTGCCGGAGCCCTTGAAGCCACCATCCTCGGCGTTCCGGGTCTGGCTTTTAGTTTGGTCGCGCGGGAAGGATTCGACTTTCGTGAAGCTGCGCAATTTGCGGTGGTTGCTGTGCGCAAGGTGTTGGCGGAAGGACTGCCTGAAGGCACGCTGCTCAATATCAACATCCCAGCCAAAGAGGTGAAAGGTGTTCGCGTCACGCGGCAGGGAATTAAGAATGCTCGTCCGGTAATCAGCGAACACATCGATCCGCGCGGCAAGCCGTATTTCTGGATCGGCGAGGAATACTTTAACAACAGCGCGGCGGCTGGGACTGATTACAACGCCATCGATCAAGGATTCATTTCGGTTACACCATTGAAGAGCGACATGACGGACCATCGTGCGTTAACAGCCATTGAGAGTTGGGGCTACTTGAAAGACGCGGAGTTGCTGCACAAGGCATAGGCAGACGTTGCGCCGCCGCTCCGCGACAGTACTGAAGTTAAGTGCAAACCACCGGTCAACAGCCAGCCAATAGAAGCCAGGATTATTCCATCCCCCGCGAGCGCATGGTTGAGCGCCTTCGCGATCATTACAAGATCAAAGACGAAAGAGTTCTCGCGGCAATGCGCTCCGTACCGCGCCACGCCTTCGTGCCGGAAGCGTTGCAGGGCCGAGCTTATGGCGATCACGCGTTACCAATCAGCGGCAGCCAGACGATTTCCCAGCCTTACATTGTGGCGCGCATGACCGAGCTGTTGGAGGTCAATGCTGAGAGTCGTGTGCTCGAGATTGGCGCGGGTTCGGGATATCAGACGGCGATACTTGCAAAGGTTGCGGGTCAGGTCTATTCGATCGAACGGATTGCGAGTCTTGCGCGAGAGGCACAGAATCGCATTAGAGGGTTGAATATCTACAACGCCACGGTTAAATGTTTTGACGGCACTTTAGGCTGGGCCGCCAATGCTCCCTACGATGCCATACTCGTCGCCGCGGGTGGCCCAACCGTTCCCGGACCGCTGGTGGCTCAACTAAAAAGTGGTGGACGGTTGGTTGTGCCGGTCGGTGAAACGCGTGAATCACAAAGGCTCGTGCGCGTCAGTAAGAGTGAAACCGGACACAAACAGGAAGATCATGGAGCCTGCGCTTTTGTTCCATTGATTGGACAGCATGGGTGGGCGACATGAAAGTTTCGAGCGAGTTTCGGGTTTCGAGTTCCAAGTCTGTGCCGAATTCGCTTGAAGTTGTTATTCACCCTTCGAGAACCACAACTGCTCAATTCACCGGGCTCACGCAAGCCGTTTCTTTTGAACTCGAAACTCGGAACTTGAAACTCGAAACAATTGTTCACCAATGATCGCACGAATAATCGAATTCTTGTCGTGGCTTATCGTTATCACGATTTCAACTCTCGGCTACTCGGGAATAGTTTTGCTGATGGCGATTGAATCAGCCTGCATACCCTTACCCTCCGAGATCATCATGCCGTTTTCGGGTTACTTGGTCTCAACCGGGCAAATGAATCTTTGGTTGGTAGCAATCGCCGGTGGTGTCGGCTGCGTGCTCGGCTCGCTGGTAGCTTATTGGGTTGGCAGCAAGGGTGGACGCCCGCTGATTGAGAAGTACGGACGCTATGTTCTCGTATCTCCTCATGACCTCGATATGGCTGACCGATGGTTTGCAAGCCACGGCGAGATCATCGTTTTCGTCAGTCGGCTTTTGCCGGCCATCCGCACCTTCATCGCCTTTCCAGCCGGCGTGGCCCGCATGAACCTGAAGCGATTTGTCCTTTACACGTTTGCCGGATCATTGCCGTGGTGTTTGGGGCTTGCCTATGTGGGTCAAAAGCTTGGCGAGAAGTGGAACAAAGACGACACCCTCAAGACCTGGTTCCATCGCTTCGATTTCCTAATTGGCGTTGCTGCAGTGTTGCTGGTCGGCTGGTGGGTTTGGCGCCACGTCAAGCACCTCCGCACAGAGAAAGCCAACGCTTGAGCGCGTATCCCGGATTAGTTGTCTTCAGGAAATTTGAGGACTTGAGAAAAGCTGGTCGGGGCGAGAGGATTCGAACCTCCGACCTCTCGGTCCCGAACCGAGCGCTCTACCAGGCTGAGCCACGCCCCGACAAGTAGATGGATAATAGGGAAGCTGGTATCCACTGTCAAACTTACCCGAAACTTCGTAAGTAGTATTTTACCGAACAGTTCCGTCTGTAGCCTGCCGTTGACAAATTTTCTTCGGCTTTATTGTGCGCGAGTTCGTCTAAATTGTGGCCCAGTAGCGCGCGAAAATGTTATATTGACTTCAACCTGGGTAATTGTCCGGGTGCCCCTTCATCTCCAGTTTTGGGACAACCTCATAGTTTTGCTGGACTTGTTTTTTGGACTTTGGCACAAGCCTGTTAATGGAGCGTCCATCCTATGAAAATCAGCGTCCCGAGTCGCTCGCCTAATAGTGTTCTTAGACTAATCAGCGCTGCTCTTTTAGCTGCTACGTGCGGAGCTGTCGGAGCTGTGCAAGCGTCTACCAGCGCCCCTGTCTTAATCAGCAACTCCGCTTCTACGCGCGCAGTCGCGCTGGAGTCAGTGACGTTGAAAGACGGACCATTTGCGCTGACATCGACTGTGAAATTCAGCAGTGACGCTCGCACACGCATCGCGCTGTTCGCTATGAACATGAATTTGCTGTCGGGCGAAACTGCGAACGGCGTCGCGACGTCCTTCACAGCAGATGCGGAAGACGCGGCCCATGTTCATTATCCGTTGAACGTCGAATACGTGAACGCGGTGCCCGGATTTCCCGGCATCTACATGATTATCGTGCGGCTTAACGACAGCATGGCCAGCAATCTGGGTGACGTGCTGGTGAGTTTGAGCTTGCACGCTGCGACGAGCAATCGTGTGCGCGTGGCCATCGGCGTAAACGGCGGTGGTCCAGCGGACGATCCGGGATCGGTGCCCACTCCAGCTCCCGCTTCGCCGCCGGCGCCGAACGCTCCCGTAACCACGGCGGAATATCAGGCACTGTTCAATAGTCCGTCGCTGGCTGCCGGTCCCGACGGCCTGCGCTTTCTCGAACAAGCCACCTGGGGTGCGACCGATGCCGACCTCGCTCATCTGCGCAGCATCGGCATGCTGCCTTATCTGAACGAGCAGTTTAATATTCCGGCGCAGTTTTCAGCGACGCAGTCAGATTATCCGGCCACGCCGCTCTATCCGATTAATCAGCCGAGCCCTTGCGACGCAACCTGCGTCCGGGATAATTACACGCTCTACCCGCTGCAAAAGCAGTTCATGACAAATGCGCTGACGCAGCCGGATCAGTTGCGACAACGCGTCGCGTTTGCGCTGCACCAGTTCATCGTTGTTGGAGGCGCGCAGTTGAATAACAACGAAGCAAGTTGGTACGCGCCGTATCTGCAAACGATAGATCGTAACGCCTTTGGTAACTTCCGCAATTTGCTGTTTGAGATCACGCTCAATCCGGGTATGGGCCAATACCTCGATATGCGTGGCAACTCAGCTGCTAACGGGACGCCAAATGAAAACTACGCGCGCGAGATCATGCAGTTGTTTTCAATAGGCGTAGACACGCTGAACCAGGACGGCACGCCGGTTCTCGACGCGCAGGGCAATCGCGTTTCCAGCTACGACCAAAACACCATTTCCAATCTGGCGCGGATCTTCACTGGTTGGGATCTTGGTCCCAACAAGACTACAAACATTAATGGTGTAGATACGCCGGTCACGAATTATCTCGACCCGATGCCATTGAACGCCAATACAAACAGGTACGACCTGGGTCAGAAGACTTTGTTTGGGGTGAACTTTCCAGCATGTACAACCTCATCGCCGCCCTGTACCGCTACCGCGGCGAAGCAGGCATACAAAGCCGCTGAACTAAACACCGCGATTGACCTGCTGTTCAATCATGCGAACACTGGCCCCTACGTTTGCGCGCAACTGATTCATAACCTTGTGACCAGCAATCCCAGCGCTCCTTACGTTGGCCGTTGCGCGGCGGCGTTTGCGAATAACGGCTCGGGAGTTCGCGGTGATTTAAAGGCGGTCGTCACCGAGATTCTTTTGGATCCCGAAGCTCGCGGCGACGTGAAGAGTGATCCCAATTATGGTCACTTGCGCCAGCCGGTGTTACTGCTGACGCATCTCCTTCGTGCACTCAACGTAACCAGCGATGGCGTTTTGGTGACCAACGTTTCAGGCGCCGGAAGCTTCACCATCCCGATGAACCAGAATGTCTTCAACCCGCCCACGGTGTTCAGTTACTACCCGGCGGATTACGGTCTTCCCGGGACGACGCTCATTGGTCCGGAGTTTGGCATCCTCGATACGTCGACCACCTATGCGCGAACCAACTTCATGAACACGCTGTTATTAGGGAACAGCGGCAATGGCATCGCTGCCAGTCCGCCCAATCGGCCAACCGGTACGCAACTCAATTACTCGTCATATCAAGCTATGGCCGGCAATCCGCAGCAGCTTGTTGACGCGCTAAATGCCAGGCTGATGCACGGGACAATGTCGGCGGCGATGAATGCGAACATCGTAGCCACGGTGACCGCCATAGCGAGCAGCGATCCGGCAGGCCGGACGCGCACCGCCATTTATCTAGTTGCGACTTCAGCGCAATACCAGGTGGAGAGGTAGAACAGATGAACAAATCACGCCGAAAATTTCTGCAAACATCAGCCTGTGGTTTAACTGGAGCTGCAATGATCTCCAGCCTGGGCAAATTCAACCTGGTTAACGCGATGGTCCAGGAACAGCCCGACGTCGCCGCGGATTACAAAGCGCTGGTCTGCATCTTTCTTAGCGGTGGTTCGGACTGCAACAACATGGTAATCCCCTTCGATGACTTCGCCAGTTACAACACCGCGCGCGGTACATCAGGTCTGGGGCTGCTTCAGTCGCAAATCCAAAACACGAAGATTACTCCGTCAAACACAAGCGGCGTTTCTTATTCTTTCCATCCAAACCTCTCGCCGGAAGCAAACAACGCCGGGCAAGCCAAGGGCTTCATGGATGTTTGGAGCGCCGGCAAACTCGCGGTGCTCTGCAATGTTGGTTCGCTGGTCCGTCCCATTACCCGCGCGCAATACAGCGCGGGAATCGGTCGTCCCTATCAACTGTTTTCACACTCCGACCAGGTGGCTCAGCAGCAAACCTGCGTGGCCAACACTGTAGGACAAACCGGCTGGGGCGGACG
>JANLYZ010000088.1:0-1787 GCA_031365905.1 Chloracidobacterium sp. | reverse complement strand
GAGCCGTTGCGGAATCCCCCGGGCGCAAAATTCGTTTACAGCGACATCAATTACATCGCGCTCGGTGAAGTTGTTCATCGCGTCAGCGGTCTCACGCTTGACGAGTTTGCGCGCCGGAATATCTTCGTGCCGTTGGGCATGCGGCATACGGGCTTTCGGCCGCACGCGCGTCTGCGCCGTCGCATTGCGCCGACGGAAAAGCAACGCGGTCAACTAAGTTACCTCGGTGACACGCCCGATAGTTCCGAGGTGGACAACGACAAGTGGCTGCGCGGCGAAGTTCACGATCCGACTTCATATCGCATGGGCGGTGTCGCCGGTCACGCGGGACTCTTTTCCACAGCCGACGATCTCGCGATCTATTGTCAAATGATTCTGAATGGCGGACGCTACCATGGCGTGCGCATCCTCGGTCCGTTAACGGTCGCCGAAATGACTCGTCCCCACCTGGTCAATGACAACGGGTGGACGCGTGGTTTGGGTTGGGACATTAACACCAGTTTCTCCAGTAACCGCGGCGATCTTTTCCCCCTCGGCTCGTTTGGTCATACGGGTTTCACCGGCACGTCGCTATGGATCGATCCCGCGAGCAGGATGTTTGTAGTCTTTTTAAGCAATCGCGTCCATCCGGATGGAAAAGGTGATGTGGGCTCCCTGCGCGGGCGCGTGGCATCGATCGCTGCCGGCGCCCTGACTGATGTGGCTGTCGTTGACCGCGCGCGCGCAGCATGGGCGCGATACTACGAAAGCGCCACCGGCGATTTCGCGCGCTTCGTGGCCGCCCGCGAAGCAGAATTGGCGCTCTCGTCCGGCGTCAACACGGATACGAAGGTGTTCACCGGCATTGATGTGCTGGAGCGCGACAGCTTCAAACAACTCGCCGGCCTGCGCGTCGGCCTGGTGACGAATCAAACCGGACGCGATCGCAATGGACGGCCGACGATCGACGTTCTCTTCAAAGCTCCCAATGTGAAACTAAGCGCGCTGTTCTCGCCCGAGCATGGCATACGCGGAGTTGCTGACGAGAAAGTTTCAGATGCGAAGGACGAACAAACAGGTCTCCCGATCTATTCGTTATACGGCGAGACACGAAGACCAAAGGCCGAGCAGCTAAAAGATCTCGATGCTTTGGTCTTCGATATTCAGGACATCGGCACGCGCTTCTACACCTACACTTCAACTCTTGGTTACGTAATGGAAGAAGCTGCCAAAGTTAAGCTGCCTGTTTTTGTGCTCGATCGTCCCAACCCAATCGGCGGCCTTGAAGTTGAAGGGCCGCTTGCCGACGCCGACAAGCTTTCGTTCACCGCTTATCACAGAATTCCGGTGCGACACGGAATGACAATTGGCGAGCTGGCGCGGTTCTTCAATCAGGAGCGCAACCTGGGTTGTGATTTGAGAGTGATTGAAATGACGGGCTGGCGGCGCGCGATGTGGCTCGACGAAACGAATCTGTCGTGGGTGAATCCCTCGCCAAATATGCGCAGCTTAACGGAAGCGACGTTGTATCCCGGCATTGGATTGCTTGAGACTACTAACGTGTCCGTAGGCAGAGGCACGAATACGCCGTTCGAGTTAGTGGGCGCCCCATGGATTGATGGGCAGCAAGTCGCATCGTATTTGAACAGTCAAAAAATCGCCGGAGTTCGTTTTGTTCCTCTTCGTTTCACGCCCTCTGCTTCCGTCTTCAAAGGCGAAGAGTGTGGCGGCATAAACATCATCATTACCGACCGCGACAAGTTTCGACCGGTGACCACCGGCTTGGAGATCGCTGTTGCGTTGCACAA
>JANLYZ010000026.1:0-10200 GCA_031365905.1 Chloracidobacterium sp. | reverse complement strand
CCGGATATCTTTCCGGCGACGGACTTAGCGTTGGTAAGCGCCGTCACGGAACTCAAACAACTCGCGCGGCGAATAGACACAAATCAACTATTGGAGATGGCGGAGGCGTGGCGTCCCTATCGCTCGGTCGCTGCCAGAATGTTGTGGCAATATTATCTGGCGAGACGAGAGCGCCGTTAGTGTCATCCGGCGGCTTAACAGTACAAGCACTGTCCTAATTATTTTGATTTCGGGCTGGGATCCGGCGAGTTACGCAACCGGCGACATTTACGAGACCTGGATTTTACTTCGATATCGTTGACGCAGTTGTCACCGCCGCAGGAACGCTGAAGTCGGTAGTCACCGGCACATTCTCCATCGTCAACTCAATGAGTCGATCGACAACCGCGTTCAGGTCCTTTGTCTCCTCAAACACGCGAAGTTGTTCTTCTGCTGAGGTGCGGCGCTCCAGAATCGTGTGGATGTGTTCAATCTCCTTGCGTGAGCCCAACTCATCGACGACGTCGTCAATGAAGTCCAGCAGTTCCAGAATCAAATCGCGCGTTGGCACTTCTTTCTGCTTGCCGAAGTCGACCATGGTGCCGTCGATTCCCCAACGCACCGCCCGCCATTTGTTTTCCTGAATCAGCATCCGACGGTAAAGACGGAAGCCGAGGTTCTTCTCGATTAGCTTGGTGAGCTTGGCAACGATGGCCTGAAACAGCGCCGCGATTGCAACGGTATCGTCGACGCGCGTAGGAATATCGCAAATGCGGAACTCGAGCGTCGGGAAAACTGGATGCGGCCGCAGGTCCCACCAAATCTTCTTACCGTCGTTTATGCAGCCGGTCTTAACCAGCAGATCGACGTAACGCTGAAAGCTCCCGTAAGAATCGAAGTGATCAGGAATGTCCGTCCGCGGAAACTGCTTGAAGACTTCCGAACGATACGACTTGAGCCCGGTGTTATGTCCCATCCAGAACGGCGAAGAAGTTGTGAGCGCCAGCACGTGTGGCAGAAAATAGCGCGCGGCATTCATGATGTGAATGCGCCGATCCAGATCAGCCACGCCGACGTGAACGTGCAGTCCGAAAATCAGCAGCGACCGCGCCACGTTTTGCAGCTCCTGAACTAACAGCGCGTATCGCTCGTCGTCATAGATTTTCTGATCTTCCCAGTGTGAAAACGGGTGCGTCGAGGCGGCTACTATTGCCAGTCCGGTTTTCCCCGCAAGCCCGGAGATGATGCTGCGCAAGCGCGTAATGTCAGCGCGCGCCTCCTGAATGTTTTTGCAAACCCCGGTGCCGACTTCGATCATCGACTGAATCATCTCGGGCTTAATCTGTTCGCCGAGAATCATCTTCCCTTCTTCCAGGAACTCGGACACGTGCGAACGCAACTCACGCGTATGAGGGTCAACGATTTGAAATTCTTCCTCAATCCCTAACGTGAATTGGTCGAACATATTCAGTCTCCTATTTACTAAGGCTCGGCGCGCAACCGCTCCTGAATCATGCGCCAGTCCGGCGTGACTTTACCAATTAGCTCGTAGCGCAGGTGCTTGAAAGCACTGGAAAGCGAATGCACGGGGCTGTAAAGATCGAAATGAAGATACCACTTTTGTGGGCTGCCGTTCTGATAAATGAAATGCAGTACCGCGCCGGCCCGACCCTTTTCGTAAAAACCTCCAGCCGCGCCTTTGTGTTTGGCCAGTAGCCGCGTGAAGTCTCTTCGGCCCCTCAACGTGGCCAGGATCAGAGGCCCGCCAGTGAAACTGATGCCCACGCCGCCCTCGCCGTAAACGTTATCTATCTTATCAACTCCCTGCAAAAGCTCTTTTACCTTAAGGCGGTCAGCCAGTAGCAAAAGTGCCTGTTGCTTGTCCATCGCAAGGCCATTGAATGCGGCTTCATCACTGGCCGCGCCCCAAAGTCCCAATAGCTTGCCGTTCAAGGCATTGCGCAGATCAGCGGCAACTTCCGGCCAGGAGATCGCTTCGACATTCAGATGTGGTTCAGCCACGTTCTAGTTTATTCGCAATCAAGTTTCGATTTTCCTCCGACAGATTCTGGAAACGGAGGCCAACGCCTCGCTCCGAATTGCTGTAAATCACTTCCGCATTCGCCACAACTTGCGAGCCATCGGGAAAAGGGATACGGACCAGCAGAACAGCCCCTTCAGGCAAGTTTGCTTTGGTGTTTATGTGCAAGCCGCCGACGCTGATATCTTTCGTGCTCGCGATGCCCGTTACATCCATGCCGTCAAAGAACACATCAACGATCAGGCGTGTGCGATCAAAGCGACGCCGCTCATCCGGCCCGTCCAAACTTTCATCCAACTCGTCAACCACCGGGATTCTCCTCTTGTAACGCAAACTGTTAGTTTGCGATGTCTATGTGGTTCTATCAGCTTACCCGACGCAAACTAACAGTTTGCGTTACACCAGCATTCCGCGGGCTACTTTTCACTAATGATAAACGTGGGCACCATGCCGCCGCCAGAACTAACGTTTGCGAGTTCCGTAGATGAGAGCCGGGTAAAGGCTGAATTAACTTTGCCATTGAACAACAGCGGGTCGAGGTCGACAAGCTGTTCCGCAAATTCAATTCTGCCGTCGGCCGTCAAGGCTGGAAACACTTCGCGGGCGGTCGGTACGCGCTCTTGCGCCAGATAATCGCCATTCGCGAGCGCGCTTTCCAGCGCCGCGTCCCACGCGCTTTCGTCGCTATTCCAACCAATCGTAATTCCATGTCCGCCGTAATCGTCGTTTGGCTTCAATACCAGCTTGTTTCTATTTGTCTTGACGTACTCGACAAGATCAACTTCTTCACCAAAGTAGTCGCTCTTCTCTTCGCGCACCAGCCGCGTCCAGGGCACATGCTTGCTAATGGCTTCCCGCTCTTCAGGGCTAAAGAGTGATGCGCGACGCTTGTCAGTCAACACAGCAAACAATGCCTTCTTATGAATCAGCTTGGAACGGAAACTGTTTACCATGCACACGGCACCATTGCGATACGCGTCAAGCAGCGCCGGATACTCAGCGATGATGGGCAGGTATTCGTTCACAAGCAGGCGCTTGTAAACAATATCGATCTGAAAATCTCGGACGCGCAAACGGTTATTACTAAACTCGAGTTCTTCGGGCGTGCAGATAATTGTCGGGTAGCCCTCTCCTTCAAAGAACTCTTTGAATAACTCAAACTCGCTTTGGGTTGGTCTTTCGCCCAAGTCGACGATTGCTATATGCGGCGCAGTGTCGGGCTTGCGGCCGAGAAACTCTGCGTAGGTATCAAGCAGCACATCAAGCATGTAGCGACTGCCGTAAAGCGGTCGGACACTAAACGTCTCAGCGAATTTCTCCATCACCGGGAGCCGAGAAAAGATTTTGTAAGCGGCATCGACATAGGCAATGCCCGCCGGACTCTCGCCGTTCAACTCAACAAAGCTGTAGGCAGCTTCGGTTAAAAATGAATCGAGGCGCGCCGTCGGTGATACCGCCCGGTAACCAGGGTCGATGCTGATCAGTTCGCGCTCGACTTCCGTCACGCCGAGGTCAGTGACAATCGAAGGATCCACAATCGCCGCATCCTTCACTTTCTGGATTGCCGACCACACCGTCTCGCAAACGCGCACGATGCGGGCAAAGTCAGTTTCGGTGACAAAGTGTGGGCGCAGGTACGGTGAAAGGCGGCGGCCGCCGAAAATCAGTTTGGCCCGTTCGAGGCCCTCATCAAGCATGGCGCGTGACGATTCCGCGAGCGTGGCCTCGTGAAGCAAATCGTGATAACGCGAAACTGCGTCAAGCAACATAAAAGTTAGCAGTGATTCTTTGGTCGAGATAGACAGTTCGACAGGCCATGAGCTTGCCGGACAATCGAAACAACAGGAGTGAGGTAGAGTACCACAGCCGCGCAGAAGCCGACCATATGACAAAGGGGCGGCAGCACAGCTACCACCCCCAGAGAAGCTCAGGCAATAGTCGCAACCGTTATGGTTTGTCGGATTCGTCGTCGTCAGGCGAATACTGGAAAGTCAAAGTTATCCGCTCCTTGTTTCGCACGACGATACAAGTGGAACGCGCGCCAGGTTTGGTGGGGAGCTTGACCATGGTGGAGCCGGAGTAGGCTGGTTGCCCGTCGATTGATTCGATCACGTCACCGGGCCGCAGCCCCGCTTTGAATGCGTCAGTTGACGGACGGACACCGACGACGAGCAAGCCGCCGGTCGATCCGAAACGCACTGCAACTCGAGGTTTCAACGCGACCGCTTCGATACCTTCACCAAGAAGCGATTCGCGCACGAAAGTCTTCTCAATATTTCTTTCCATTGGCCCAAAGAACTGATTCGGCCTTTCGCTCAGCCTTATCTCCATTGCTTCGGAAACTTCCTTTTCGGGACGAGCGATTGTGAAGTGCACTGGATCCTCCGGGCTGGCCTCATCCAACAGCGAGGAGAAATCCTCGGCATTGCAAACGTAGCCATTGTTGACGCTCAAGATCACATCGCCGGCCTTTAGTTTCGCAAGCGCAGCGGGACTGCCGGGAGCGACTTGCGTCAACAAAATTCCCTGGCGCTTGTCTGCCAAGGCGCGGGCGCGATCCATCTGCCAACCAATACTCTGGATTCGTTCGAGCGACATCGCACCGATAGGCTCGCCGCGAACACCTAGCCACGGGCGAGGGACGCTCGCTTGTCGCGCCGTTACTCGTTTCGCCGCCATGCGGATTAGATTCACTGGCACTATCGTGGCTTCGCTGCCGTCAACTGCGTCCACAATTCCCAGCGTCTCGTTGTTATCGTTAATTGCGATGCCGCCTATATTGGCCGGCGAAAACTTTGCTGACTTGATCTTCACCCGCGCAATGCTGCCGGATGGCGAACGAGTCACGTTGACGACCACCGCCTCTGTTTCACCGATGCGGATATACATCGGCGTCCTCGCCCCAATTTCAGCGCCGGGCGCCGGCTGTGGGCCAATTACCCGGAGCGTTTGTCCGACCTGTATCGTTCCCTCCTTCACGGCGACCGCCACGGGCAAGCTGCCGGTGGGCAACGTGATCAACGACAACCCGGTCAGCCCATCCAATCCGAGATACCGGCCATGCATTCGTTTGCCGTCGCGCGTGATGATCCGAAGATCAGCCGGCTCGAAAAAATTACCCTGGATGTTGATTGAGGGCAGGCCGGGAATGTCCATTGGCGGCACGCGAGGAGTGGCAGCGACGGGTGCTGCTCCCCTGGCAGACGGCGGAGTTGCAGCCGAGGCTTTGGGAGGTACCGGCGCCCTCGGCGCAAAACGAATCGCCGGCGGCATTTCGGCTTCTGCTTCCGGCAACCAGGCTGCGATTGTTTGACCATCGTCGAGGGCCAGGCCCGCGATTACATTTGTATGAACCTCGCCGGCAAGTTTGAAGTTTTCATCGATCTGGCCGATTGCCTCAGCTTGTTCCTTGTTGATTAGCAAACGAATGACTTTCAGACCGTTAAGACTGTGCAGGATTGTCACCACCTGCGGCGCCGCAGACTTGTTTTCCATGATCACACGACTGACCGTCGTCGCCGTGACAGTCTTGCGATGCTCAGGTGAAGGCGCTGGAGTTTGCGCCGCAGTAGTAAAGCAGAACAGTCCCACGACGAACACCGCCGGTAATATCATCGTGAACCAGTTAATTATCTTTCGTGTGCTCATTGCTTGTTAGATCTTCCTGCACTCCAATTACCAGGAGTCCCTTGCCGATGCGATTAAGGGAGAAGGAGTTTGCGATAGAGTTCGCTGCGATCCGAAACTAACCGACGGCAGCGAAATGGTTCGCGAAGTGCCACGGCCGTTATCGACGGAAACCTTATGCGATTGATACGACGCGTTGATCGGAAACGCCGCGCTTGGATAACTCTCGGCGAGCTGGTCGCGTGTTATGACCGGCGCTCCCTTGCTGCTCGAATCCTGTGTGCCAAGCCGGTTCCCGTTGCGTAGAGCGGCAAGCTCGTTTTTAGTTCGCTGTTCCTTTGGCTCGCGCTTCGGAGGCACATTGGCTAACCTTGGATTCCCGGCCGCTAACTCATTAGCGCCAGGTGTCACGCTAACTGGAGCCTTAGTTTGCGCCGGGCCGGAACCGGCGGTCACCGGTTGCAGCGTGACTCGATTTCCTCCTGCGAGCGAATTGCCCGAATCAGGCTTTAAAGCGACGGACACTACGAGCGATCCAATTAACAGAAGCGTCGCCGCAATGGCCGCGAAACGAAGACTAAACAATACGTTCGCGAGCGGCCGAGCACTGCCTGGTTTTTCATTCGCCAGGCGAGCGCGCAGGCGAAAGTCGAAATCTCCTGGAGCCTCGACGGTGCCAAGGCTCGAAACGATCGCCTGCAATTTGGTTTGCTGTCTCGCAACAGTTTCACATGCGGCGCAAGCCTCAAGGTGGGTAGTCGCCGCCACGCTCAATAATTCAGCAGAGCCGGCTTCCTCGATTTCACGCTGTATGTTTCGGCAGTTCACATTTCTCATGGTATTCCTCAAAGATAAGCTGTCATCTTCTCCCGCAAAAAGCCGCGCGCTCGGCTGATGCGAGATTTGATTGTTCCTTCACTTGTTTGCAAAACGCGCGAAATCTCTTCGTAACTCTTGCCCTCAACATCGCGCAGGATGAGTGGCGCCCGATACTTCTCCGGGAGCGTGCTAATTGCCCGCTGGACCGCGCGGCGACGTTCGTCGTCGACTAAAGCCGTGTCTGCCAGCGGCTTCAAGTCAGGTGGATTAAACTCCTGGGCCTCGCCACCATCGCGAGATTGGAAGAACCCCGTCAATGAAACGAGCTTGCGGCGCTTCCGCTTCCGCAATTCACTGATCGCCAGATTCGTCGCGATGCGATAGATGTAAGTCGAAAACGCGTAGGTTGTTTGGTAACGCTCCGCCGCTCGGTACACTCTCACGAACGTTTCCTGCGCCAAATCCACTGCTCCGTCGTAGTCGTTAGTCATGCGATAGATGTAATTCGTAATCGGGTTACGATAACGTCCTACCAGTTCCGCAAACGCATCCTCATCGCCGATGCGCGTGGCCTCGAGCAGCGCGTGGTCAGAGGTCCGGTCTGCGACCACCTCACGCCGCACCGCCGCGGAGAAATTCATGTCGATCGTAGTTAGTGTGTCCATCAGGGCAGGTAGGCTCTCACACCGCTGACGAGTTCCTTAATTTCTTAGGTTTTCGCTCCGCAGCCCAACGAACTGAAACGATCCGGCGACGGCAGCGGCCACTTGAACCCCATTATACCTGCAGACCGTGGCCGTCCGCAGTCAATACACGCTTGAGTTAGCAAGAGGTTCCGAAAGAGTGGGAGAAAGAAGGAGGCAGGAAACAGGCACCGGGAGGCAGGTGGAACAACAATCCGAGAGACTACGAACAAGACAGCACTAAGCCAAACGATTCCCGCCGTCTGCCTCTTGACTCCTGACTTTTACGCCTCAGGGCTCTTGAAGAGCGCATCGTCAAGCTTGACGCCATAAGTGACATTCAGAATGCGCGTCTCCTGGATTTGCTTGCCATCCTGCAGGAGTACTGAGCGGTAAGGGACAAGCGTGCCCTGGGCATATCTGTAGTCCATAAACTTGCGCGAGTATTTCAGCGGCGTTGCGCCTCCCGGAGCCGGCTCTTCGTATTCGAGCCACAAGACATGAAGGGTCCTCGAGCTGATGTAATAGCGCGTCGACTGCTTATCCTTGTCAATCACGTCCAGGACATACAGATCCAAGCCCTTCTGTTTGTCCTTGCCAATCAGGTTGAGCGTTGAGCCGTTTTCTTTGTACCGCAGTAGGTTGTCGATGCTGTGGCGATGTTGCGCCAGGAAGGTATCGCTCGCGTCTTGTCTGGGAGTGAAGGAAGATCCGTTGATGATTCCCCACAAGTGGCCGCTACCGTAGATCAGCGAGTACTCCAGGGTTGGCATTTTTTGATCGAGTCGAACCTTGTCCTTCTCCATGCTCTCGCCGCGAACGAAGCGCCGTTGATAAGAAGCTTCCTCGGTCTTCCCGACCTCGCAGGTGGGCTTGCAGATACGTCCGCTCTCGATTCCATTCCGCCGTATCTTTGCCAGTTGATCACGCGTACCGTAAAGATAGATCGCAGACTCTGCTACCTGTTCGGCGGTAAAGTTCTTCGGGCTCTTGGGATCTACCTTTTCGGGTTTGGGCAGACTTGGCGTTTCCGTCGGTGCCGGCTTTTGCGGATTCCTGGCGGTGGGTGCCGGATTCGTCGGCGCCGGCTGTTGCGCAAACGCTCGGTTGCGAAAACCGAAGCCCGCGCCCGCAATCAGGAACGCGAAAATAACTGTGGCGGCTAGGAGTGAACGGCGCAAGAAGTATTTCTCCTGTCAAAACAATTGGATAATTGATAGCGACGAAACCGGGAAAGCGACCTTTCAAGCGTGCGAATTGTAGCACAGCAACCCGAAAAACTAAGGCGCAACACTTTGATTGATGCGCCTTGCAGGGCAGTCAGATGCCTAACTTCTAAACCATATCCCGATCTGTCAGGGCGCAGAGAGCGCGCTGATGGTGACGTAGTATCCGTCCGGATCTCGGAGTGAAAACTCCAGAGTTCCAGTGCTCGGATTCACGTTGGGCTCCTCTTCGAGCCGGGCGACAAGGGTGCGCGCTCTTTGCAGGGCCAGTTGGAAATCATCGACTCGGAAAAACAACAGGAGACCGTTGCCGGGCGTCGCATGATCGGCGCTCGTCAAGGAAGGATGCTCGTGCGCGCCCCACTGGTGGAGGCAGAGCAAAACAGTTCCATCCGAATCAACGATTTGTCCAAAGTAGTCATGAGCGGGGGACGTGTCCGGCTGACCGAACAGAGCCTGGTACCATTTGAAGCTGTTCGGCACATTGCCAACTCCGATGATCGTCCAGGTGCGCTTCATGCGATCCCTTTCTGCGCCTAACGGTTGAGTTAATGCGGTGATAAGCAAAAAGTGCTTGACTCGTCACCTCAGATGGATTGTTCGGTGTCGCCTGAAAAGGTACGAGTCAACGTGACGCAACGTTCTCGCGCGAAATAAGTCTGCCGGTAGCCATATTAAAAACCAGGTTCTCGTGCGGAACTGTTGCTATACAGATTTTCCACATCTTGTCAGCTTCGTCGGGTGAATTTATGTTACCGCATTTAGAACGGTCATACTTGGCTATCGAAGTCTGAATGATAAGCGCGTGCTCATCGGTCGCAAGCTTGGCATCCCGATACCAATCGGACATCGAGGTTGTTGCAGGTGTGCGAGAAAGATCCGCCACATCTTTCAGAAGATAACGTGCCAATTCTGATCCATCAACGCCGAACACGATTACAACTGGAGCCTTCGGATTAGAGTTATTCCCATAATAGAAGTCCACCATGGCCACACCGCTCCCGTTGTTCAGAACAAACAACTCTCTCGGAAGTTCCGGCAAGATACGAGTCCATATCCGCCGAAACTGGCGACCGTTGCGATAAAGAGTTGCGTGCTTCTTTTCGGTTACTTCAATGAAGTAGCGCCGATTAGCAGAATAAAATCTCTTCGTCTGGAAAGTAGAATATGTGTCGGCAATGGCATTGCCGGTCAGAACGAGCAAGAGAACAGTTGAGACAAGATGGGTTTTTACATTCATGCGACTATTCACAGCGAAGACACCGAACGCCGTAATTGAGCCGCGCTTGAGCGAGCAGCAGCCAACCTAATCTCTATGAAAGAACATGAGAGCGAAGCTGCCGAGGCGTCGCGCTCGGATGAATTGCTCGGCGCGGCCTGGATGGTTTAAGAAGCCTTTGCTAATGACACTGAAAGTGGTTGCTTGGGAGGATGAGATACCACATGGTACTCACGCCGCTTTTCTTTCTCTTTGACATCTGCAACGATGGCTTCGATGTCATACTCAAACTTCGCTGCATATTCTTCCCGCGCTTTTCGCGTTTCCTCAACTATCGCATCTACCCACATAAATTTACTCTCCTAATGCAAAAACAAAAACGGTCGATAAGATGGTGTTAGTGGCAAGCAGCTCGGTGAGATTGAGCGGCTCGCCTGGAAGCCAGCTGCTCTTTCGACAAAAGCATTCAATTCATGTTCACTAAAGGCTTGGCGTAACCTGACTGTTAAGGGCGCGCCAATTACTTCAACAACTGCGTATGGAGGATCGTGCGAATACTCACCGTGATGGAGATCGACAGCCCCCAAGATGTTGGCACACCATTCT
>JANLYZ010000020.1:0-16444 GCA_031365905.1 Chloracidobacterium sp. | reverse complement strand
CCAGAACTTGGACGGCAACAGGTCAGGTTTTGTTTCTGCAAGAAAGATGAGACGCTGCAAGCAGCAGCTGAAAGACTGGAGAGACTGCAATCCAAGATCTAGCAGCCGCGTAGCGGCGAAATGTTTATAGAACCGACGATGAGATAACAATATGAGTCTCCGTTAGGAGCGAAATGTCTTTCGCCCATAAATGGGCTCTGGAATCGAATGGATTGAGCTTGGTCTATGAACATTTCGTCCCTACGGGACCCTAAGAAATTGGTGTCTCGTCGATCTTAATCCGCTTCAAAAGCATTCTGCTAATTCACACTGAACATGATAAGCATTCGTATCTCGCTACTATCGAGCTTTTCAATTTGCTTTTTTCTGTTCCCGCTCGCTAGCGCCCAGCAGACTGCCGATCCGCATTTCGACGCCAGGGTCGACAAGCCCACCTTTACCAAAAACTTTCCGCGCGTATTCTTCGACGAAGCCCACTTCAACTTTGACACGACCAACAATCGTTACAAGCCCTTCGCCGATCTGCTTTTCAATGATGGCTATCACATTGCCGTCAACCGTCAGCCGTTCACCAAAGCGTCGCTCGCCCGCCATAAAGTTTTGGTTATTGTAAATCCGCTTGGGGCTGAGGACATGGATGACGAAGGCGCGGGGGATTCCGCATTTAGTTCCGCCGAGTGTGACGCAGTCCGTGATTGGGTACACGACGGTGGCGCCTTATTGCTCATCGCTGACCAAGCGCCCTTTGCAGCCGCGGCTGAAATGCTCGCGAAAAAGCTCGGCGTTGACATGAGCAAAGGCGACACAAAGGATCCGGCGAATGCCGACAAAGAATTCGACTCGCCTGATGTCATTCTTCACTCGCGTGAAAATCACTCGCTTCTTGACAATTCGATCACCAACGGACGCACCGACACGGAGCGTGTAAATCGCGTGCTTGTTTTCAGCGGCCAGTCGCTCAAAGGCCCCACCGGAAGCGACGCCTTTCTGAAACTAGCGGACACCGCGGTAACAGAGTTTGCACCACCGGATAAAAATTCCTCGGCCGCGGGCCGCGCGCAGGGCATTGCCTTTCGTTTAGGAAAAGGAAGAGTGGTGGTCCTGGGCGATGCGGCGATGCTTTCGGCCCAGGTTACCGGCAGCGATAATCAACCGGTCGGCATGAATGTACCCAACATTGACAACCGCCAACTGGCGCTCAACATCGTGCACTGGCTTTCGGGCCTGATGAAATAGTCGGAACCACGCAGGTGGTTCTGACCACTTCTCATGTGGGACGCTAAACGACAATTCATCTGGCTGGCAGCGGGACTGGCGCTGGGAACGTTCGTTGCTTTCTCCGATGCTCACACTGAAGAAGGAGTCTTCGTTCCGCGCTTCTTTTTTTTCATGGAAAGCCTGGTGCTGGGAATTATCACGCTGCTTTATTATCTCTACTCGCGGAAGAAGCAATGAGGCAGCTACCAAAGATTCAATTCGGTTGTTGCGCAGTCTTCGCCCTGACCGCGATTCCTTCGTCACCCAACACCAGCAGGCTGCGCGCTTCACCAAACGGCGCGCTCGAAGGAATATAAGAAACAACGTAGCGATTCTTTCTCAGCTCATCGCAAATGCTCTTTGCGGCAAGTGACGGCTCATCAATTGAGAAGATTGCGCCGCCCGTGCCCTCCACCAGCTTGTCGATCACCTGTCGCGGTTTCGGCACATCGCGGCGAATGGCGCCACGCGTGCGATCCGTCGCCTGGACTGCGTAGACCGTAATGTCGAGTCGTTGTAATGCGTCGAGAGTCTTATCAAAGGTGGTTTTACTGCCGCGGTCGAGGCCGTCGCTAATTACCACAATGACATTTTTTTGTCCGGGAGTCGTCTTTAACGCCTGCTCGATAACTGCGTTGGCTGCGTCAAACAGATGCGGTTGGCCCTTCTTCCGGAAAAGCTTTAGCGACGACTCGATCGACTTGGCATCGTCAGTCCAATCAGAAACAATTTCCGCTTCCTCGTCATAGCCGACTATCAAGAGCTTGTCGCCTTGGAATATCTCGTAAGCGAATTCACGCGCCGCGCGTTCCAGCTTTTCAACGTCAGCGCGAATAGTTAGAGAGTTGTCGACTAACAAAACGATGTGCGCCGGCGAAGGATCGGGGGTGAAGTTTCGGATCGATTGTTCGATGCCATTGTCGTAAACGGAAAGCTGTTTGGCAGTAATCTGCGCGCCGCTCTTGTCAGTACGGGCAGCGACAATGTTCACCATCACGCCGCCTTCGTTGCTCGCGGCTGGGCGGCGCCCCGCCTGCGACATTGCCAGTCCGCAGGCGATTAGCAGCAGCGCAAGTCCGGTGGCGTGATTCAGACGCGGGCGGAAACGCTTCAGAAAAGATCGCGCTCGATCAAATCGTGGTTGGTGCATCCTGTTTATACTGAGGTCGCGGGCTTCAATCACCCTTGGGGACTTTGGATGCAGAAGCTTTCTCGGAAGTTTTCTTAGCCGGGGAGCTCTCTTTAGTTTTCTTGTCAGACTTGTCAGGCTTCTTGTCGTCCGAGGCCGACGACGTGGCCGAGTCTTTTTCAGCTTTCTCGGCCGCTTTGCGGCCGTTGCCGGCGTAGTCCGTCACATACCAGCCCGAGCCTTTGAATTGAATTGCCGATTGCGATACCAGTTTTTCCAAACGCCCGCCACACTTGCGACACTTCACCAGCGGCTTGTCGTTCATCTTCTGCAAGACTTCCAGCCTCGCCTTGCACTTCTTACATTCAAATTCATAGATCGGCATAACGCGAGTTAACTCCAACTGACAAAGAAACTGCTGGAAATTATACGGGCCAGCCACCAGCCGTGCAATGAGGCTTCCCCGCGAGAGTTCGAAGTCTGCGATCAATAACGGTCAAGTGATTTGCTGGGACCGCGGGCGTCCCGCCCGCAATGAGCGCGAAGCGCGAAAACAGACAGGAGAGAAACGAGTTCCGAAAACTGGGCGCCTGACGGCGCGTTTGCGGGCGGGACGCCCGCGGACCCAGCAAATCACTTGACCGGTTTAGCCTGCTTTGCAACTTCATCTGCGGTTCGTTATGATCCGGCTCGAACTACACCGGCATGTCAGACACCGCAAAATCTCTCTCGCTCGAACGCAAGATCAAGATGCAGGAGGCGCGCGAAGGCATCATCAATCGCCTCGCGCTGACCCTGCCGACGAGCATCAACCTCGATCGTTTTCTAAACGTGATCGTTTCCGAACTAGGGCGAATGATGAACGTAGATCGCTGCGATGTGATTCAACTGACGTCGCCGACCGAGCTGCGCATTAGCCATGAATGGCGCGCCAACGAAGAAGTTCCCTCAACGTTGGGTACGGCGATTCCGCTAAACTTGAGCCAACTTTCGGAACACGTCGACATAACCAAGCCCATTCGTCTCAACGACACGTCGGCGCCCGATCTCGATCATAAGGTGCGCTTTCTCGCGAAGAGCCTGCGCACGCGCTCGCTATTGGTAGTTCCTGTGACGCTCGGCGCAGACGTGCTGGGCCTCGTCGGATTGCACATGACCTCCACGCTGCGCGAATGGCTCGACGACGAAGTTTCGTTTCTCGAGTCGATAGCGCCGCAGATTGCGGTGGGTTATCAGTACACGCGTCTCTATCTCGACAAGGAGCGCGAGGCAGAAACGAAACGCGCGTTGCTGGAGATTGCGAATGCGCTCAACGCGCGTTCAGATTTTCGCGAAGTTTCCTCGCTGGTGCTCGAGCGCGCGATCGCGTTGGTTGGCGCTGATTACTCGGCGCTCGGCGTACTCGATCCGAAAGGCGGGCGCATCAGTCTAGTCGCCTTTCGCGCGGCGCCGCACGCGACCACCGCGGGCGTGCAGGGTTTGATCGATGAACATGGGCAAGCGCTCGACATCACCGAGTTTCCCGCGGCGATGGAAGTCTTGGCTGAAGGTAAAACGCTGCGACTGCTGGATTCCGATCTGCCGTTTCCTTTTCGTTTGATGTTCAACTCGATACTGGGAGGCCGCGCGGCATTAGTCGCGCCGGTTCGTGTTGGTGGGCAAACGTTCGGTTTGTTAGGTCTCGTCTGGAGCGAAGCGCGTCAGGGTTTTCAGGATCACGAGGTAGCGCTGGTTGAAGGAATAGCCGATCAATGCGGCACGGCGCTCGAACGCGATCAATTGTCGGCGGAAGTAATGCACTTGCGCAGCGCGCTGCACGAGCGTTATGGCGAAGACCGGATCATCGGACAAACCGGCGCGATCCGGCGGGCAATTGAATTGGCGCTGAACGTAGCTGACACGCAAACCACTGTTCTCATCCAGGGAGAGTCGGGCACCGGAAAAGAGTTGATGGCAAACTTGATTCACTACAACTCCGGTCGCGAAGATCAGCCTTATATAAAACTAAACTGTGGCGCAATTCCCGAGTCGCTGCTCGAGTCGGAATTGTTTGGTCATGAGAAGGGAGCGTTTACCGATGCGCGCTCGCGGCGGCTGGGAAGATTCGAAGAAGCCAACGGCGGAACGTTGTTTCTTGACGAAGTGGGCGAGATGAGTTTGTCGGCGCAGGTGCGGCTCCTGCGCGTCTTGCAGGATGGTGAGTTTACGCGCGTCGGCGGCAACGAAGTGCTGAAGGCTGACGTGCGCGTGATTGCGGCGTCAAATGTCGATCTTGAACAGGCGACGGAGGCGGGCACGTTTCGGCGTGATCTCTATTATCGTCTCTCGGTGTTTCCCATCGTGCTGCCGCCGCTGCGCGAACGTCCGCAGGATATTCATCCGCTCGTCATCCACTTCATCGAACATTACAAACAGAAGACCGGCAGGTTTATCTCCGGCATTTCGAAGGATGCGTTGCAGGCTTTGATTACTTACGAGTGGCTCGGCAATGTGCGCGAACTCGAAAACGCGATCGAGCGCGCGGTGATCATTGCCTCAGGCCGGCAGATTGAACTCGAGGACCTACCGGAAGGCATCAGCCGGATTGCGCTGCAGGAACAGGATCGCATCAAGGTGGAACGCGCACGGGCGGCTAGCGAGGGACGCACGACGACGTTTGAAGTAACCGTGCCGTCGTCGATGGATGAAATAGAACGGCAAGCAATTGAGGCGACGCTCGATTACACCGGCGGCGACAAGACCCACGCTGCTAAGGCGCTGGGTATTGGCCGCAAGACTCTCTACCGTAAACTCGATCAGTACAATGGCAAAGGCTCAAGCGAGGAAGCGCGCAAGGAGTAGCGCTGGCCCATCTTCTTGCACGGCCTTTCGAGTCGGATGATAATGAATTCGGATTCACGCAAGACCAGGGACGATGGGAACCTTCTACACCAAATGCAAGATTGAGAACGCAGCAGATCGCACTAAGTCTGTGGTCTTATCGCGGATGCTCGTCGAGACCGGGAGCGAATATACCTGGGCGCCCGCCAAGAGCTTGGAAAAGATCGGTATAGGCAGAGAAAAGAAGGATGTCCTCTTTGTCATGCCAATGGTCAGCAGATCAGCCGTAGCGTCGGCTTCGCGATAATTCGTCTGGACAAACACTTCACCATTGACGAGGTGGTTTTTGCCGAAAGAGGTGACTTGCTCCTGCTGGGCGCGAGAAGTCTTGAAGGCTTGAACTTAACCGTCGACGCCAGGCGCAAGAAGCTCGTCGCCGCCGGACCGTTACCCGTTGCGTAGAGGGTCGAACATCTCGGCACGCGCTGCGAAGGGATCAACTTAACGCGTTTCCGAAACAAAGAAATTCTTCCTAGGTAGGAGCACTCCGATGCATCGAGAAGATCAGTTCATTCCACACCTGATAGTCAACGACGGCCAGGCCGCGCTCCAGTTTTACAAAGAAGTATTTGGCGCTGAAGAAGGCGACAACATGATGACGCAGGATGGCAAGCGACTCATGCACGGCGAGATCGTGCTCGACGGTCACAAACTTTTTCTGAGCGATGAATTCACAGCGGCGGAAGGCGGCAGCTGCAAAATGCCCGAGACCCTCGGCGGCACCTGCGTGCGCATCACCCTGATGGTTGACGACGCCGACGAGCTCGTCGAACGCGCCGTCGCACGCGGCGCACGTGTGCTCATGCCGGTGCAGGACATGTTCTGGGGCGCGCGTTACGGAAAGATCGTCGATCCGTTTAGTCACGAGTGGGGCATCAATCAACAACAGAAAGAACTAAGCAAGGAAGAGACTGATGCCGCGGCGGCGGCGTTTCTTGACACGCAGAAGTGACAGAGGTGGTTGCGGTGAGCCGAAGCGCGACCAGATCGGAAGGTGAAGGAGCCCTTGCTTACGCGCGGGCTTTTGCCATGCGGTAGGAGGATCAAATAATGCGTCTATTTTCAGCTGGCGTTGTATTACTGTTGCTGACGTTGGGTGCGATTGCACAAACTGCGCCGAGCCCAGCTAAGGACGCTGCAGAACTAACCAAGTTGCTGAACGAGTTTCTCGCAGGCGCCTCGCGCAACGATCCGGCCGTTCATGATCGCTTCTGGGCCGACGACGTTATCTACACCGGGTCCGCGGGAAAGCGCCGTGGCAAGACAGACATCATGCACGACGTGCGTTCAGCGCCGGCGCCGAAACCCGGCGATCCAACCACAGTCTTCACCGCCGAAGACATTCGCATCCAGCAATACGGCAAGACAGCGATCGTCGCGTTTCGTTTAGTGGGCGCCACTGTCAAAGACGGCAAGACCGAAGTGGCAAATTACTTGAACAGCGGCACCTTTGTGAAGCGCAAAGGCAAGTGGCAAGTTGTGAACTGGCAATCGACCAAAATGGCACAGACCTAGAACTCGATGCGCTGACCGTTGCCTCGTGAGTTCCATTAACGATTAGAATGAACCCGACCGGGAGGAAAACACTCGATGAGAGAAACGAGCACTGAAGTAGCCTTGTGGAGGATTTGGATTGGCAGATTTGTTGTCGCGACAGTGCTGGCAGTTCTGTTTGCCGGTTTCGCCTCTGCGCAAAAAGTTTCTCCTGAGGAACAAAAGCTGGTTGACTACATCGATGCGCACACCGCCGAAGCCACAGCGCTGCTGGAAAAAACTGTGAACATCGAAAGCCCGACCGAAAACCTCAAGGGTGTTAAGCAGGTGGGCTCGGTTTTCAAAACAGCGTTTGAGTCACTCGGTTTCTCCGCGCGCTGGATAAACATGCCGGTGGAGATGAAACGCGCCGGGCACTTGCTGGCCGAAAAGAAAGGGACCAAAGGCAAACGAATCCTGCTGCTCGGTCACATCGATACTGTTTTGAGTGGCGAGAAATTTCGGCTCGACGGCACCAAAGCGTTCGGCACCGGCTCGTCGGACATGAAAGCCGGCGACGTGGTTTTGTTGTTTGCCTTGAAAGCGCTGCGCGAAACCGGCGCGCTCAAAGAGGCGCAAATCATTGTGATGCTCACGGGCGACGAAGAAGATTCAGGAGACCCGGTGGAAGCGAGTCGCGGCGACATGATAGCTGCCGCTAAACGCAGCGACCTCGCGCTTAGTTTTGAAAACGGCGGCAGCGACGTTGCGACCGTGGCGCGCCGCGGCAGCAGCGACTGGACGCTGGAAGTGACTGCGCGCACCGGACACTCCTCGCAAATTTTCAAGGGCATGGGCAGTGGCGCGATCTTCGAAGCAGCGCGCATTCTCAATCAGTTTTACGAAACGCTGCGCGGCGAAGAATATCTCTCGTTCAATCCGTCAGTGATTTCAGGTGGAACTGAAGTTGACGTGACGGCCCAAAGTCTCACGACCAGAGGCAAGACAAACGTGGTGCCGGCGCGAGTTGTCGTGCGCGGCGATTTGCGTTTCATTCGTGAGGAGCAAAAGGAAGCGGCGCGCGCCAAGATGCGCGAGATCGTGGCAAAAAGTTTGCCAGGCACGACGGCGAAAATTACTTTTGCCGATGGCATTCCCGCGATGTCGCCCAGCGAAGGGAATTACAACTTGCTGAAACAACTCGACGCGGTGAGTCAGGACCTCGGCTTCGAGAAAATTCAAGCGCTGGATCCGGGCGTAAGAGGCGCTGGCGACGTTGCCTACGTCACGAATCTGATCCCCGGTCTTGACGGTTTGGGTGCAACCGGCGGCGGCGCCCACGCCCGCGGCGAGTATGCCGATCTCGACACCTTGCCACGTCAGATCAAACGCGCTGCTGTGTTAATTTATCGACTGACGCGATAAGCAGCTGCAGATCCGCTGTGCTTGTGTTCTTGGACTGAACCGTCCTTTGCGCTATCCTTTGCACATGATCGACGAAACTCTCCTGGCCAAAGTTTCAAGTCTGAGCCCGGCCGATCGCCTGGAACTTATTGGCGCGGTTTGGGACACGCTGTCGCCCGCTGATCTTCCAGTAACGGACTCTGAACGAGCCTTGCTTGACGCTCGATTGGCCGACATCGAAGAGAATCCTGAAGATCAGAGTCCATGGCCCGAGGTCAAGGCTCGTCTTGGCCGACTAAATCGTTGAACTTCGTGATCCAGGTCCGTCGCGCCGCCGAACTTGACGTTGCTGAAACGCAACTCTGGTACGAGGCACAACAAACCGGCCTCGGCGCTGAATTCCACTCCGAAGTTTCGCAGATCATCGACCGTCTTGCAGAGACTCCCTTCATTTACCAAACCGCATATCGAGATGTGCGCAGGGCGATTGTGCATCGGTTCCCGTATCTCATCTGGTATCGAGTTCTTGGCGAAGTCGTGACGGTTCTCGCCTGCACACCCGGCAGACAAGATCCCGGCAAAGCCATCGGTCGCTTTCAGTACTGACGCAATGCTCATTGATGTCACGCCTTTACGAATCTCCCGCGACTACCGCCTGCTCTTTTTTGGTCAATTGATTTCCGCGTTCGGCACCGCGATGAGTTTCGTCGTCGTGCCGGTGCAGGTGTACCAGTTAACTGGATCGACGCTCCTGGTCGGTTTATTGAGCGCAGCTGAATTTATCCTGATTCTGTTCATGGCGTTTGTCGGCGGCGCTTATGCGGATTTTATCGACAAGCGGCGGATGTTGCGGCTGACGGAAATCGGACAAACTCTGGTTACTGCCATGCTGGTCTTCAACGCGACCCGAAACCATCCTCGCGTGTGGTTGCTATTTGTTTGCGCCGCGTCGCATGCCGGGCTTTCCGCTTTGCAACGTCCGTCCTTCGAATCGATGCTGCAAAAAATAGTTCCGCTGGAATTGATGGCCTCGGTCAGCGCGCTAAATGCGTTGCGTTGGAACATGACGACGATACTGGGTCCCTCGGTTGCGGGACTGATACTGGCCGGCTATGGCGCCGGCATCGCCTATTCGCTTGACTTGATTACGTTCTCCGCTTCGCTCACCGCTGTGTTTCTGATTCGTGCCGTGCCGGCGCCGACGCAAATCGAAGGGCGGCCTACGTTGAAATCTGTGGTTGAAGGCGTGCACTATGCCTGGAAACGGAAAGACATTCTCGGCACTTACCTGATCGACATGAACGCGATGTTCTTCGGTATGCCGGCGGCGCTCTTTCCGGCAATGGCTGTAAATTTTGGCGCGGGATCGGTTGGGTTTCTTTACGCGGCGCCGTCGGTGGGTGCGCTCGTGGCGACGCTCACTTCAGGTTGGGCAAAGAAGGTCAATCGTCACGGTTTGGTGGTGGCTGTGGCTGCGGCGTTGTGGGGTGTGGCGATTGTCTTTTTCGGCTTCGCTCATAATCTCTATCTGGCCCTATTTTTTCTCGCGCTGGCCGGCGGCTTGGATATGATAAGCGCCGTGTTTCGCATGACGATTTGGAGTCAAACTATTCCGCATTACCTGCGTGGGCGGCTGGCCGGGCTTGAGATGATTAGTTACACCTCCGGTCCAAAACTCGGCGACGCGGAAGCCGGCATCGTGGCTACACTGACCAGCGTGCGCACTTCAATCATTTCAGGCGGCATTCTTTGCGTGGTCGGCTCCGCTATAATCTCGTTGTTGCTTCCGGAATTCATGCGCTATCACGGAGCAGCGGGGATCAAACAGAAAGAGTTGGAAGAAGCATTGCGCGAAACTGAAACCAAGAACCTGATGGTCGAATAAGCGCTGTAGTTTTCGAAGGAGGAACCGGAATGGAGCTTCCCCTGACTCCGTTGGAATTTGCGCGGCGCACACGCAAACTCTATCCGGAACGCGAGGCGGTAGTTGACGGCGACTTACGCTTAACTTACGAACACTTCTTCACGCGCTGTGATCGCTGGTCGGCGGCATTGCTAACGCTCGGCGTGGGTCAGCGAGATCGCGTTGCTTACATCGCGCCCAACACTCACGCGCAGCTCGAATCCTTTTATGCAGTTCCCCAGATTGGCGCCGTGCTGGTTCCACTTAATTACCGGCTCACTGCGGACGACTTCGTTTATCTCATCAATCACAGTGGTGCAAAGATCGTCTGCGCGCATGCCGATTACCTGGATACAATTGACAGTGTGCGTTCTCAGTTACCAGGTGTCGTGGCCTTCGTAGCGCTCGAAGGTGGAACGGGGAAGCAAGGCTGGCTCGATTACGAAACGCTGCTCAGCAATGAATCCACCGCGTTTGTTCGCCCGGAAATTCAGGAGACAGATCTACTGACCATCAACTACACGAGTGGCACCACCTCGAGACCGAAAGGCGTGATGATTACGCATCGCAATGCTTACCTCAATGTGATTGGGACACTCCTTCATCATCCGATGTCGCTCGCGGATCGTTATCTCTGGACGTTGCCGATGTTTCATGCCAATGGCTGGACGTTTGTCTGGATAGTGACCGCCGCCGGCGCGGCGCACATCTGTCTGCGCAAGGTCGAGCCGGTCGGTATCTTCGATAAGATCAAACAGGAAAGTATCAGCATGCTTTGCGCGGCGCCGACGGTTTTGATCAGCATCGCTAATGGCCCGCCGGAACTAACTCGTGAAGCGCGGCGCGGCATTCGCATCCTGACCGCCGGCGCGCCACCAGCCGCAGCCACTATCGAACGCATTGAGGGCGAACTGGGATGGGTAATCACGCAAGCGTATGGACTAACTGAGACGTCGCCTTTTATCACCATCTGCGAACCGCGGCCCGAACACGATGAACTTGCCACTGCCGAAAGATGCGAGATCAAGGCGTGTCAGGGAGTCGAGTTGCTAACTTCGGGCGAGTTGCGCGTCGTCGATGACGGGGGGAACGAAGTGGCGCACGACGGGGAAACGCAAGGCGAGATCGTGGTGCGCGGCAACGTCGTGATGAAGGGTTACTACAACGATCCAGAGGCCACGGCCGCAGCCATGGGTGATGATTGGTTTCACACCGGCGATGCGGCGGTGGTTCACGCAAACGGCTACGCCGAGATTCGCGATCGGATCAAGGATGTGATTATCAGCGGCGGTGAAAACATTTCGTCGGTTGAAGTAGAAGGCGTGTTGCTGCGTCATCCGGCGGTGCAGGAAGTTGCTATCGTGGGTCTGCCGCACGAGCGTTGGGGTGAAGCGCCGCACGCGTTTGTAGTCTTGCAGACGGGCGCCGCGGCATCGGAAGCGGAGTTGCGCGAGTTTGCGCGCGCACATCTCGCGCACTTCAAGGCCCCGCAAGGCTTCACTTTTGTTGCCGAACTGCCGAAGACAGCGACCGGCAAAGTTCAGAAGTATGTGTTGCGCGGCAAACCGGCGATAGCGAAACAGTAAGGCTTTAGCTACGGAGGGAACGATGAAAAGATTTCTGAAGCTCCTGCTGGCGATACTGGTGATCGGAATGTTAGCGCTCGTGGTCTTTTGGTTTGCGCGTCCCGCTGATGTTTCGTTCGATGCGGTTCGCGGCGGCGTGCCAAATTCCGATAACAGCCACTTCGCCGACATTGACGGCGTGCGTATTCACTATCAGGAAAAGGGAACAGGCACGCCGCTCGTTTTGATTCACGGTTACACGTCATCAACCTATTCGTGGAAAGACGTCTTCGAGCCGCTCGCAAAAACTTTCCACGTAATTGCCCTCGACCTCAAGGGTTTCGGTTTTTCCGGTAAGCCCGATGGCGACTATACGAGACGTGCGCAGGCGATGCTGGTGACGCATCTGCTCGAACACTTGAAGATTGAGAAAGCATGGCTGTGTGGAAACTCGATGGGCGGTGAAGTGGCGCTCAATGTCGCGCTCGCAAACCCCGAGCGGGTGGCGGGCTTGATACTGGTTGACAGCGCCGGTGTTGAAGTTCCCGGCAGCGGCTCGCTGGCTCCGCGTTATCTCCTCGTTCCGGTTATTGGTCGTCTCTTGATTGCGCTGTCGCTTACCTCGGACAAACTCGTGCGCGAGGGTTTGGAAAAAAGTTTCTACGATCGAACGAAAGTCACTCCCGACCGCCTGGCAAATTATTATCGGCCACTGAAAACGCGCGGCGGACAGTTGGCTGCCCTGCGAGCCCGAACGCAATGGGGAATGTTTCCGGTTGAAGCAGAACTAGCCAGGATTGTTGTGCCTACGTTGATTGTATGGGGCGCCCAGGATCAGCTTATTCCGCTGGCGGCGGGACACAAGCTGAGTTCGCTTATCAAAGATTCAAAGCTGGTCGTCTTCGACAATTGCGGACATCTTCCGCAGGAAGAAATGCCCGCGCGAACCATTGCTGAGATAACCCAGTTTGTCTTGAGTCCAAAAAGTTAGGCTCTCCGCAGGTTAAAAAAAAAGAGGCGGACCGATTCAATCAACCGGTCCGCCTCTAAACATTCCGCTACACCGTCAACTTAGGGGTTCGCCTTCTTCGCCTCAGAATCGTCTTTCTTCTTCACGTAAATCTCGCCGCGTGGAACCAGCCCAGCCTTATTGGCAAGCGTAAACACTGCCGAGTCGACTAGGTCTTTGTTGTCGAGGCGGAAACTGGTGACTCCTGATACGCGCGTGTCGGGATCGCTGTACTGGAGCGTCAAGTAACGGACCTTCGTCTTGATTAGCCCGAGCGGCCAGCCGAAATAAGGTACATTCTGCGCCACGGTTGCGGCCGTTGGTCTTCGTTTCTGCGTATCGGAAAAAGCCGAGGTGACGGCGTTGTAGGGAATGAAAAACAGATCTTTATTGTCCTTGCGAAACAACAGACGCTGGTTTGTATCGTCGAAGCTCAGAGTACCTTCCAGAGTCTTGTTGTAGCCGAAGATGCCGCCCTCATACTTCGCATTCATTGTTTGCGGCGCTGGGGCGGGCGCTGCTTTGGTGGCGTCGGTGGCCGTATCTTTTTCGACCTGCCGCGGCTTTTGCGCGCATACCGCGACTGCCATCGCAGCCGTTAGTAAAACTATTCCGATAAACTTCATTCCGTTAACCTCCATCGACATTGCTTAACTTGGCGGAAGCTCGCGCGTCAGCAAGGGCTTAAATTCTGCCCTCCCTTACGGTCGGGCTGCTGCCTACTTGGCGAATGGCTTTACCCGCTCAGTTGCCTCTTTGAAATCCGAATCACCGGGCGCGAGACTCAAGCCTTTTTGATAGGCCGCTAAGGCTTTCGCATACTGCTTCGTTATTTCGTACGCGTAACCAAGCTCCCGGTAGACGTTCACATCGTCCGGCGATTTTTGCGCAGCGGTTTGTAGCGCCGCGATCGCTTTGGGAAAATTTTTGGCTCGCGATTGCGCGATGCCGAGCAGATAAAAAGTAACGCCCTTCGCTTCAGGCTGGAGCGTAGCGCGCTCGAGCGCGGCCGCCGCACGCACGTATTGTTCAGAACCAATCAATGCTTGTCCAAAAAGAGTAACCGCCTCGGCGTCAGTTCTGACCTTGATCAAGCCTTCACCGGCTCGCACCGCGCCCAGATAGTCAGCCTTGGTCTTTTCCGGCTCGTCTACGTTTAATGCGGCTCGACGCAGATAAGCCGAGGTCAGCAGTGCCCAGGCAGCGGCAAAACGCGGATCGTTAACGGTGGCGCGATTGAGCGAAGCGATGGCGTTATCCAAATCGTTTTTCGCGAGGGCGATCTGCGCGAGGTAAAAGAGCGACAAAGTATCTTTCGGGTTTGCCTTGACTACAGCGTTGAAGGTTCGCTCTGCATCGAGAGGCTTGCCGGTCTTGTACTCTGCGAGACCGCGAAAGTAGAGCAGCGAAGGATCGGGCGTGACGCCGGGTCGCGCAGTCGCAGCAACCAGCAAAGGCAACGCGCGATCGTATTTTTCCGCCAGCGCTAACGCCTGGGCCAACGCATCATCTGTGTTCACGTCTGGATGCTTGGCGACCTCCTGAAGGTCGCGTGCCTTCTGCAAATCTTCTATTGCCGGGCCAAACTGCTTGAGACTCAACTCCGCAAAGCCGGCAATCTTCCAAGCTTCGGAGTCGTTCGGAAACTGAGCCGCGATCTCTTTAGCTTCGGCCACGGCCGCGGCGAATTGTTTTTGTTGCAGCAGTTGATACGCATGGGTGGTGTCGCCTGTACCCACCGTATTGGCGACGGGCTTTACCGGCTGCACGTCAATCAGCGGCGCGTTGGTATTGTTTCTGGCGGTGGGGCCTGGCTTGGGCGCCGGTCTGAGCAACGGATCTTCGGCGGGCTTCGCCGGCACTGGCTTCACGCGACGCAGCCGCGTCGATTGTGCAGAAACGATCCCAACCGAAACTGTCAGGAACAGGCACAACAACAATAGGGCGCGGTAGAAGGATCGATTCCTCATAGATAAAATTCTTCCGGGGAGAGGCTAAATTCGGGGTAAATAGAGCGCTTTCGAAAGACCAAGCTTCCGATGCCGGGGTTGGCTCATTAGTTTGCTGCGTTCATTTGATTGGTCGGGAAAAGACTACTAAGTAACGGGCCAAAAGAAAAGCGACCGGTCACCGCTGGCCGATCGCATTGTAGGACAGGCATTCGCGGCCTGTCCGTATTCGCAGCTTCAGGACAGGCAAAGAATGCCTGTCCTACTCACTAGAAGTTCAGTTTCAAGCCAAACTGAAACTGTCTCGGATCAAACGACGCCGTTGGGCGGCTGTAGTAGCGGCCATTGCCGGCGCGCTGACCGAAGTTATTAACGTCGCTGAAGAGTGGCGACACCGAAGCTTCGTTAAAGCGATTGAACATGTTGAAGCCCTGCGCAATCAGATCGAGCCTGACGCGCTCGCCAAAGCGGACGGCCCTAACAACTTGCAAGTCGAGCGAGGCAAACTTATGCGTGATTCCGCTGTTGCGTCCGAGGCTGCCGTTGGTGAAGAAGGGCGGCAGCACGAGTGCGCCACTGGAATTAACACTGGGTCGATCGTTGGAGCTCTGCTGATCGCCATTGGTGTCAACGCCAGTGATGATATTGAAGGGACGGCCGGAGCCCACTTCCAGAATAGGAGCGACGGTAAAGTCAGCCAGGAAGCGATGCAGTCCATCTGAATGGCGCCATTTTCCAGGGGAAGTGACGATCGCGCTGAAAACATAACGGAGGCGCTGATCGAAAAGAGAGTCGGCGCGGTCGGCGCGGAAATCGAGATTGTTCTGCGGCTTCAACAAAGTCTGCAAGTCGGAAGAATCATCGATCGAGTGCGCCCAGGTAAACGACGCCAGAAACTGGAAGTTGTTAGCGAAGCGTCGCTTCAAGTCTACGTTCAAGGCATGGTAAGTAGAATTACCTTCGGAGAGTTGTGAACTAACATCACCGAACGGCGAGATCACTCCCGGTGTGCGCAACGTATTGTTCGCGGCAAGCAGCGCATCAAACGTTGCCTTCGGAAGTCCGGTCAGCGCCTGTACGAAGAAATAGTTGGGCGCGTTAGGCCGGAAGAAGTTAGCGGCAATCGGAGAAACGATGCCCTGTCCGGCAGCGTTGCGACCGAGGATGCCGGGTATCACAACCGTGAAGCCCTGCGGACAAGCGGCGCTCGGCGCGCAGTTAGCAGTCGGCAACGAGAAGAACTGCGCCGAAGTCGGATCGGGCGGCGCAACGCCAAAGAAGCGACGGAAGTTTTCGATCAGTTGGTCGTTGCGCATCAAGTTGATGTCGCGGGGATGCGGCAGGTGATGCGCGCCGACAAAAATGTAACTTGCCGACAATGACATGTCGTGCGTGAGTTGGCGTTCAACTGTGAAATTACCCTGGTTCGCTGATGCGTACTGAAAATTCTTCGCGGGGAAAAGTGTAAACGGAAGGATCGTCCCGAAACCCGGGAAGGTCTGATCGTTGAAGCGCTGGCGTCCGAATTGATATTGCGCGCTCGAGGCGGCGCCAGGGGTGCAGTTAACGCCCGGTATTGCGCCCGCGAAGTTGCAGACGACAACCGTCCCCTGGAAGATTTGCGCAGCATTCAGAAATGCGGTAGGCGATGGGCTGTTGAATGTCAGCGTTGACTGTTGCTGCTGTGCGGCGTCGGCAATGTCGGAGTTGAAGGCGATCGCCAGCAGCGGGTGATCGTAGAAAAGTCCGAAGGCTGCACGAATCACCGTCTTGCCGTTGTTCTGTGGATCCCAGGCCACTGCCAATCTCGGCGCCCAGTTGTTTTTGTCACGCGGGAAGCCCTGCTGCACGTTGAGTGCGTCTTGTGCGGCTAAG
>JANLYZ010000418.1:0-7747 GCA_031365905.1 Chloracidobacterium sp. | reverse complement strand
CCCAGCGTCGTGAGCAGCATGTCTTTGAACTCGATGATCTTCTTGATCAGACCGACGGTTGCATCGTACACGCGTTGCCACAGAGACTTGTTCGCCTCGCGCAGCTCGTTCTCCTTGGCGGACATGCGCTCATAGGAAGCTTTGTATTGCTCCGTGAGCTTACTGATGAGTCCGTCGCGGCGCTCATCGATATCGCTGCCCATCGTGTCGAACTCTTCCGACACGGCTTGCAGCGCGTCCTCGCCAAACTGTTTGACGCTGGCGTCGAGACCTTTCACAAAGTCCTCGACCTCTTTGCGGCCCGAAGCCACTCGGTCCTTCGCCGCTTTCAGCTTCGTGGCGATACAGGTCGCGACTTCGTCGATGGCCACATCTACCTGGCGCAAATATTCAGTGCGTGCCGTGCCGAGAGACTTCTCAATTAGCTTGTCCCAGTCGCTACCCCAGGTCGTGAGCCAGGTTCCGACACCACCCTTGGCTTCTTCGAAGGTGTCTTCGTAGGCCGTCTCGGCACGCTTTAGTCCGGCCTCAAAAATAGTGCCGGCGTCGGTTTCCATCGACGCGAGGATGACTTCGACATCGGCGCGAGTTTTGTTCTTAATGCCGTCGATCGTCTCGGTGACGCGTTGTCGCGCTTGTGCGTTTTTGTCTTTCGTTCCCGATTTTTGAGTGTCGACCTTCCCGAGTTGTTGCACGCGCACGCCCTGCATACCGGCGAGATCCTTGGCGAGTGCCTGGGCCGCTGCGTTTTGTGCCTGGCCCTGTACTTTGTTTTCCGTCTGCCGATACTTAGCCTCGGCGGTGGCCTCGTGTTCTTCCGCCGAGGAACGGGCCTTCATCGTCGGCCCAAATGCCGGGTCGTTACCCTCTTGCATCTGTTCGTTGGTAACGTTGTTTTCAGCCATCATCTGATCGGCGGGAGCTCGATCAGCGGAGTAATCGAGGCGTTCAGGTGGCAGGGATGCGGGAACGACCGGCGCTGCGGATACCGGGGCCGGCGGCGGACCGATGACCTCCGACTTAAGAGTGCTGACTGGTGGTGCAGGTTGAGACGAAGCCGGAACCTCGGTACCAGCAGCAGACTTAATAGGACCGGCGGCCGCGTCGCGCTCGGTGGTTAACTGGCCGCGCAGAGTTCCACTCGCCTGCGTGGCGCCTTCCTTCATCACCTTGTCTGCTTCCGACTCAGACTTCGGTTTGGGTGTCGCTGCTTCAATTGCCTGCTTGAGTTTGGTCTTGAACTCGATGCGCTTGACCTCTTCGGCCTTGGCGGCATCGAGATTAGACATCGTCTGCGTAGCCGCAGCGCGTTTCTGTTCTGTCTGCGGATTGATCGCGGCAGCTTGCGCCGAGGCGACCGAGACCCCGGGCACACTATGTTTTCGGGCGCCCGTTGCTCTGCGTTGGACCGCAGCTATCGCAGGCCCGATCGCCTTTCGAGCGTTTGGCGCGGCAGCTTTGGAACTACCTGCTTTTCCACCTGGTCCAGCGGCGGGAGCTTTCACACCCCCCGAAGCGGTACTGACTTTTGGCGGTTCGGTTGCCGGTCGTCCGGAGGGCGCTTTACTGGTGGAGGGAGGACTGGCAGTTGCGCTCGATGCGCTTTGTGGCGGTGCCTTTGAGCCTGATGCTGATACTTTCGCAGGCGTCGGCGCGACCCCTTCTTTTTCGGAAACGGGGATGACGCCTGACTTTGGTACCTGCGGCGGAATTAATGGCGATAGGCTTTGGGCAACGACTGAAGACCTTGGTGAAGCAGCGCCGGTTGTAGCCTGCACTGCTGGTGACGTGCTGGCTATGAACGCTTGAGTGCCCTGGTTTCCCAGGCGCTGTTGCAACAGCTGGGCGGGCGACGGAGCGACTGCAACGGCGCTACGTTGGACGGCGGCGGTGGGTGGCCGGCGTTCCGTGGCGGCCGTCGTGCGCAGAGTTGAGCGATCCTGGGCCATCTTCAGTTGCCCGATTACGCGTTAAGGAATCTTTATTAACCTTGGCGTTCGTTTCTGCGCTGCTTTTTGCTGTTGCTGCCTTGCCGCTCGCGGCTGCGCAGGAGGCGCCGCTGGCTTCGGTACTTGTCCTTGAGTGGCTGCGTCCTGGCGCTGCTTTTCCTCGAACTCCACCTGAGGATCGCGCATCAACACCGGACGAATGAACCGGCGTACGCGATGATCGACTTTCCACAGTTCTCCGCTCTTGGTGAGCTTTGCCAGCAGAATGCAGTTGCAGTCAGAATTTGAACACTCATCGCAATTACATCCGCACTTGCCATCGTAATGAGCGTCATAACATTTGAAGTACTCCTGATACGGTCTGACGCATTTACATTCGGACTGGCCCACCCGCACTTCGTTTTCTGACTTCGGCTCATCACAGCCACAAACACAAGCTGGCCGCTCACTCACTACCCGAATTTCATAGCCCTCTCTTTCCCGGGTGCACTCGGCCTGAGCTTCGTCATCGTCAGGCGAGCAGACTGCGGTGCGTGGGGCGCAGCATTTTGTTTTGCTGCATAGCACGACCCAAAGCGGACTAGGAATATTTGGATCGCAGTTCTCGTTTATCGCGAACGACTCGAAGTTCGGAACGTAGACGGGATCACCTGAACATGCCAGCGCCACCCCGGCGGCGACAGTGACGTTCAACTTGCCGCATTCTTCCTTCGTCCCGACCACCAACCCGCAGACGACGCCACACCCGAAGAAGGATTGAAACATGAGGCGGCTGAGATCCCGGGTATAGAGATTCAACTGCTCCAGGTCTTCATGCTGCAGGAGCATGCCGGGGCCGAACTTGGCCCTTACAAGTGTTGATGTGCCCGACTTACTGGCCAGCGTAACTTTACTATTGTTCATGACTAGACTCCTTTTTGCGGATCAGCGTTGCGGTTGGGACGCTCGCGCGCTGGCGCCACAGTGAACGTCGAAAGAAACCTGTCGCCCGGCGTTCCGTTTCCAGTGGGTGACGGAGACAGTCCAACCGCATTTGCGTCGACCGTCTGACCATTGCAGTCAACGATGAAATCTCCCCGAACTTCAAACTCGATTCTGGTTTCGCTGCCGAGGAAAAGACTGCGGCGGCCACGCACGGCGTCCTCGACCCAGGAACCATCCACGACAATTCTGGCTCCGCGAACGTGCCCAGGTGGATCATCGGGTTCAGTCGGAAAATTTGCAGCGTCTACAGAGTCTACTCTGATAATTGGAACGCGAAAGGTTTGCCACCAACCACCCTCACGCTCGGCGCTCATGACCGTCATGGCAAAGCAATCCGGCCGAACAGTCTCTTTACGAACTGGTCGGGTGAATTCCACCCAGAAGTCTCTGGTAACGTACGCAGCCTCACCCCGGTTCTCAGGTCCCAGAGCTGCTGAGAACTCTTCAAAGGGAACCCATTCCTCGCGGCGATGCCACTTCCAACCGATCTTCTTGATCCGCGTGAGATCGCAACCGCGGATGAGGTCAAACAGTAAATCGTTACGCTTAACCAGCCGGCGCGGTCCGCAATCTTCAACCTTAATTCCGAAGGTCCAGCGGTCACAGTCATCACGGACTATCTGGACGCACGCGAGTGGAACCCCATTTCGCAAATCGACTCGCACGCGCGCGCAGCTTTCATTGATCTCACACAAGTGCCCACACTCAGCATCAACATCCAGGTGCGTGACATATTCACAGACGCAGCGACATCCGCCTCGCGGGTGTGTTGTGTCCACCTCTCGATTACCGGGGTGCGGGTTCGGGTGAGGCAGCGGATTAGGATTAAGCGCTGTGGCGATGTAATTTGGCCCGGAGTGTTTGTCACAACACTTCGCGCATTTGCAATTGAGCTCGCAGTCGAAGCTGTTGCAACATTCTTCACAGGGAATACGCCGAAGCGAATAACGCACCGTCTCGCAGGTTTTGTCCCACTCATGATGTTCGCAGTGACAGGAATCAGGAACCGTAACGGGCCCGGTGTATTGTTCCGCGTAGTGCACGCTGAGCAGCCAGCACGCTTCCGGTCCAGCGCTAGACAAAGCAGCGTCACGTTTTTCTTGATCGAGGTTCCTCAGGTCGGCATTGAGAATAATCAATTCATCATCGACTTTGATCGACCTGCCGGTCTCGAGTAGCTCTCGACCACATTTATCCAGAGCAAGTCCGCCATGCATCTTCAACCGGCAGGCAAACTCATGCTTCGGATCGTCAGGTGGAACGGCTGTAATTCCATAGCCGTACACGACGCCCCAACCATGAATTGCACGATTGAGCAAGTGTCGCCGGTCAAGCTGATACTTCTGCTCAACCCGAAAGGAATCGGCTGTAAGTCGCTTGCCCTCGAAATAGTTGTTTCTCAGGCCCGACTCGCATTTCGACTCTGTACAGCATTCCCCTTTAGTATGCTGTGTGGTTTTATTCGTATTTGGACTGTTCATGAATCCATTCTCCTGTCATCAACGCAAGCGTAAGCCAATAGTCGGGCCCGAGCGCGACAGTCGGGCCCCGCGCTCCGGCAGATGCGCCAGATCGGTAATTGCATCGGCGCCCAAGTGCGCCAAGGGAGTCGACTCGATTGTCATCGTGCCGTCGAGGCAATTCGTTCGCAGCGCCTGAGCGGTAATCCAGCGGAGTTCCAAACGGGCTGTAAGCGGAACCATCTCTTTGATCAGCGTAAGCAACCAGGGCTCCCAGGCTTTCCGCTCGGCGGCCGTCGCGGCGACCTCAATGCGAACTTTCCCGGCGAGTTGCCACGCACCATCTTCAAGTTCGCCTGCACACGGCAGACGCATGTAGCCAAGCGCCGCGCGCGAATCCAATTCCGGACGCCACCGCGTGTGCCCACCCAGCATCGCGGGCAAGGCACTACCGGTACACGACCGGCCACCAACCACGGCAAAACCAAAATCAGCGGTAGCATCAGTCACGCGAAAACTTCGCGAGGGGATGATCGCCTCGAGCAACGCCTCGAGCCCTGCTCGTGTCCCACGAGCTTTCGCAAGGTCGGCCCCCCGACTCACGATTGCTTGCTTCTGTTCAAGGTTGAGTCCGTCGTCCCACGGCACACCAAGCCAACGAGCTATAAAATTGAGCCATGGCTCTCCTGCAGTCTTCGGATGTATCTGGCTGCCCATTGACGCAATGCGCGCATCGAGTCCGTGGGTTGTCGTCTCGAGCACTCCGATCAACTGACGGAGGAAGCTGTTGGGTCGCTGTTCCTCCCGCTGATAGATCGCCGGCAAGTCCTCCATCAGCGTTCGACCGGGATAAAAAACGGACAGCTCAGAAAGAACCGGCAGGCGCGCGCCGGTCGCGGCTGACAGAGTTATGCAGACCCTGAGATAGCGTTTCTTTATGTCGAATAACGGCGCGGCGAATGTCGCGGGCCCGCCTTCCTCTTCGGAATCACCAGCACCATAGAACACCGTTCGGCCACGGGACAGATCGGGCTCACTGAGGACGTTTGCGACGAGCTGACTCGCTGAAACTGAATCGTCTGTATTGATCGTGGCCAGGCGATCGGGCGGGTCGTCTGTTGCGGCCCACGAGATCTCTAACTTGCTTCCCTGCGGCAAGCTCGTAGTTGCTTCAACTCGAAGCCAGCGGCGCTGATCTTCGCGATCGGGTGAAAAGAGCACGGGCGTCATCAGCATGCAGCTCACTTGGCCCGCACCTTCCGGCACAACCTCGGCGACATCGAACCGCACCAGACCGCGCGGGCCAGTAATCAAAAGGCTGTCGCGCGTTGCCGCAATTCCCGTAGCTGGCGCATCGAGTCGATCAAGCGGCACGTCGCCGAGTGGATTCCCGTCACCATCAAAGATGACCACATATGCGCCCCGGCCGAAGTCGTCGCTCTCAACACCCGCAAGAAAAACTTTATCGCGCGAATCGCTACCTAATGCGTGCGCCGTAAAACACGGATGCATTGCAGCAACGGGCTGGCTGAAAAGCGGGCGACCGCCTTTTTCTGAGAACCAGTAAAGCTGGGGATACCTACCGGCGAGCACGACAAAGCGTTGGGAGTTCCGCAAATAAACAAACGCCTTCGCGTGGGAAATGTCTTTCAAGTCAACCGGCTCACCGCCATGTCCCGCGGTATCAACGCTCATGATCCGGTAAATGCCGTCGCGTTCTGTGAGCACCATGACAAAGTGTCGAGCATCACTCGCGATATCGACGACGCGCACGGATGGCAGGTCAACAGCGAGCAAACGCGTCAATGTGTCTTCCTCATATCGCTGGAGCGATTCCGGCGGATCGCCTGCCACCCAGAGGCCGCTGGAAGTGGCCACCACGCGCGCAGCACTCGCCAGTGCGAGTGGCGCGACGCACGTGTCAGGTTCGTCGCTGCACCGCGACAGACGATGCATCGCGCAATCGTCATCGAGCCAGAGAACTTCGCCGGCACGCGTTACAGTGGGAGCGTGTGCACCGCGCGATTCATAGCTTGTGCCGGGACGCCCGTACGGGCGGAAAGGCCGAATGCCGGCGGCTGCGCCCTTCGAGACACGATCGGCCTGCACCAACAGACACGCGTTCCATTGGGCGTCAGTCGAAAAGCGATAACTCTTCAGCTTGTCAGCGCTCATCGCGGCCTCCCGTTCCGTGGCCGCTGCACCTCAATTATGCTGCTGCCTGAATTCCACCTCGGCAATCCGTGGCGGGGCACCGATACTTCGGTGATGTTGTTTCCGCTCGCATCTGAAAGCACCAACCGAACGACGTTTTTGACACCATCGGTAGCACGCATGCACGCAGCGATATCGCGAGAGGTCACCGGCACTCCTGGCTGGCGTGGCGGTATACCAGTCGAGGCATCAACCAGCGCAAGTCGCTTCTGAAGCTCTGCTTCAACTTTCTTTTTTATCGCCGATGGATTTCGGTTTGTGTCGGCTTCCAGTAACGCCTGAATGGTGAATTCAATGTAGCGCGGTGCGACCACGACGAGTCTCGAAGCTAAAGGCATCCGGGCCGTCAAACTGCGGCGAATCGCTTCCAGCCACCCGGCAGTTTCGGGAGGATCCTCAAGCTCCTTTCCGCCAGCACGGCTCCGCAACACGACGAGGGTGACGACACCTGTACGCGGCAGGCGATCGTCGGGCTGCGGCACCCAGGCGCGCGCGACTTCCATCAGTGGCAGCGCTTTCGCTGCCGTCTCGATGTCGTCTGAGCTGACCAACGCGTGGTCGTCTCGCGAGCGCCGTCGCGCTTCGCGGCGGTCCTCAATCCATCCGGCTGATGCAGAACCGCCTGTGATGGGATCGGGATTGACTCCAAACGGGCCCTCGACCCCGGTAACCTTCCAGTTGCGATTGCGCGCAACCTTGCCTTCTGCGCCATCGGACACCGCGTAGGTAACAAGTATTTGCGAGTCCTGCGGCGGGATTCGACCGTTGACCCCATTGCCAAACGTGATCTCGCCTATAACGGCGTCGAACTGGTACATCTCATCTTCAGGACCCCGCTCGGACAAGCGCTCAACACGACGCCAGGGCCTGAGGCCCGCCGGTTCCGCGACCTGCACCTTGACCGGCTCCTGCCCACTAGCGAATCGCAAGCCGGGCACATCCAAAGCAAAGCTCCAATCAGGCAGGCCGTTGGCAACGTGCAGCTCACCCTGGATGGTCCGCCCTTGTAAGATTGGAATGACGTTTGGCTCGATGCGTAGTACACGCGGCGGCCGCGCGAAGCCTCCAGGCGAGCGCAATTCAACAGTGAAGTTCCTGAGCTTGCTCGGGGCGCTCGTGACATTGTCGAGATTCAGCAAG
>JANLYZ010000396.1:0-3134 GCA_031365905.1 Chloracidobacterium sp. | reverse complement strand
TTTGCTTCGCCGGCGATCGCACGCGCGAGCAACGTCTTGCCGGTTCCCGGCGGGCCCATCATGAGCACGCCTTTGGGAATTCGGCCGCCGAGTTTTTGAAACTTTTGCGGCTCTTTTAGAAATTCAATAATCTCCTGCAGTTCTTCCTTGGCTTCTTCGACGCCGGCGACGTCCTTAAACGTCACGCGCTTCTGTTGGTTGTTCAGAAGCTTGGCGCGCGACTTGCCAAACGAGAGCGCTTTGTTTCCGCCCGACTGCATTTGGCGCAGCATGAAAACCCAGATGCCGATAATGAACAGCAGCGGCGCCCAGGTGAAGAGTATCGGCCAAATATTGCTCGTGCCCGAATCGTCGACAAACGCGCTAACTTTGGGTTGGCCATCTGCCCGCTTTTCGTTGGCTTTGTTGAAGATAGTATTCTTGATCTGATCGCTGGTGAGTTTGACTCGTAGTTCCTGCCCGCGCGTGTCAAGGGCGATCGCTTCGTTTTGATTAAGCGTCAGCGACTTGATTTCACCGGCATCGATCTTCTGGGCAAGTGCGCCCAAATCGCTGACCTGCGAATTCTGTTTGCCGGGGTTAACGAGCCGATAAAGCAGCACCGCTCCCGCAACAATCAGTAACCAAAAAATTATTTGTCTGGCTGTAGAACTCAATGTCATTAAGGCCTCCGACTGCGATCATACCCTATCCCGACTTCCTTTGTCGCTTCGCCGCCAAAGCGATTGCCGAAACGCGAAAAGCGAGTCGTTTGATGCTCACGCGCAAGGCTGGGTGTGCTTGACTTGGAGGACAGGCAAGAATGCCTGTCCTATCTCAAGTGCAAAAAAGCGAAAACCGCCGGCGGCTGCGCGGGCGGTGTCAACCCCTTGGAATTCTAGAGGCGACGGCACGCATTTTCAACCCTTTTTGCTAAACAACTCAAGCATTCCGCGGTTTCTTGTCACCCTCCAGCCGTCAGGCAACTCAGCAATCCGGCCGCCGCGTTCACCCTCAAGCAGCTTCTCGACCGCAACCAGGTGAACCATTTCAAGCCGCTTAAGATTCCCGCGTGCCCTTAAGATCCACTCTCTAAGCGCGCGGCGTCGCACCGCACCCGGCTTTTCCAACAGAACACTTACGCGCAAGGAAGGCACGCCGGTTTCATTATTCTTTCGCGGCGCTTGCGCCAGCTCTAGCAACTCGTCAGCCTCTTTCGCGAGCGCCGTCGCATCTTCATTGAGCAGACTTGCGGTGCGGCTGAGTCCTTCAACAATACGATTATTGAACGACTTCATAAGCGGCAGCAGTTGTTTGCGTACCCTGACTCGCGAGAAGCCTTCATCCTCGTTCATCTCATCAAGGCGGAACTCGATTTGCCGGAGACGGCAATAGTCTTCCGTGTCGCTGCGTTGCGCCCAGGCAAGCAAAGGGCGCACGAGCAGGACTCTTGAGTCGTCTCTTAGTTTCCTGATGATAGGCGTGCCACTCAACCCTTCCGAGGCGCTGCCGCGGAGTAATCGCATCAAAATCGTTTCCGCTTGATCGTCGAGCGTGTGCGCAGTTAACACGTGAAGCGCATGCTTCCTCACCGCCGTCCTTAGCAGAAACTCGTAACGCGCGTTCCTTGCGGCTTGCTCCAGGTTCTCGGTTTTCTTTTTCGGGACTGACTCCGCTTTGAGATTGGCGCGACCCACGACCACGTCGCAGCCGAGTTCTTTCGCGAGTTCTTTCACCCATGCCGCATCCTTCCGGCTCGCCGGTCGCAAACCGTGATCGAGATGCGCGACAATCAACTTAAGCCGCAACTTCTCTTGCTTGACTAGCTCATCAAGAGCGAGCAGTAGCGCGGTGGAGTCGGCGCCGCCGGAAACAGCGACGACGATGTTCGTTTCCGCAGTAGGCAGATCAAGGCGTCGCCACTGCTCCAGGAGGTTAACAGCGAAAGCGGACAGTTTGGGTTTACTCGATCGGTGTGTTTTGCGATTCATGTTTTCTTCGCAGCTAACTTAAGGTTACCTCTTTACTGGGACCGCGGGCGTCCCGCCCGCAACGCGCCGCAGGCGCGACGTTGTCTTTCATTCCCTAATTCGTTTTTCGCGCTTCGCGCTCATTGCGGGCGGGACGCCCGCGGTCCCAGCAACCCACAATGTGGAGCCCAGCCAAACAGCTTAGGCGCTTGACAAGCATTGGCCCAGCCGTTTCTAATTCACCCACCCCAAGAGTACATACAAAATAGTTTTCCCGAAAATATCTTCGCGAGGTCATTATGAAATCAAGAATCTTTTTGTGCGCCCTAATCCTGGCGCTGTTTACCTTCCAATCAATCCCTGTCTCCGCCGTAGACGAAGGCATGTGGACGTTCAATAACGTTCCGCGCGAAGACATCAAAAAGAAATACGGTTTCGACGTTACCGACGACTGGCTCCGCAAAGTGCAACTCGCCTCCGTGCGTTTTCCCGGCGGCTCCGGTTCGTTCGTCTCGCCCAACGGCCTGGTGCTCACAAACTATCATATCGTTGAAGACATCATTGGCGAACTGAGCACGCCGGAAAAGGATTATGCCAAGGAAGGCTTTGTGGCGCGCACGCAAGCCGAGGAGTTGAAAGCGGATGGCCTCTCGCTTGATCAACTCATCAGCATCGAAGATGTGACCGCGCGCGTTAACAGCTCCGTCAAGGACAACATGTCCGCCGTCGAGGCCAACGCGGCGCGACGCGCTCAAATCAGCGTTATCGAATCGGAATCGACCCAGGCGACCGGCCTGCAGAGCAACGTGGTCACGCTCTATCAGGGCGGGCAATACAATCTTTATCGCTACAAAAAGTTTACCGACATCCGCATCGCCTTTGTGCCGGAGTTTCAGGCGGCATTCTTCGGCGGCGATCCTGACAACTTCAACTTTCCGCGCTTCAACATCGACATGGCGCTCGTCAGAGTTTACGAAAACAATCAGCCGGTGAAAGTGGAAAACTATTTCAAGTGGTCGAAGACAGGCGCGAAAGACGGCGAACTTGTTTTCGTCACCGGGCATCCGGGCAACACGTCGCGGCTAAACACCGTCGCCCATCTCGAATCGTTGCGCGATGTTTCTATTCCGCTTTTGATCCGGTTGCTGGAATCGCGCCGCGCCGCGCTGAAGGCTTACATGGCGC
>JANLYZ010000385.1:0-6100 GCA_031365905.1 Chloracidobacterium sp. | reverse complement strand
GACGCTGGGGAAATGGTTGCTGATCATGATGAACACGACCGGCACTGCCATGAAAGTATTTTGTTTCGAACGCAGCTTGGCTTGAGCGCTCAGTGCGTCGTCGGGTTTTTGGCCGGCATTGATCGCTGCGATCATCTTCTTCTGCGCCGGCAGAATTCGCATCCACACATTCGCCGCCATGATGGTGCCGAGCAACGCGCCCACATGAATGTAAGCCGCGCGACCGGACAAGTAACGAGTCAATCCGTAGATAACGCCGACGAGCATCACGTAAGCGATCACCGCAAACAGCTTCTCGTTTTTTCTGAGCGGCGAAAGCATCATCAGGTCGTAAACCACCCAGCCCACGATTAGGACGCCAATGCCTAAACCGATTGCCGCACCAACACTGATGTCACAAACGTCAGGATCAACCAGCGCACCGCCACCGACGTAGTAGACCAGCACCAGCAGCGCAAAACCGCTAAGCCACGTTGTTCCCGCTTCCCAACGAAACCAGTGAAGCGTGCGCGAAACCAGATCCGGGACTTTACGTTTCTCAACTAAGTAAAAGCCGCCGCTGTGCACCATCCAGATTTGCGCGGCCTCGCCGGTATTGGCAACCGCCTTCTCTTCTTCCGTGAGACGCGCATCGAGCCAGGTGAAGTAGTAGGTCGTGCCCACCCACATGATGCCCGCGAACACGTGAATCCAACGGAAGATCAGATTAAGCCATTCGCTGAGGGTTGGATTGATGTGCATTCTTGTAGCGCAAGCTGTTAGCTTGCGGATCATTCGCAAACTACAGTTTGCGTTACGAGGTGCTAACTGCCGCGGTAAGTCGAGTAGCCATACGGGCTGATCAGAAGCGGCACATGATAGTGTTGCGCCGCATCGTCAATTTTGAAAACCACTGTGACCTGCGGATAAAAATACGCGACGTTAAGTTCCGTGAAATAGTGTTCGGTATCGAAGACCAGGCGATAGGTGCCGCCGGAAAGCGGTTCCTCAACCAGAAAGAAAGGTTTCACGCGACCGTCTTCGTCAGTCCAGGCATGGCTCAACTCGGCCCAGGTTTCATCCGTGTTTTGAATGTCCAGATGAACCGCAACGCCGCCTGCGGGCGCACCGCGCGAGACGTCGAGGATGTGCGTCGAGATAGTGCTCATTTCGAGGTGGAGTCTACAGTCTGGCCCCAGAGTCAACAAGAAAAATTTTCCTGTTGAGCGGACCATGACTGCGGATTACGCCAACACGCCGAAGCTGGCCAGATAAAGACTACTTAATAGTTTTCACTGGCCCGGCGGGTTTCGCGGGCAACTTCACCGGCGTCTTGAGCCGCGCCATAACCTCCGCTATACCACGCTCGAGTTGCGGATCGCGTCCTTCGATTTCCGACTTGGGATCGTTGTCGACTTCAATGTCCGGATCGACGCCGTAGCCTTCAATTACCCAGTTGCCATTTTCGTCCGTGAGTCCGGAACCCGGAACAAATATCTGGCCGCCATCGATTAGTGGTCCGCGACTGCCGATGCCAACTACGCCGCCCCACGATCTCTTGCCTATCAATGGCCCGAGGCCCGCCTTGCGAAACATGTAGGGGAAGATGTCGCCATCGGAGGCGGAGTTTTGATCCAGCAGCGCCACCATTGGCCCGAGAAAGACAGCGTCGGGATAGGTGTTTGCTTCGTCATCGGTGCGGCCGTAATTGAGGCCCAACACTTTTCGCCGCAGCCGCTCGATCAGCATGCGGGACACGTTGCCGCCGCCATTCGCGCGCACATCGACGACCAGTCCTTCCTTGCCGAGTTGTGGGTAGTACCACTTGATAAATTCGCGGATGCCATCGTTGCCCATGTCGGGAACATGAATGTAGCCGACGCGACCGCCCGTCGCCTGCTCAACTTTGCGACGGTTGCGGTCGACCCAATCGAGGTAGATCAATTTTGATTCATCGGTGATCGGACGATACGAAACGATGCGCGCGCCCGCAAGCGACGGGGTTTTATTAACAGTTAGGCTGACGGGATTGTCTGCCTTGTTTCTCAAAAGGCGATAGATGTCGTCCGTTGCCTTCACCTCTTCGCCATCGACAGCCAACACGTAATCGCCGACATTCACGTTCACTCCGATTTCCGTGAGCGGCGAACGATAGATGTCCTCCTCGTTTTCTCCGGTGAAGATTTTTGCGATGCGATAGCGACCGGCTTGCTTGTCGAGTTCAAAACGCGCGCCAGGCAAGCCACTGCGCGGCCGCGGTGGAATCGTGAAGTCGCCGCCTTCGACGTAAGCGTGCTGAATCGTCAACTCCGAAACCATTTCGCTGATGACGTAATTCAGATCCGAGCGATGCTGCACATATTGAAGCAGCGGCTTGTATTGCTCGCGCAGAGCCACCCAGTCGTAGCCGTGCATGTTCGGAACGTAGAACCAATCGCGATAACGGCGCCAAACTTCATTGAAGATTTGGTTCCACTCTTCAGCCGGAATACGATCGACGAAAAGTCCGGCAGTTGAAACCGGCTTCTTACTTTTGTCTCCCTGCGGCGTGGCGTCGTAAATGTTGTAGCCGGGCCCCTGCGCCACCAGCAGCTTTGAGCCATCGTCAGACAGCGAGTACCCGCGAATGTCTTCCGCGATCGTCGACTCCTTGCGATCCTTGAAAGAAAATATCTTGAGCATCGTGGGCCGATCACCCTGGCGACCGTAGTAAAAAGCTGATCCGGTCGCGTAAATCAGGTGGCCGGTTTTTGCCGACAAGCCGCCATAGTTGTCAGCGCCCACGGGAACGCGCGCCACGCGGCTAACGATGCCCTCAAAATCGATCGTCATCGTAGCGGGCGGTTTTGCATCAGGCTTCGATTCGCCCGGAGCGGCGGGTGACGCTGCGGGCGCCGGTTTATCAGCCTCGGGCGTTGCTTCCTTCGCGGGCTCTTTCAATTCTTTGTTGATGTCTTTCGCCGGCGGTTTGGGTTCTTCACCTGCCGGAAGTCCTTTTGGCTTAGCCGCATCATCGGGCTTCGTTACCGTGACCTCGTCACTCTCTGGCGGAAACGGATGCTTCACATCCTTGCGCAAAGCGAGCGCATAGATGTAGGCCGTGCGATTCGTCGCGTAGTTGAATTCAATCTGCGAAATCTGCGGTTGAAACTCGCGATCGGAGAGGTAGTAGAGATAGTTTCCCTGGCTGTCCCAGGTGGGACTGTAGGAATTAAACATGTCGTCGGTGACTTTGTGCAGCTTGCCGTCCGCGGCGCTCCAGACAAAAACGGCCGAGAAGCGATTCGGGTTTTCGTCATAACTGAAAGCCAGAAAGTTCCCACGCGGCGACCAGGTGTAGTCGCGAATCTGTCCATGCGGCGCGTCAGCAATTTCAACCAGCTTGCGATCGGCAAGCGTGACGACGTAAACCTTTCCGTCCTTATCTGAAAAGGCGATGCGCTTGCCGTCAGGCGACCACTCCGGTTGATAACGCATCGCGCTGCCGCCACGCGTAATCTGTTCCGCGGGTTTCAGTCCGTCCTGCTGAATTGTGTAGAGCTCCTCTTCGCCGCTCATGTCGGAAATGAAAGCGATGCGGCTGCCGTCTGGCGACCAGGCCGGCCACTTGTCGTGAGCGCCGGAAGAATGCGTCAGGTTTCGCGTCGGACCTTTTTCAATGGGCGCGCTAAAGATATCGCCGCGCGCGCTGAAGAGCGCACGTTCGCCTTTCGGACTCAGGTTTACCGACTCGATATTATTCGCCGCGGAAACACGGCTGGGACGGCTGGCCAGCCCTTCGTTGGGAACGTTGATTGAAATTGGATTGCTCTTTTGACTTTGAACGTCGAGCACCTGCAACTCGCCATTGAGTTCATAGACGATGCGGTTGTCGTTGTCGGAACTGGGCCAACGCACGTCCCAGGTCTTGTTGCTGGTGACTTGGGAAGTCTTTCCTGTGGCCACGTTGTAGGTGTAGAGATTGAAGTGGCCGTCGCGATCGGAATTGAAGTAGATCGTGTTGCCGAGCCAGATTGGATCGCGGGTCGCGCGCGGGCCTTCGGTGATGCGTTTCGCGTCGTAAGTCTTCAGATCAAAAATGTAGAGCGCGTTTGCCTGTCCGCCGCCATAACGCTTCTCGGGACGGAAGTCGCGTGATTGCGGCGAGTAAACAATCTTGCTGGAGTCAGGTGAATAGTCTCCGGAACCAGCCTCCGGCATCGGCAGCGCTTCAGCCGGGCCGCCTTCAACTGAGACGGAATAGAGTCGCGCGAGGGGCAGCGCCCACGAATCGCGCTGCGACTTGAAAATGATCCGCTTGCCGTCTGCCGACCAGCCATAGACCTGATTGTCCCAACCCCAGCGTGGCGTGAGTGGTCCCTTCGCCGGATAGAAGGTAAGTTGTCGCGGCACGCCGCCGCCTGAAGGCACCACGTAAACTTGCTCATCGCCGTCATACTGTCCAGTGAAAGCGATCCACTTGCCGTCAGGAGAAAACTTGCCAAAGACTTCCATACCCGGATGCGAGGTTAGCCGGACTGCTCCGCCGCCAGCGGCGGGCGCGGTCCACAAGTCACCACCGTATGTGAAGACCACCCGGTCGCCGCTGATGTCTGGGAAACGGAGCAGCTTCGTTTGCGCGAAGGCGACGCTCGCAGCGCACAAGAGAAAAGCAACGATGGCGGCTGGGCCGAGCGTTCGATTGAGTAGTCTGCGTTTAAGCAAGGTCGGGTTCCTCCTGAGAATAAAGAATTCTCAAAAATGTAGGTTGAATGTTCACCCGGGATTACTGGGGAATGATCGCGGGTTTCGACAGGCATCTGCCTGTCAGCCTTTCTCGGCGGTCGCCACGCGGAAAGAGCTGCGCGGGATCACATCATTTGTAAATTGACGGAGTGCGAAAGCTTAACCCAGCAGGGAAGCTTAGTAAACTTTGGCGCAAAGATATCCCGGGGCTACTACGCGCCACCGCGAGCCTGAGTTTCATCGTCGTTGAGCCGGAAATACGACCGGACGACAGTTCGGATAAACTGTCGCCCGGAATCCAGATTTTCGTACTGCCGTTACTTCTTTTTTGTATTACTGTTCGTTGTATTGCTCTTAGTGTTGTCGGTGACCGTCAGCAAATTCTTCACGCTCTTCACGCCGGCAACAGCCTTGGCCACGGATTCTGCTTTGGCCTTTTGGTCAGCATTAGCAACGTTGCCGCTCAAAGTCACTACTGCATTCTCGACGTCAACGTTGATAGTCGAGTCCCTTAGATCATTGGCTGCCGCCAGGTCGAAGCGCGTCTTGGTCCAAAGCCAGCCATCATCGAGCCCGGTGCCGACCTTGCGACCGAGGTTCTTCGCTTCTTCAGAATAAGTCTGCTTATTCTTTTCATAGTCTTCGCGAGTCGGCGACTTCTTTGTGTTGGCATTGGCATTGGCATTGGTGTTTACATTTTCGTTCGCCGCAGCGGTATTGGTGTTTACATTTAGGTAAGCGTTCTTGTTTGCGTTGGCATTGTCGTTGGCCGTATCACAGCCGGTCAAGAAGAATGCCAGCACCAAAGTCGCTATGATTCCGGAGAGTTTGAAGTTCATTTGCCGACCTCCTGTTCGGACCAAGTAGTTTGAAAAGCGTACGTCCGAACGAAAATCCACCACCGTGCCAGGCGGCCTGCGTCGTGGAGTCTTACAGTTTTCCGGGGGCTTTTACTTTTTGCGCTTCAGAATCGGAGGGATGGTCTTTACGCGAGGTACGTAGAGCAACTGCCGAGCCATCGACGGGAGAAGAGGTCAAAGCGGGAAGTGGAAAAAGGAAACCGAATAGGCTTTTGTTCGTTTCCCCTTTTACCCATTACCCATTTTCCCGATGGACGTTACCACTTCACGGTGCCTTCCTTGGTCGTGTCAATCTCCGCCTGTTCGGTTACCGGCAGTGACTCGCTAAACAGAAACCCTTTGATGTTGTCGAAGAGGAAATTCTGCGCGTCGGGGCTGGTGAGATCGAGACCGTAGTGGTTAATGATCTGCGTTTGCTTTTGTAGCCATTCAGCCCAGCAGGGCTGACAGATCTCGGTGGCAATGCGCTGCCCTAGTTCGTTTGGGAAGGGCGCGAAGCCAATCGCCGGTCGCTTCTCGCCGCAGTGTTTGCACTT
>JANLYZ010000346.1:0-16056 GCA_031365905.1 Chloracidobacterium sp. | reverse complement strand
ATCGTGTAAGCCACTTTTTCGAGAATCTCAGCCAGGTTGCCGCCAGTCTCGCGCTGAATCAAGACGGCCGTAACACACATGCGCAGATCCAAAAGCGGAATGCGTTGCGTCAGGTTTTCCAACGCAAGTTTGAGCGACAGGCCAAGGTTCTGTTCTTCATAAGTCTTGCGAAATTCAGTCGCGATTGGCTCCGGCATCTCCGCTGAAACCATGTGCATTGATTCTGAGAATGCGTGGCCTGCGCACAGTGCCCGGCTCATCAGATCAAGGGCATCCGGAAGATGCTCGAGGAAACGATCGAAACGCTTTTTGCGTGTCCACCAGACGTGCGCAAAAGGCAGCGCGGCGGCGGCCAGCCCCCCGCCAATCATCAGGAGGATCGAAATGCTGATTACGGAAACGGCGAGCGCGGTCAACATGCCGGCCATCACGGAAAACATGATCAGGCGCGAAGGCGTAATGTGCAGGTCGGCTTGATCGAGCATTCGCTTCAACTGCAAAGCAGCCTGAATGCGAATGAGAAGGCGATTCACCCACGGAATCTCGCTCATCAGCTCGTTGCGCGCGAGCACAACTTCCACGTCTTCAGTGTGGGCGGAATGTAGTAACGCTTCAGAAAGTCGCTTTTGCAGGCGCGCGCGCTTGGCGTCGCTTCCGTGCGTGGCGAGCAGATAAGCGCCAAGCACCACGAAGAGTCCGAACAGAAAAACTAAGAAGGAGATCATCATCGTCTTTTACATCTCCTCAAAGAAGACGCGCGGAAGTTGCATGCCGCAGGCCTTGAGCCGTTCCGCAAAGCGCGGACGAATGCCGGTGGGACGGAAGCGACCGATCACCTGTCCCTGCGAGTCGACGCCGGTACGTTCATACTGGAAAATCTCCTGCATAGTGATCGTCTCGCCTTCCATGCCGGTGATCTCAGAAATCGACGTGACCCGGCGCGTACCATCCGAAAGCCTGGCGACCTGCACCACGAGGTCGAGAGCAGATGCGACTTGTTGGCGCATGGCGCGATCGGAAAGACGCATGCCGGTCATTTGAATCATGGTTTCCAGGCGGGCCAGCGCGTCTCGTGGAGTGTTCGCGTGAATAGTGGTCAAGCTTCCGTCGTGGCCGGTGTTCATCGCCTGCAACATGTCGATCGCTTCGCCGCCGCGCACTTCGCCGATTACTATCCGGTCCGGTCGCATGCGCAGCGCGTTGCGCACGAGGTCTCGTTGGGTCACTTCGCCTTTGCCTTCGATGTTCGGCGGCCGGGTTTCAAGCCGGACGACGTGTGGCTGTTGCAGTTGCAGTTCGGCCGAGTCTTCAATCGTGACGATGCGTTCGTTTTCGGGAATGTAAGCCGAGAGCGCGTTAAGCAGAGTCGTTTTGCCGGCTCCGGTTCCTCCCGAAATCAAAACATTCAGGCGCGCGCCGACGCACATTTGCAGCATGTCTGCGATGTCTCGCGTCAGCGCTTTGTTCTCAATCAGCGAATTCATGCGTAGCGGCTCGGCGCCAAAGCGACGAATGGAGAGCACCGGCCCATCAATTGAAAGCGGTGGAATGATCGCGTTGACGCGCGAGCCATCGCGCAGGCGCGCATCCACCATCGGCGACGATTCGTCAATGCGCCGGCCAACCGACGAAACGATGCGCTCGATTACGCGCATCAGATGTTCGTCGTCTTTGAAAGCAACGTTGGTGATTTCGAGTTTGCCGCGACGCTCCACGTAGATCGTACCGTGTGAGTTGACGAGGATGTCGGAAATAGTCGAATCAGCCAGCAGCGGCTCGAGCGGTCCCAAGCCAAAGAGTTCGTGCTGGACGTCGTTCACCAGACGATCGCGTTCGGCAGTAGAAAGCGGCATCGCCTCCTGGGCCAACACGCTCTCTGCCAGGCGTGACACTTCGGCATGCACCTGTTCCGGATTGAGCGTCCCCAACTTCGTCAGATCCATCCGGTTAATCAACGCGCGATGAAGCCGCGATTTCATTTCCTGAAATGAATGCTGGCCGCCGCCGTTTTCCGGTCCGTTTCCGTTACTAATGGCCGGGCCGCCCACTGTTTCTCGAATTAGTCTTTCTCGTAGTGCCATGTTGTTCTAATCTCGACGACTTTCTGATGACCGGTCGCTACCGCTCCCGGTTCTGAATAAGTCAGTTACAAACTAAGATCCGGATTACTGACTTGAAACTCCAATGAATTTTGGGGCGACTCGCGACGGAAGAGTGAACTCCACATCGTGCGTCGTGGTTTCGGTTCTTCCTGAACTTCGACTCTGCCGGACGCGAGCGTTCGGGCAATGCGTCTGATCTCCTGGGCGATCTTGGAGTTTGGCTCAGACTGCACCAGCGGCTGCCCCAGGTTGATTGAAGTCACTGCGGTTTGATAATCGCTCGGTATGAAGCCGACGACCGGTTCGCCGAGAAACTTCTCGACTTGCCGCAAATCAAGATCGATTTGTTTACTCCAGCGATTCACGACGATGCGGATTTTCTTTCGTGGATAACCAAGCCGATCGAAGATTTCGAGGGCGCGCTGCGTGCTTCGTATTGCAGGTATGTCCAGCGTCAAGACGAGCACGATCTCGTCGGCTTGATCGAGCGCCGCGAGCGTTATCGAATCGAAGGTGTGCTGCGGATCGAGAACCACGTAGTCGTAAGATTCGCGCAAGCGTTGCAGCACCTCAAAAACGTGTTCCGGCTCGATCTCATCTGCCGAGTCGGCTTCTTTGGGCGCGGCCAACAGCGAAAGATTCGACGAATAAGGGGCGACGAAACTGTGAATTAGCGCGTCATCGAGTCGGGCGCGATTCTCCGCCATGTCCGCAACTGAATACTTGGGATCGATGCCGAGAAACAGCGGCAAGTCGCCGGCTTGAAGATTAAGATCGACGAGCACTGTGCGTGTGTTGTTCGCCGCAGCTAGGTTGGTTGCGACGAACGATGTGCCACAGCCACCCTTGCTGGAAAAAACCGCAACCATGCGTCCCTTTTTCTTAGGGGCCTCGACCTGGCCGGCAGAAAATTCCGCCACTTGATCGATCACAGTCTTGAGTTCGTCGTTGCTGATTGGCAGACGAAGAAACTCGCGCGCGCCGGCGCGCAGGCTTCGCAGAATTAGATCCGGCGAAGCGTCACGCGCGGCGGAGATAACGGCGGTGGTTGGCGATTCCGTGCGCAGCAGCTGAATAAACTTGATGGCCTGTTCCGAATTATTACTGAGCGCGATGATCGCAGCCGCGGGCTTGAGGCGAACAATCTCCTCGTGGAGTTGCTCCGGATCGTTGCCGCCGGCGAGCAACTGTGCGCGTCCATCGACCGCGAGGGCTGCTCTAATTTCTTTGAAATTATCGAGGCCGGTGCTGAGAACTACGAATGTAAGTGGCTGAGTCATTTCTTTTCGGCTAACGCTTGGATTCTAAAGACTCGCGGGAATCAGGCCGGCGCTTTCGGCTGTCAAGGTTGTGGAGTAGCTCGGCATCGAGATTGATGTGCTGACAATCGGCACGACAAATTGGAACTGGTAATTACTAATGCTTACCGTTGCCGTGCCGCCGTTTAGACCGAAACCCGAGTAAGTGACGTTAACGTTTGAGGCTGACAGATTGTCTACAAGCGGAGTCGAACCTCCCGCCGGGTCTCCATAAACGACAACATTCTTTACTGCAGCGGAATCGGCGGCCGTATGCACGACCGCATAGCGCACGCCTCGTCTCGCCGCATCGGCGAGCGCGTTATGGACCCACAGCGCGCGGCCAAACTCGATCACTGCAAACATCACGGTCAGAAACACAGTCGCGCCTATGGCAAACTCAACCAACGTTGAGCCACGTTCACCTCGCCTGATTTTCCTGTTTCTGATCATTGGTCTTCTTTATATCGGCGGCTGAGTAAGCAGAAAGCGCATGGTCACGCTCGGCTTCACATCGACATTCAATGAAAGAGATGGGACTTTGATTAGCGCTCCCAAATCGAAAAGCGGCCGATGCTTGAAGTTGGCTATTCCGACTTTGACGGTTTGCGGCAAGACCGGCACACCACCCTGACGAGTTATGGTTACGTTTGTCGTCGTGAGCCCGGGGAGCAAAGGTGACCCCGTACCTGTCGAGTTGCCAAAGACAACGATGTTCTTCGCGGTCGTATCTTCTGTAGTGTTAACCGCGGCAGTCGCTAGATAGCGGGCGCCGGCCCGCGAAGCTTTTGCGAGTGTCGTGTACTCGTAAAAGTATCTGCCAAATTCAGCCGTGGCTGCGAATAGGATCACGAAGATAGGAACTACGATGGCAAGTTCAACGAGTTGAATGCCGCGCTCGTCTTTTCTGAGGCGATCTAAACTGAGCAATCGCCGCAGGCGCCGCAGAGTTCGTATCTTCCGCAATCGTGAATGCATCGCCGCTCCCTACTTGTAAAGGACAGGAGTGGCCATCAAGTTGTTTGCCGGGCCACCATTTGGATCGTAACCACCCTTGCCGGCAACCACGATGTCGTTGATGTACTCCGCCTGAATGTCGCCGCCATTGCCGTTGCCAACTCTCGACTGTAGGAAAAATTGGCCGAAGCGGTTGAACTTGACCTCGTTTCTTCCCTGGTCATATTCCGCCAGCTTTACAATCGGAATGATCACGACTCGACGTCCGGGAATACCGGTGTGCGAAGGAGACTGTAAAGGGCTGCCGGCGCGATACTGAGAGTAAGTGATATTGTCTTTAATGTTTGTATCGGGAGGCATGTCAACCGGATTAACCTGGGAAGTTTGATAGTCGTCGAAACGCGTGTTAATGCCTTGTCTGACGGGGCCTGAAGTGACGCCAGGTTTCGTATCAACGGAATACGTAGCCCCGGCTTCAGCACAAAGATCGACACCGCTTGCCAAACCAACACGCACATCCGTTCCACCTGGACCGGCGACTGCGAGAATCTGATAGTTTCCCGGCGAGATCTTGTTTCCTGAGCCGGCGCGGATCGTGTAGGTCTGGCCCGGCACCATCGGCACGTCGTAATCAATGACTGACACCGGAATCCAATTACAAAAGACGTTGATGGGAACTGAGTAACCGGCCGTTGCCGTTGCCGTCAGGTTCTTACTAGTGCCCAGCACGCTGATGGCGAAGGAAACAGGGATTGCTGAAGGCGGCGTTGTCACTTGAACAAAACGAATGTCGTGCGGATCGCCCTGGGCCGAAGCCTCGCTCACGAATGGCCCGCCAAGATTCTTCGCGAACAAAACATTCGCTCGCGGGAATGAGACATTCTGTTGATTGAAATCGTATTTGTTCATGACCTGTACGGCGCGATCGGTAGCTTGCGTAATCCCAGTCGCAGTCGAGTTGAGCGCTGATACGCCGGCTAACGCTGAAGCATCTGCAGCATTTTGCAACTCCGTTTTCGCCAGATAGAAGCGACTGATGTCAACACCCAATCCCACCGCCAGCAGAACTGAAAGCATTCCCAGCGCCGAAATGGCGAGTATCGAACCACGTTCACCCCGCTTGGCTTTTCTTGCGCCTGGTCTCTTCATCTCTTGCCTCCTGCTCAAAGGTTGTCTGTTTGCAAGTTGGTTGTTGCGATTCGGGCCTTAGGGCTTGATAGGTTCTGCGCTCAGGTCAAGGGGCATGATCCGCGCGACGGGCAGGGTTGGATTGACGCGCGCAGCACCCGTGGTTGTTACCGATGCACCACTGGTTTCAGCTCCGCTCTTGGCTTTCGGATCGACGTTTGGATTCGCAGCCGGTGGAACAGCCTTGGTAGGTTCAACCGCTTTTGGTGTCGCAGCCGGCGTCTCACTGTTTTGACCAGTGATTGAGAAACCGCTGCGTCCCTGAATCTCGTCACCCTTCTTCTCGATTCCCAAAGGCGATCCATTCTTTAAACCATCTATGCCCTTCAACTGTGGCAGGTCGTCACGGTTTACCGGTTTCACCAATTGCGCGGTGACGATGAAGATCAATTCTGTCTCGTTTTTCTGAAATGACTTCGAGCGAAACAGCGAACCGAGCACAGGCACATCGCCAAGCACCGGCACCTTCGAGAGCGATTTAGTTTCATTGTTGTCGAGCAAGCCCGCCAACGCGAAGGATTGACCGTCGCGTAGCTCAACGCCTGTCTTGGCACGGCGCGTTCGCAGCGCGGGGATTAGGAAGCCGTCAAACTTGACTCCATTTGAGAAGTCGATTGTGGAGACTTCGGGCTCAAGTTCGAGTCTGATGTGGTCCTCGTCAATGATCGTCGGCTTGAAGTTCAAGCGCACGCCGTATTCCTTGAACACAACCGTCACAGTACTTCTGTCAGAGCCGCCCTGGACGATTGGAATCGGGAATTCACCGCCGGCCAAAAAACTGGCCTCCTGACCATCCATTGCGATCAGATTAGGCTCCGCAAGTTCGCGCAGTGCGCCCTGCGTCTGCAGCGCGTGAATCATCGTCAACGTATTGCCGCCCATCACGAGGAGGTTCATGGCGCTTGAGAACTGCCCGGTAAGGACGCCGTTTACCACGCTGCTCAATGAGCTCGGGCCACCGCCACTGTTTGCATAAACGCCGGAGCTGCCGCCCTGGTATGCGTAGGACGTTCCCAAATCACGCACTCTGTTTCTACTCACCTCGGCAACGCGAACCTGGAGTTGGACCTGCGCCATGTTCTTTACCGGCGAGGCAAGCATGTTGACGGTCTTGAAACCCGCGGCTTGGACCACGCTGTCTACCTGCGCGGATGTTTGTGGGTTACTAACGCTTCCCGAGATAACCACTGAACCGTTTGCCTGGCTAAGACGAATGTCGTCTTTGGGAAAGAGAGCGCGAATCTGTGAATCAATCAACGAAAGGTTCGCACGCACAAAGACGTCGAAAACAAGGTATTCACCACCTGACTGTTCCCAGGCAATGAAGTTCACTTGTCCGAAAGCCTTGCCGTTTACCAGCACCTGATCGGGAGTAACCAACACTGCTTCGGCGATCTCGGGATTGGAAACCGAGAAGCGACCGACGGGCCGGTCGAAATTAATCACTCGCGATTGGCCCACCAGCACGTTGACCGCGACCGCCTCTTTGTTTTCCTTGAAGGACGCTTTGTAAGAAGTCGACTGCGCATAGCTCAGGGAATAAGAGGTAACAATTATCAGTGACGCCAGCAACAAGCTTACTCGGCGCATATTAGGGAAACGACTGTGCATGATCTTGAGCTCCTTTTGGTAAACAGTGAACTGGTCTACATGATGGCGCCGGACACTCATCATGGAAAATCTACGTTGCGTTTCTTCGCGCCTTCGATCATTTCGACCTGGGCGCGTGGAGGTGCGGGAATAGGAACGGGCGCTGCCTTTGGCTCGGCGTGAAAGGATCGCGCCGGCGGCTTGGGATTTGGTTTCGGCTGTTCGCTCTTCAACGATCCCGGATCGGGCACCGGTTGAGCCCGATCACCGCCGAGAAGTCCGCGTTTGTTGATTCCTTGCGTTTGCTCGTCGCCTTGATCGATCGAGTTGCGCATCACCAGTTGCAGCTTGCCTTCGCTCGCAGCCAGCGCGAGTTTTTCTGCTTGTTCCGGAGTAACCAGGAGCGTGACGGCCTTGACACTGTTAGCTTCACGCTCATGCTCAGGCTTGTCGATGTTCTGTCCGTTTGCGAGGACCTTGATGTTTTGCAGCACGATCTTGGAAATCGGATCCTGCATGCCGGCTTTCTCTGCCGGATCGATAACGACAACTATATCGACCAGCGTACCGGGCATAACGAAACCAGAAATGCCGACTACGTCGTCAACTTTTACCGTCATCGCTCGATAGCCTTCAGGAATTACCGCGGAGAGCCCGCCCGCTGTGCCTTCGGGAGCCAGGCGCGCTTCCGTAATCGGCTCGCGCGGCGCGATGTTCACCACCGCCACCCGGCCGGTTAACTTCTCCACGGATTCAAAGGCCCCGTCCGGCGTCGACTCCGGCGGAAACTGGACCACCATGATCTGCTCAGGAATTATTTTTGTTCCCAGAGGAATCGCGACTTTGGCAACCGCAACCCGGTTGAGGTTCTTCGTGTAAGCCTGCGCACTTGAGAGATAGCGAGTAACAGAAATTGCGGCGAGCAAGCCGAAGATCAGCGCGCCGGCCAAGACGATAAAGAAACGTTTATTGCGCATGGTTACTTCTCCGTGTTTTCAGTTGATCAAGTAAGAAGGTGCCGGAGCCCCGGTCTTCAGTTACGAAAGATGGCGACTGAGATGATGCTGCCCATAGTGATCGCAACGCCGTAGGGGATCGTATGTTTGCGGTCCACTGGAACGGTAAACTTCGGCATCTGCCACCCCGGCAACATGCCGACAAATATTTGCAGGACGCGGTGCATGGTGGTGATCAATATTCCCGCGCGAACGATGGAAACAATGGCGAGTAGTCCTCCAGTTAAGATCACAACAATGAAAGTAGGCAGGACCAGAGGCGCACCAGTAACCGCGCCGATTGCGGCGAAGAGCTTTACGTCGCCTGCGCCCATCGCGCCAAAGACATGAAGGGTGAACATCAAGACAAAGCCCAGCGCGCATCCACCAACGCTCGCAGCCACCCCGGGCAAACCTGCAAAGATGGCGTTCATGGCAATGCCGGCTGCCAGAGTCGCGAGCACAAACGCATTCGGAATCCGTCGATAGCGAACATCGTAATAAGAGATGATGACCGCCAGGGGGATTAGCAGAGATATGTTGACGAGTGTTTCAGTCATTTCAACTCGACGGCTAACCACCTACCCGACTAACGAGTTGGTTCAGTCTTGTGCCGATTGCGTCGCCTAACGCAGTGAATGCCGCTACGACTGCCATTGCCACCAGGGCTGCCGCGACAGCATATTCAGAAAGCTCGAGCCCAGCTTCATTTAAGAAGAATCTTTTCATGGCTTAATCCAACCCTCGTTGCGCCCCGCGATTCCGTCGTTTTGCCTGCGGAAACTGAAATCTCAGCCCCCCAGGCTTCAATTCAGATCACTTGGAAATGGTGGTGCCAAGACTCGTAATCTTGTCGCCGATGGCCGTTCCGAGCGCGGTAAAAGCTGCAACAACCGCGATTGCAACCAGAGCAGCGGCAACTGCGTATTCCGATAATTCAAGTCCTGTCTCGTCCAGAAGAAATCTTTTCATGTTCAACCTCATCTCGTTGCATCCAGTTTTTGAGTTGATTCACTTCTCACGACGCAACATGACCTTGGCGCGCTTTACCTGGCATCCAGCTAAAGCGCGCCGGGCCATTTGTCTTGCTGCCGCCTACTTGGAAATGGTTGTGCCAAGTGTCGTGATCTTGCCGCTAATAGCGGTGCCGAGAGCCGTAAAGGCGCCGACGACTGCGATCGCAACCAAGGCTGCGGCAACTGCGTATTCCGACAACTCAAGACCTGTTTCATCGCGAAAGAATTTGCTAATCATTTTGTGCTCCTTTTAGTTTGGTGATTGATTTGATGGCTCGTTTGCCTTCTTTCGCGTTGAAAGAAAGCTCGCGAGGGTTTTGAAGAACATCATGAAGTGAGGGCCACGCTTGACTGTGGCCCTCCGCGGCTCCTGCGTGATTGTGTTTCAGCCGTGACCGTGCGGCGGCCAAAGCCATTGATCCCGCTCACGACAGCGCCACACAGAGTTAGTGCCAACAGCAAGAACTCATTTCGATCTGCGACTAGGCGTATAGCCAGGACCAGCCCTAGAGCGAGCACCGGCGCAATGACTGCGATCAATGCCAGCGATACAAACTCTCTCTTGGTTAAAGGCTTCATGAAATTCCTCAGCAGCGTCTTGTCTACTTCTGTTTCGCAACGCTTTCGTAGCCCCGCGAATGAACGTCTGCTTTACAAAGGGTGTGCCATCAAGGCAAGGAGCAGCAAACACCAGGCTACATGCGATCTTGAATCTTTTCTGCTAGATCTTCTGTAGCCCGGAGTTAACAAATAGAGGCGGGAAAAGCGAGATGCAAACTTGTTGCGAACAGCTCATATCCATTTTTGCAGCAGCAGAAGGTTGTCGTCTTAGGTTGTCAATCAAGCTTCGCTCTTGTCCAGTGCGGCGACAAATGTACAAAAAAAGAAGCATTCGAGATCCATCTCGAATGCCTCAGGAAGATTTGGTGACGTGTCGTGGCTTTAGTTGCGTTCGGATCGAAACTGTAAACCAGGTTCAGTGTCTTCGTGTAGGAAATCCGTTATATCGATGGCCAGACGCTTGATCTTCTTGTATAGCGTTTGGCGCGAACCTAATCCTAAAGCTTCGCTAGTGCGCGCCACGTTGCAATCATTCCGCTTGAGTGTCTCGGTGATAACTCGTCTTTCGTAGTCTTCCAATAACAGCTCGAGGTTCTCGCTTGATCTCTTGTCCGCTTCCGGCTGCTCAGGGTTGACCGGTCGGATGTGACGACTGATTTGCGCTGGGGTAATGTGACTATTCTCCTCGGCGTACAATACAAGTCTCTCCATCTCTGCGGCCAGTTCGCGAACATTGCCGGGCCAGGAATAATTCTCGAGCGCGTGAATCGCTTCCCATGTGATCCCGGCTATCATTTTGTCGTTCCGTCTGGAGTAGTGTGAGAGATAGTGAGAAATTAGCGCCGAGATATCTTCTGGCCGTTCCCGCAACGGGGGAATCCTTACGGTGAGTGTGGCTATTCGGTAATACAAATCTTCTCGGAACAACCTCTCGCGGACCAAGCCTTCGAGGTCCTTGTGTGTTGCTGCGATCACACGAACATTGACATGCCGCGGTGCGCGATCACCCAAAGGGTGAATCTCACCTTCTTGCAAGAAACGAAGCAGCTTAGGCTGAAGGTTTAGTGGCAGATCACCAATCTCGTCCAGGAACAACGTTCCGTTTTCGGCCGCTCTTATTAGACCTTCATTATCCTGAAGTGCTCCAGTAAAACTTCCGCGTCGGTGCCCGAAAAGCATGCTCTCGATCAATTCGGGAGGGGCTGCTGAACAGTTGAAGGGGATAAAGTCCTTTTCGCGACGTTTGCTCAGTCGGTGAATCGCATGGGCCACCAGCTCTTTTCCTGTACCCGATTCACCAGTAATTACAGCAGTGGAGTTTGAGTCCTTGATTCGATCTATAGTGCGCGCCACTTCGTTCATTGCCCGGCTCGCAAATATCATCCCCGGCAGGATTGCCTTGCCCATTCTTTCTCCGCGAGCTTCTTGTGCAGAAACAGGCTGTGCAAGCCCAACGTGCGAGTGCGCCAGCCGTGTTACGTCGATGATTGCGCTAAGGTCACGAGCCTGTGGAGCGGACAATGCGCGAACGCATCTCCCATAAAGGGCGGCACCTTTGCGGCTCGACTGAGATGAAGCCAATACAAAACAGACTGAGGTATCTCCTTCTTTGATCTCGTGCCCGAAAGTTGTTGGTCCAAGCGCCTCCCCAACGGTCCTTTCACCAGCCGCCAATTCGAATTCGTCCAAGCCCTCAGCCCAAGTGAGTCTCGGCCTCTCACCCTTGTCAACGCTCCACATTGAAAGCCCATACATCGGAGCCGCAGCCTCAATTAGGAGACTCAGCTTGAGCATTACCTCGTAAAGCAGATCCGGGCCTCCGTTTGCCGCTCGGCATAGCGCCTTAACAATCGAACCAATTGGAAGCGGACTGATATTGGTAAGGTCGTGCCCTTTCTCGTAAGCGCTGGTCAATGCTGGCATGAAGCCTCTCCGGTCTCTGACATTTTTTCCCCCCTGTGACTCAGGGAAGGAGCGCTAGTTGTGAGTTGAAGGGCAAAGAATAAACTGGTGTTCTGAACTGCTTGCGGATGAGGGCGAAGGAAAGCCATCTCCCTCACAAGTCAACTCGGAGTCTAACTTTACAAGATTCCTCTGTCAATCCCTTCAAATGCCATCACAATTCCAGAAGCCCACCGTTTTCGTGTACGCCATGCGTTCGCCTCATGGTCCATTAAGCGGGCGTTACTTCAAGTAAACGTTGAAGTTACGTCATGAAAGCATTGCAAAGATATTGCTTTACACCCTTAAGCACCGGTGCTACATTCCGCCAATCTTGCCCTAAACTGTTGACTGGCAATGAATTGGCACAGAGCAAAGCACACTCAGTTGTGGTTCGAACAGACGAACGACCAATCATCTTGTGGCTAGAGGCAACGGGGGTTAAGCAGCCCCTTAAAAAGCGCGCATGACGATTCGATTTGGAACATCAGGCTGGCGAGCAGTTATTGCGGACGAGTTCACTTTCGCGGGCGTACGTTCAGTCACCAACGCAATCTGCTCTCACTTCGGCAATAGCAATGCAGCTGGAAACCTTATGATCGTGGGATACGACACCAGATTCCTTGGCGATAAATTCGCCGAAGAATGTGCCAATATCATCTGCCAAAACAATTTTCAGGTTCTCCTGTGCGATGCGCCCGTGCCAACTCCCACTATTTCACATGTCATTCGCACAAAAGGAGCTGTCTGCGGAATAAATTTTACGGCGTCGCATAATCCACCACAGTACAACGGGATGAAACTCTCAACCAGCGATGGCGCGCCAGCACTGCCCGAAGTAACCAGGAGCGTTGAGCAGATCATTCAAGGAACTTCGCTGATCGCCACGAAAACCGCCGCGCCAGCAACCGAATTAGGGACACTTGCCGCTCGGCCGGGTTACTTGGAAGATCTAAAGTCGAAAGTCAACTTTGAGATCATTTCTCGGGCCGGAGGACATTACGCTTTCGATCCCTTGTGGGGCACAGGGCGAGGATATCTTGATGAAGTCCTACGTATGCACGGGCTGCAGGTGGAGACCATTCACGACTGGCGTGATGTCCTTTTTGGCGGACGCTCCCCGGAACCAGAGGCTAGCCATCTGGACGAGCTGCGTGAGGTCGTTCTATCGAAGGGCTGCGTGTTGGGACTTGCCACGGACGGTGATTCCGATCGCTTTGGCGTCATTGATTCAAATGGATCATTCATAACTCCCAATCAATTAATCCCCCTTCTCTTCGATTATTTGGTGGACTCAAGAAAATGGGACGGCGGTGCTGCCCGTTCAGTTGCAACTTCTCACTTGGTGGATCGCGTCGCTCAGGCTCGCGGTCTTCCGGTTTACGAGACGCCGGTTGGTTTCAAGTATATCGGAGAACTAATCAATGAAAATAAGATTGTCATCGGTGGTGAAGAGTCGGCGGGATTGTCGATCAAAGGTCACTATCCGGAGAAAGATGGCATCCTTGCGTGTCTGCTCGCAGCGGAGGCAGTTGCGGCGCGCGGCGCAAGCCTGAGCGAACAATTGGAGGATTTATATGCACGCGTTGGCAAGCTGGAGTCGGGCAGGATTGGCATCCGATTTACCTCGGACCTGATGCAATCGCTCGGGGACAAGCTGAAAGAAGATCCCAAGGAAATTGGGGGACGACGCGTCGCGCAGACCAATCGGATGGACGGAGTCAAGTTTATTTTTGCGGACGGTTCATGGCTGTTGATGCGGCCGTCAGGAACGGAACCAGTCGTCCGCATTTACGCGGAATCAGAATCAGCAACGGACTTGGAGGTGCTTCTTGAGCAGGGTCATAAATTCTTACTGGGTTGATGAGCGAATCCGGGCGCAGCGTGTCGCGCCGAGAGCGAGTTCACCTTTTGCATCCGTCCGAGAAATCTCGGCGGACATCATTGGTACTCCTGAGGAGGTTCGCAGGCGAGGCGGAGTAGTACCCGCCTGGGTGATTTTCGGGATGGTAATTCTCGGGACACTTGCAGTTTGTGTCGCGGTCACAATGCGAACGAGGACGCGAATGTCTTTGGCGTCTCAACAGTATGTCCGCATGCAAGATGACGTCGAACAATTACGCAACGCCAACCAGTCGTTGCGACTTGAGATTCAAAAGCTAAGCTCTGACCCACGCGCTATTGAGGTAGCGGCGCGAACACGCTTGAACATGGTCCGAGCCAATGAAATTGTAGTACCTGTCGAATGAGCAAATGGGGACGCTCGTTCGGCGCCAAGTTTATTTTCCCTGCCGGTCGCCCGCTAGTTCCCCTGCTTGATAGCCACGCATCGCGAGTGCCTGCCGAATTGCGCGGCTGTGACTGCCATCACAGCCGCGCTCCCTTCTTACAAAGCGACGAAACTGCGCTGTTCACCTTCGTTGACAGTCGAATTGTGCTCAACTAATATCGGACTTCTCGAATGCGCGCGCATTGATCGCAAGTCCTATGTCGAATACCAAAGAGATTAACGCTCCAATCGAAGCCGAAGTTGAGCGCTGGAATGTTGAGACGCTTGAACCTGCTCTCAGAAAACATCCCGAGGCGAAGGAACGCTTTGAAACAGTCTCTTTGGAAGAAGTGGACCGGCTCTACACTCCCGCCGATATCGCTCAGGTAGATTTTAGTCGCGACATCTCCTTCCCTGGCGAATTTCCCTACACGCGCGGAATTCATCCAACCGGCTATCGCGGCAAGATGTGGACCATGCGCCAATTTGCCGGATTCAGCACTCCCGAAGAAACAAATGCCCGCTTTCGCTACCTCCTTCAACAAGGGCAGACGGGCCTTTCTGTTGCCTATGACCTGCCCACATTGATGGGTTACGACGCCGACTCTCCGTTGTCCGAAGGCGAAGTTGGCAAGTGTGGCGTAGCGGTTTCGTCGCTTGCCGATATGGAAGTGTTGTTCGACCAAATCCCACTCGACCAAGTAACAGTTTCACAAACGATCAACGCACCGGCATCCGTCTTGTTGGCGATGTATCTGGTAGTGGCGGAAAAGCAGGCCGCTGACTGGAAGAAGATTTCGGGAACTCTGCAAAACGATATTCTCAAGGAATACATCGCGCAGAAGGAATGGATCTATCCGATCCAACCGGCGATGAAACTGGTGGTTGATACCTTTGAGTTCTGCACGCAACATGTGCCTCGCTACAATCCAATTTCAGTTAGTGGTTATCACATTCGTGAGGCGGGGGCGACTGCCATTCAAGAGCTCGCGTTCACTTTGCGCGATGGGATTGAGTATGTCGAATGGGGACTGAAGGCCGGCATGGACGTGGACGAGTTCGTGCCGCGAATTTCCTTCTTCTTCAACGCGCATAACGATTTCTTCGAGGAGGTTGCGAAGTATCGCGCCGCCCGTAGGATTTGGGCGCGCGAGATGCGCGATCGGTTCGGCTCGTCAAACGAACGCACACTCAGACTACGCTTTCACACTCAAACTGCCGGCGTCTCACTAACGGTCCAGCAACCTCTCAACAATATCGTTCGCGTTGCTATCCAGGCCCTGGCCGGAGTTTTCGGCGGGACGCAGAGTTTGCACACTGATGCCTACGATGAGGCTCTCGCCCTCCCCACAGATCAGGCAGCCGTAATCGCTTTGCGTACGCAGCAAATCATCGCCGAAGAAACGGGTGTCGCAAACACGGTCGACCCGCTTGGTGGTTCTTACTTTGTCGAAGCCCTTACCGACAAGATGGAGCGGGGTGCACGAGACTATTTCCGCAAGATTGATTCAATGGGTGGAATGGTTGCGGCGATTGAAAAGGGGTTCCCGCAACGCGAGATTCAGGATTCTGCTTATCACTACCAGAAAGCCGTCGAACGGGGCGAGCAGGTAATCGTCGGAGTTAACAAGTATCAAATGGAGGAGAACTCTTCCATTCCGATCCTGGAGATTAACGAATCAGTTCGCGCACATCAGATCGAACGGCTCGAGCAGGCCCGCAACAAGCGAGACGCCGGCGCGGTGGGAAACGCTCTTGGGAAACTAAAACGAGCCGCGCAGAACGAAGAAAACACGATGCCCGCCACGATTGAAGCGGTGCGTGCATATGCCACGCTCGGTGAAATTTGCTCCGCGCTGCGAGATGTCTACGGTGTCTACGAGGAACCGGCCTTCTAGTGTTTCTACACTAATCGCAGACTAACCTTTCCCAAAAGAGATTCATGCAGAAAACAGTTCTCGCCTTCCTATCGTTTCTGGTTCTCACCAGTGTCACCACCTATGCAGGTCAAGACAACGCTGCTAAGCCAAGCATCACTAATGAGCATGCAATCATTCAGCGCCGCCGGATCGTTCTCTTAAGAAACGCCAAACTATCCAGGAATGCTTCTTACAAAGAGCGGGCAGTCGTGGTCTATCC
>JANLYZ010000188.1:0-2055 GCA_031365905.1 Chloracidobacterium sp. | reverse complement strand
GTCGGCCGGGCGCTGCGCGACTTCGCACGCCGCGAAGAAATCGTACTTGCCACCAAGGTGTTTTTCCCGATGCGCGAAGGAGCCAACGCGCGCGGCCTCTCGCGCAAGTCAATCATGATTGAAATCGATGCCAGCTTGCGCCGGCTTGGCACGGACTATGTCGATCTGTATCAGATTCATCGTTGGGACGAACACACGCCCATCGAGGAGACGATGGAAGCGTTGCACGATGTAATCAAGGCGGGAAAGGCACGCTACATTGGCGCGTCGTCAATGTACGCGTGGCAGTTTTCAAAAGCGCAATACACTGCGCGGCAAAACGGTTGGACACCGTTTGCTTCAATGCAGAACCACTACAACCTTCTCTACCGTGAGGAGGAACGCGAGATGATGCCGCTATGCGCCGCGGAGGGAGTCGGGGTGATTCCCTGGAGTCCACTTGCGCGTGGGCGACTGGCGCGCGCCTGGAATGAAACGACCAATCGAACGGAGGCTGATGAGTTTGGCAAGACGCTCTACACGGCCACACCCGACGCGGATCGCAGGATAGTTGAGCGCGTAACGGAAATCGCGACGCAACGCGGCGTGTCGCGCGCACAAGTTGCGTTGGCCTGGCTGGCACAAAAGCCTTTCGTCACTGCGCCGATCGTGGGCGCTTCCAAGCCGCATCATCTTGACGACGCCGTTGCCGCGCTCTCGCTTGAGCTAACGCCTGAAGAAATTTCTTCGCTGGAGAAACCCTATGTACCCCACCCGGTCGTTGGATTCTAGCCAGCTCAATGAGATTCAATCTTTGAGTTTCAAGCGGTTGGACCCGCGAGCGACTTTGCCAACCCGCGGAAGTTCTCAAGCTGCCGGGTTGGACCTTTACTCGATCGAAGACGTCGCCATCGAACCAAAGCATCGTGCGCTCGTACGAACCGGACTCGCAGTGGCGATACCCGAAGGTCACTACGGACGCGTCGCCCCACGTTCAGGACTTGCTACGAAAAACGGGCTGGATGTTCTCGCCGGCGTGATTGACGCCGACTATCGAGGTGAGATTCGCTGTCTCCTCCTCAACACCGGCGACGAAACAATTCACTTGCCGACATCGAGCAAGATCTGTCAGTTGATAGTTGAAAAAATCATTATCCCTGAGGCGATTTGGTCAGACGAAATAAGCGAGACGGATCGCGGCAGCGGCGGCTTCGGCTCGACGGGATAGCCATTAGCCGCGGATTCACGCAGACAAACGCGGATCTGAGTTAGAAGAGAAGATCGTCTGACTATTCAGATTCGCGTGTATCCGCGTGAATCCGCGGCTAATCATCTTTTACGTGTTTACACTAGTTGAGAGGGATGTTTACAGGCTGAGGCAAACGCTCAACGCTGAGGACTAAACCCTTCGGGCTTTCAACCGGTTCCTTCTTTGGCGCTTCAAAGAAAATAAATCCCTGGTGGCGGCGCTCGTTGTCAGACAAAGGCGACTTGAGATCGATGCTGTAGGCCGTAAGGTCCTTTTCAAACTGCTTGCGCGAGTTTGGATTGTAGGCGTAGACGTCGTTTGCTTTTAGAATGCGCGCTATCGCCGCTTTCGGAGAAACCTGTTTCCACTCGCGCCCCTCGCCATCCTTCAAGCGAAAGCGCACCTGCTTCGTTTCAACGGGCACGCCGCTTTCGAAAGCCAGCTCCAAACGCAATGGTAGGATGCCCGCCAGAGGTAAGTTTGCCTCAAACAGATCCTGGCTTTCCTCGTCGCTCATTAGCGGCGCGACGCGGACGGTCACGCCACCGGCGCGGGCGCTTTTTACGTCTCCCGCGAGTGGCGGCAACTCAATCGCCGGTTTCACCTTGAAGAGCGAACCGGCGCAGGATGTCGTCAGCAGGGCCACTGCTGCAATAACAATCACTGAAAGTCGCCGGCTGATCATGGCGCACAATTTAGCATAGCCCCGCCGACGTAGCACAGACTTCTTTGGAGTGCGCTGACCTGTCAGCCTTTCGTCGGTCGCGACTTGTCACGACCGGTGTGGATCAAAGTCATTTCTCGAAAAACGTGGCGTCAAGCCGCCA
>JANLYZ010000313.1:0-6424 GCA_031365905.1 Chloracidobacterium sp. | reverse complement strand
TCGAAGTCGAAAGAGACGGCGCTGAATGGTGAGAAATATAGTGACTGGTAAGCCGATGTCAGATTTCGGATTTCGGATTTCGGATTCAAGAACAAACCCAAACAATCCGCAATCCGCAATCCGAATTCAGCAATCGAGAGGTTTCACGCTGCTGGAGTTGATGATCGTGATCACGATCATCATTATCCTCGCGGCCGTGGTGTTGCCGCAGTATCAAAAAACGATTCTGTCCACTCGCGAAGCGGTCCTGCGTGAAGATCTTGTGAAGCTGCGTACGCTGCTGGATCAGTATGCCGCTGACAAGCAGAAGATGCCGCAGTCACTCGACGATCTGGTTTCGGGTGGTTACCTGCGCGAGCTGCCTAAAGATCCGATCACGGGACAGGCTGACTGGTCGGTGGTCACCGGTGAAGATCCCAATTCAACCAGCGGTGAATCAGGCGTGACGGATGTTCACAGCGCTTCCGGCGATACTTCCTCCGAAGGGACACCGTACAGCCAATGGTAGGTCATTGCCGAATGCCGATTGCCAATTGGCGATTGGTCAAGTAGGTACCTAGCAATTGAGAAAGTCGGGAAGTTAAACTCAATTGGCAATCGGCAATTGGAAATCGCCAAGAATGCCTAACCCACTAGCCAAACTCGTCAATCCGCGCTACCCGGCAACTGCGCTCGGATTTGAAAAGGGAATCGCCACCATGGTTCAACTCGAGCGTGGTCGCGGCGGTTCCTTCAGTTTGCGGCGCGCGGCAACGGTTAACTTACCGGACCCGCTCATTCATCCCAGCTTTGACGAGACAAACATTTCTGATCGACGGGAATTGATTGCGGCTTTGAAAGATCTGGCCACCAGTGCCGGGTTGTTACAACAGCGGAAGTGGTCGGTATCGTTGCCGGATGCTGCCAGCCGCACTTTGATTTTGACCTTGGAGTCAGCGCCGGCATCGCGCGCCGAACTTGAGGAAGTGCTGACCTGGAAGATGGAACGCGGCTTCGGCACTTCACTCACCGAGCTTTCAATTTCGCGGGAACGATTGCCCGCCGACGCGCAGCGCAAAGATCGCTACCTGGCTATTGCCACGCCCACTGCCATTCTGGCGGAGTACGAAAGCGTCATGCAGTCGCTTGGTTGGCGCGCCGGGTTGATCGTGCCCCGGCATCTTGGTGAGGGACAATGGTTGACGCGGAATGGATCGCGCGGCGACTCGCTATTGCTTAGCAGTTCCGAGAATGGGTTTACGGCAGTGGTGTTTCGCGGCAAACAGCCGCTGATAGTGCGGACAGTTGCCTGCGAACCTTCCGAGTGTGAAGACGAGCTGTTTCGTCTGCTGTTATTTTATCGCGACCGTCGCGGCGGTGAAGCGGCGCAGGCAGCCCAACTGGCGCGCATGCTGATCGTGGGCAAGCTGCTCAGTAAAGATCGCGCGTGCGAGATTGTCAGTGAAACTTTGGGAACCGATCTGCGATCGCTCGACGCCGGCGACCTCGGTTTACAGTTGGTGACACGCGAGTTAAGCTTTGACGCCATTGCTGCCCCGGCCGGACTGGCAACGTTGTCGTGGCGATAGACATGAAAGTTGATCTCCTTTCAAAACCGGGAGCGGTAGCGACCGGCCAAAAGTTCAGTTCAGAAATATTTCCCAGACCGGTCGCTACCGCTCCCAGTTCTGAAAGGAGCGTTTGAAACATCTTCGGTTGTTGAGGCGTAATATCCTGGCATTATGAGCAGTTCCACAGTTCCCAATACCCTAAGTTTTAGTTCCGCCGCTGATCGTGATCTCGTTCTCAGCGCCGCGCAGGGGGTCGAAGGAGGCTTCGAAGAACTCGTGCGACGTTATCAACGCCCCATCTCGGGTTACGTCTACCGGATGGTGGGAGATTACGAAGCGGCGCTTGATCTCACGCAGGAAATTTTCATCAAGATCTACGGATCGCTTTCGCGCTATCGGCCCGAGTTTAAGTTCTCAACCTGGATTTACAAGATTGCCCATAACACAGCCATAGATCATCTGCGCCGGCATTCGGGACGCGAGCGTTCGCTGACGAGCGGCACGGAAACTGACAACTATGATCTTCCACTCGAAAGCTCGAGCCCAAGTCCGGAACAACAAAGCGAACGCGAAGAGCGGCGGCTGGAAATTGAATGGGTGGTACGCTCGCTGCCGACCGCTTATCGCGAACTTGTCGTGCTGCGTCATTCACAGGATCTGACCTACGAAGAAATTGTCGAGGTCACCGGCCTGCCGTTGGGGACGGTTAAGAATCGCTTGTTTCGTGCTCGTGAAATGATGCGACAGCAGTTCCTGAACCGAGGCATTACGGGAATCCAGGTCTAAGTCCATCGTGTCTACCAACGTTAACATTTGCGAGAGGGAAAACATCGCTGCTTACATCGAGGGCGAGCTCGAGCCTGCGTTGTACCTGGTGCTGGAAGACCACCTCAAGGAGTGTGCGCCGTGTGCTGCTGAATTGCAGGCGCAACGGCTCTTCATGTGTGAGCTGGATTCAGTCCTGGCCAGTCCTTTTGAGCTTGCGGTGCCGCCAGATTTTGCCCAGGTGGTAGCGGTTAACGCGAAGAGCGACATGCGGGGCGCGCGCGACTCGGCGGAACACGCGCGGGCTTTACGGTTTTGCATCATTTTGGGTCTGGCAGCCTTTGCCTTGCTTGGGTTCGCTTCCAGCAAGGCTGTAATTCTGAGCGTAAGATCGTTTGCTGGTAAGCTACTTGGAGTGCTGCGGTTTTTTGCGGAGACGATCTTCAATGCCGCCACCGGACTTGCCGTGGTTGCGCGGGTTGTTGTTCGTGGACTCCTCTCAGATTCGCGTCTCGCTGGTGTCGCTGGATTGCTGCTCGTGGTTCTCGCCATTGCTGTTCTCTCACTCCTGATATCACGCTATCACCGAACGCGCCTTATCGAATAAGCGCGCGCTCGCGTATGTACATGTCCACTGCTTCAATTGTCTCGGCCTCTATCTTTCCCTGGCGCCTAGATCTGCTTTGGCCACACCGTCTGCTTAGAGCTGCTGCGTTGTTCGTCTGTGCTGCCGGCATGTTTGCGGCGGCACACGCCCAAACTCTCTATGAACCTCAACCCGGCGATAGCCCTTATGTGGTTGAAGGGCCATCCAACACGACTGCTTACACCGTCGGCCGCTCTCTAAGAATCAACGGCAGCGTCAGCGCGCCCAACGGCGCCATCGCACTTGGTGGTGATGTAATTGTGCAAGGCGTTGTTGAAGGCGATGTGGCAGCCATCGGTGGCTCAGTGATCCAGCTTGAAGGAGCGCGCATCAACGGCGACGTGATGGTGGTTGGCGGTAGCTACCGGCATGCTGACAAAGATCCGCTGCGCGGTCAGGCAGGACAAACAATTGTTTACTCGGGTTACGAGCAGGAATTGCGCAACCTTATGCGCAATCCAAAAGACCTGCTCGCGCCACACTGGTCTGCGGGATATGTAGGCTTGCGCATCCTGGCGATTCTTTTTTGGTTCATCGTGTCGCTGGCATTGACTGCGGCTATGCCGGGGACGATCAGTCGTGGCATTGCGCGATTACAGTTGACCAGTTTGCGAGTGGGGATCATCGGTTTCATCGGGGCGGTGGCTGTTGGCCCGGGCGCACTTCTTTCGCTTCGCTACTTGCCCGCGCCGATCAGCGTGCTCGTTGGTCTGCTGGCGTTGTTGCTAATTCTCATCGCCGGGTTGTTTGGGCGCGTGATGATCTACGCCGCCACGGGCCGCTGGTTACAGCATGTGCTGGTAAAGCGTAATAAGAATTCGGAAGCCGTGGCCCTTCTTATCGGCACTACGTTTTGGATCGTCCTGTCATCCATCCCTTACGTTTGGCCGTTCGTGGTTACGATTGTCTGGGTGATGAGCCTCGGCCTTGCGCTGACGGCACGATATCGAGTCGGCTGGAAACGGCAACGGGAAAACTTGACGAAATCTTTACATTAGAAACTCAAGAAATTCAGACGAATCTGAGTCATCCTGCATCAAAAGCTCTTGCCGCTTGCTGATCCGTCAGGCTGGTAGATCTTTGTGCAACTTTTTCGAACGCAGGACGTGATACCGCAGTACATGTGTGTCCGCTATGACTTTGATTCGGAGCAACTTAAGAAGAACATTCAACGCCGGTCCTGCGTAACAGACTAAGATCATTCAGGGGATCATCGAGGCCGTCTTATTCCCAGGATCCAAATTTTCATAATTGCCACTTTTTTGTAAGCGAAGAGGAGAGGATTAATGAAAGCGTCGTTTTTCGTCATCGCGCTGGTGCTTGGTGGGGTACTTGCCGGAGCCTCCGCCCACGCCCAAACCACTCAACCCACCCGCCCCGCCCAAGCCGGCGATCCCGCCATTAGCTCGACTGGTGTTTATGGCAAGGTTACCGATATCAAAGGAGCGGGTGGAGAGATCACCGTTAAGACGGACGCCGGCTCGATGGTGGTGGTGAAGCTCAGTGAGAAAACAACCTATGAACGGATGCCGCCCGGCGAGACCGACCGCACCAAGGCAGTCAAGATCTCTTTAACGGATATTACGGCTGGCGATGGAATCTATGCGCGAGGTTATGTTTCCGAAGATCGCAAGTCTGTGCCCGCGCAAAAAGTAATCGTTGTAAGCCAGTCGGACATCGCCAAGAGGCAGGAGAAGGAACGCGCCGAATGGAAGCAGCGTGGAATTATGGGAATCATCAGTGGGCTAAACCCAACAGCACACGAGATTACAATTACGTACCGCTCGCTGGCGGGGCCGCAACCGGTTGTTATTCCTCTGACTGAAAAGGTCAAGATGCTTAGATACGCTCCTGACTCGATCAAATTCGCCGATGCCAAACCAAGCGAGTTTGCAGAATTGAAGGTGGGCGATCAGCTTCGGGCGCTCGGCGATCGCAACGCTGAGGGCACCAAATTTAACCCCGAAAAAGTAGTCACTGGGTCCTTCAAAACAGTGGCGGGCGTCATCACCGCGATCGACGTCGCGACCGGCGAGGTGAAAATCAATGAGCTGCAAACAAAGCAACCCCTGACCATCGTAGTTAAGCAGGATGCGGTGTTGCGAAAGTTTCCCTCCGCGAATGAGATGGGCGGCATGATGATGACGGGCCGACCGGGCGGCGCTGGGGGTGCAGGGGGACCGGCTTCAGCCGCAGGTCCGGGCGCCGCACAAGGTGCTGGACCCGGAGCCGGCGGACCAAACGCAGGTCGGAGCGGTGGCGGCATGAACATGCAGGACATGCTCGAACGCTTGCCCACGATTGCAATAGCCGATGTGAAAGTCGGCGACACCATTATTGTTTCTAGCACAAAAGGCGCCGATGCGACGCGCTTGACCGCGATCAGTCTCATTTCCGGAGCTGATACCTTGCTCAATATGTTGGCTGCGAGACAACAACAGTCGGGCGGTCCGGCGACGCCAAATCCGGCGGCGGGTTTGGGTAGCGGCATTCAATTCGGAATCGGTTTGCCATAACGAAATCTGAACCCGGGGCGGTAGCGACGGGTTAACGGGTTACTTGGATTACTTAGGGTCCTAACTATGAACTTCTTCAGAAATTTCCTGCGCCAAACTTTAGGCGTTGTGGTGGTCCTGGTCTTATCTGTAACGCTTGGCCTGGCACAGCAAGCACGCGGGACGTTGCGCGGTGTGATCAAGGACGAACTTGGCGCGGCGATCGTCGGTGCCACAGTTACGATCACCGATGCTAACGGCGTCGCCAAAACGGCGACCACCAACGGGGAAGGCGCCTACGTATTCAATGGGCTGGCCCCGGGAAAATACTCGCTGGGGGCAACGGCTCCGGGCTTCGCAAACTCCGATGCGTCTGAGGTCGATGTTACGCGCGGCGCGCAATCTGTGGATCTGACGCTCAAGGTCACCATAGAAGAGCAAAAGGTAACCATTGCCGCCGAAACTCCACTCAGTACTGAATCAACAAACAACGCCAATCAGACGGTCATCGGCGGCAAAGACCTCGACGCTTTGCCGGATGACCCGGATGAATTGGCGGCGGCGTTGCAGGCTTTGGCTGGGCCCTCGATGGGACCAAACGGCGGACAGATTTTCGTTGACGGTTTTTCCGGTGGTCGCTTGCCGCCGAAAGAGTCGATCCGCGAAATTCGCATCAATCAAAATCCGTTTGCCGCGGAAAATGATCAACCGTCGGGGCGCATCGATATCCTGACGCGGCCGGGCACGGACAAGATCCGCGGCAGCGCGTTCTTCAATTTTCAGGATGAGAGTTTTAACTCGCGTAATCCCTTCGCCACCAGTTCAGCGAAGCGGGCGCCGTTTCAACTCCGGCAATATGGTGGCAACCTCGGGGGGCCGCTTGTGAAGAAGAAGGCTTCTTACTTTCTGGATTTCGAACGCCGTGAGATTGACGACAACGAACTCGTCAAGGCCACGGTGTTGGACGC
>JANLYZ010000295.1:0-8426 GCA_031365905.1 Chloracidobacterium sp. | reverse complement strand
AACGCTTTGGGAATGCCGGAGTTTGATGACTCTTACGTTTTCGTGCTTGAGTGTTTGCTCGAAGGCCTTGGTTTGGAAGCGATCAATGAAAAAGCCGTGGCGCAGTATCCACCTGAGAATGCGGCTGAACTCAAAACGCGGGTACCTGCGCTGATGGAAACGCTCAGGGAGTCGATCCTCTTCAAGTCTTTGTTAACTAAGTAAGCTCGACGGTGATTTTCATTTCCAGAAACGTGAAGGCGCAGACGCTGTTAGAAACGGAACTCCACAACTCTTCCGGGCGAGTACCGACATCGGCGATCGCGCCTAAAGAGCGAGGCGGAGACTCATCAGTAAAGCCACCGTTGAAGTGGGCCGGCGGCAAGCGCTGGTTAGTGCCGCGCCTGACTGATCTTTGGCAGGCTCATTCGTCCCGGCGTTACGTTGAGCCTTTCTGTGGCGGACTCGCCGCGCCGTTGGGCTTGAAACCAGAGCGCGCCAGCTTAAATGACGTTAATCCTCATCTCATAAACTTCTACGTGCACTTGCAGCGTGGACTCTCGATAACCATCGAAATGAGAAACGAAGAGGAGAGTTTCTACCGGCAGCGCGATCGTTTCAACGAACTGATCGAGAATGGCAAGTCGCAAAGCGCGGAAGCCGCGCAACTCTTCTACTATCTCAACCGGACCTGCTTCAACGGTCTATGCCGCTTCAATCAAAGCGGTGAATTCAACGTCCCGTTTGGCAGGCACAAGTCGATTACTTACCTTCGCGACTTTTCAAACTTTCAGCGCGTTTTCAAGAGCTGGATATTTTTCTGCGGCGACCTTCATGAACTTAGGATCGCGCCAGGGGATTTCATCTACGCTGATCCGCCCTATGACGTCGAGTTCACCACCTATAGCGCTGGAGGCTTTAGCTGGGACGATCAAGTGCGCACGGCCGAGTGGTTGGCAGCGCACCATGGACCGGTAGTGCTGTCGAACCAGGCTACGCCGCGAATCATTAAGCTGTATAAAAAGTTGGGATTCAAAATCCGCTACCTGAATGGACCGCGGCGAATTAGTTGCACCGGCGACCGCACGGCAGCAAGAGAAGTTCTGGCAACGAAGGATCTGGATTCATAAAACGGAAAAGTATTATCCAGGGAAGCAAGCGGACTATTTAGATGCCCAAGCACCTTTGGTTACCCGAATTGATCTACCGTGGCGGACGGTTTCAGTCAGGCTCCGCTTTGCTGTGCGATGAAACTGGTCAAATTCCGGAGGTGCACGAACCGCACGAAGTCGTGGTTGGCGCCAAACTGGATAACCGCGCATTGCTGCCCGGCCTCATCAACGCGCATTCGCACGCGTTTCAGCGCGTGATTCGCGGCCGCACTGAATACCGCACGGCCAACAGCAAAGACAGTTTCTGGACCTGGCGCGAGATGATGTACAGCGCCGCTTCACGCCTCACGCCCGAGGATGTTTACGACGCGTCGCGCATGGCGTTTCTGGAAATGGCGCTTAGCGGCATAACGTCCGTGGGCGAGTTTCATTACCTGCACCAAGCGCCGAATGGCAGCGCCTATGACGATCCGAATTTGATGGCGAAGGAAGTCGTGCGCGCGGCAAATGACGTCGGCCTGCGTATCGCGTTGCTGCGCGTAGCCTATGCGCGCTCCGGTTACGAGACTGAAACAAATCCGCGCCAGCTTCGCTTCATTGAGAATGATCCGGAAACGTATCTGAAGAACCTTGAAGAATTAGGCAGAGATCTCGCCGCGGGCGCGACGGTCAAGGAAAGTTCAATCGAAGCAGTGGCAGATAATGCCTTCCCTGGCGGTTGGGCTTCTGCCATGGCGTGGGTTGGCGTGGCACCGCATAGCGTGCGCGCCGTGCCGCTGAATTATTTGAAAGAAGTGATTACCGCCGCCAACAGCAAACAGCTTCCCGTTCACATGCATGTCGCAGAACAGCCGGCGGAAGTTTCCGTGTGCATTCAGGAGTATCGCCGCTCGCCAGTCGCACTGCTCGCGACCGAGGGTTTGCTGAGTGAACGCTTCACCGCGGTTCACGCGATTCATGTAACGCCGAAAGCGGTGCGCATGCTTGCCGAAGCGCGCGCAATGGTTTGCGCTTGCCCGACGACCGAGCGAAATCTTGGCGACGGCATTGTTCCGGTCGACAACTTTTTCGATCAGGGCGTGCGCGTCAGCCTCGGCAGCGACAGCCACACAGAGATCGATCTGCTCGAGGACGCGCGCGAACTTGAGTACCATTTGAGACTGCAAAAAACAGAACGCGCGGTGCTGGATGGCAGAAGCCCGCGCGTAAGTGAGGGCTCCGGCTCTAGTGATCTTGCAGACGAGTCCTTCCCTCACGCTCGGGCCTCTGCCCTAGCCTCTCGTCTCTTTGCCTGCGCAACGGTCAACGGCGCAGCGAGCATCAACGCGCCTGGCGGAACTCTTGACGAAGGACATCCAGCAGACTTTTTCACAGTCGACCTCGACGATCCGTCAATCGCCGGTGCTTCGTCAGACGATCTGCTCGCAGCGATCGTTTTCTCTCTTTCGAGAACTGCGATCAGAGACGTGGTAGTTGGCGGCAAGCGGATCGTTGAAGATGGCAAACACGCTAAGCAAGAGGAAATCATTGAAAGGTTTAAGGCGTTGCAGAAGAAGCTGTGGGGCTAGCTAGAGTTGCAGAACCGCGAGCGATAGCGAGCGGATGCGGAAGGCAACGTTAGCGCGTTGCGGGACTTAAATGCCCAGTTAGGTCAGCGTCTATTTGAAGAGTTTGCTCTAGCATCCGCTCGCTACCGCGCGCGGTTCTGCAAAACGGGAACCTGAAGTTCATTGCCATGACTGTACAGCAAACACTCGCCGAGTTAGTCGCCATCGATTCCGTTTCGTCGCGTTCAAATATAGAAATCGTCGACTACCTCGCCCGTCGCTGCGAAGCGATTGGTCTGAAGCTCAAGCGACTTCCTTACACGGATGCGAGCGGCGTTGAAAAGTTAAATCTGATTGCTCTGTCCGACTCCGAGTTTTCTGAGCAGACGGCGGTGGAGTTGGCACTCGTCGGTCACACCGACACCGTTCCCTACGATCCAAACTGGATCGAAGCGCTGCAACTCAGCGAAAGCGACGGCAAGCTTTTCGGACGCGGCGCGTGCGACACGAAGGCCTTCATCGCTGCCAGTCTTACCGCAATCGAAACCGTAGATCTGACAACTTTGCGGCGGCCGATCGCGTTCGTCTTCACGGCCGATGAAGAGATTGGACTGCTGGGCGCAAAGCGCCTGGCGGAGACGCGCGCGATACATGCGCGCTATGCGATCGTTGGCGAGCCCACGTCGCTGCGACCGATGCGCGCCGGCAAGGGTTACTGTCTCGCCGAAGTCACAATCACAGGCCGCGAAGCACACAGCGCTTATCCTGGCCTCGGATCGTCGGCCGTGTTTGGCGCCGCGCATCTGATTGCCGCGATCGAAAAGATCGCCGGCAAACTCGAAGCAGAACAACACCCTGCGTTTGATCCGCCCTACACGACTTTGAATGTTGGGCTGCTTCAAGGCGGCACGGCGAAGAATGTTATTCCCGGGCTGTGTCGCTTCACGCTCGAATGGCGTCCTATCCCCGGCCAGGATCCGACGCGCTTGCTCAACTTGCTCGACGAGGCAATCGAGGCAGAGAAGAAACGCGACGCTGAGTTTACTTGCGAAGTCGACGCAGCGCGCGCCGATGAAGGGTTTGAAACGTCACCCAACTCGACTCTCGTGAAGCTTTTAGAAGAAGTGTCTGGAAATAAATCCGGTACTGTCGCCTTCGGCACTGAAGCGGCACAGATGACTGAACTCGGCGCTGAGGCAGTAGTCTTCGGTCCCGGCAACATTCGGGTCGCGCATCGCACCGGCGAATTCGTGCCCGCGGCCGAACTCGAGGCTTGCGTGAATATTCTCGAACAAGCCATCGCGAGCCTTTGCACCTGAGTCCAATACGATCTTCGATTAATCTCCGTTTGAACTTCTCTGTGAAGTCTCCGTGTCCTCTGTGCCTCTGTCGTGGATTTACATCCCATTAATAGCCACCACAGAGGCACAAAGGACACAGAGGTTGCACAGAGAAAGCAAATAGCTGCTACGCGATTGCTCCTCCTCGGGCAACTATCCCGCCTTAAATTCATCGAAACGAGCGCTGTTATTATCCTGGAGTCATCCACAGTTTGAATTGAGACTCCGCCAGGTACTACTATCATTTCGGAACAAACGATTCGCAGACTCCCTAGCCCAAAATCATATGAGTCGTAAATTAACAGAGCTCTTATTCGTCGTTGTAGTTCTCTGCCCCATAGTGGCGAGGGCGCAAACTCCGCCGGCGCCGCTCACCAATCGCGAACTGGTGGCGCTTGTTTACCAGTTGCCAAAGCATCCCGAACTGCGCGATGAAATCGTTGACGAGATTCGGAAACGCGGCATCGGGTTTCCATTGACTGACGGCATGCGCTCGCTCGTCGCAACCAAGAGCGGCAGCGACGGTCTGCTGCGTCGCACGCTTGAGGAAGCCGAACGACGCCGCGTAAATCCGGTTGCCTCGGCGCGGCCACCCGATGCAGAAGCGCAGGAGCTATTGGATCGCACGCGCACCGCAACGCTCGGTGCGGCGGCCGCCATGCCTGACTTCATTGTCAAGCAGTTGATCAAACGCTCGCGAGCTTACGGCACAACCAACAATTGGATCCCGCAGGACAATCTCACCATCGCCGTCGCCTATCGCGCGAACGCGGGTGAGCAATACAAAGTGCTCGCCGTTAACGGCATGCCGCTCGGCCAGGAAGCTAAAGAAACCAGGGACTACACGAAAGACGTGGCGCCCGGTGCGACCTCCAGCGGAGTTGAGTACATCTCGGCAGTTGCCGATGTTTTCAAGCCGACTTCAAACACTGAATTCAAGTTGGCTGATACTGACACAGTGCAGGGTCGCCGCACGCTCGTCTTCGAGTATCAAATCGAGAAGCCGCTTTCACACCTGACCCTGAGCTCCGGCAATGGGCTGGCTGACAGCTCCGCGGCTGTTGTAACCGTCGGCTCGCGTGGACGCGTTTGGATCGATCGCGAAACCAATCGCGTGTTGCGCTTCGAGCAAATTGCCACGGAGATACCGGGTGACTTTCCGATCACTGCCGCGAGCACGCTCATCGATTACGACTGGGTAACGATCAACGATAACAAGTATTTGCTGCCCACTCATTCTGAGGTGCTGCTGACCAGCACCAACCGCAGCATGTCCGTCCAGAGTCGCAACGACATTCGCTTCCGTGGTTACCAGAAGTTTGGCGCCGAGCTGAAGATAATCGACGAAATCGATGAAAAAGATTTTCCGCCGGATAAACCCGAGAAGCCCTGACTAATCCAGGCCTGGCCACAGAGTCACAGGGTCACAAAAGAATGCCAGCAGCCAACTGTCGTCATCGCAGGAGCAATTCTCTTCCAGCCTCGTTCCGTGTTCCTGCCGCACTGGTATTGCTCCTCTCCCTTTTACTTTTCTACGGAGCCCCTTCAGCGTTTGCGCAAGCCAAGCCAGATAAAGATTATCTTGTTTACGTTTTGTCGGAAGCTGCCGACACGATTTCTTTAATCCGCTTTGGACCAGGCGGCGCTCGCGTCGATCACGAAGTACCAACCGGCGACATGCCGATCGATATCGACGGTCCTCACGGCATCGCGATCTCGCGTGACCAGGAGTTCTATTACGTTTCCCTTGCCCACGGCAGGCCTTTCGGAACGGTTTGGAAATACTCGACCAAAGACGATCGGGTTTTGGGTCGCACGACGTTGGGCTTGTTTCCGGCCACGATGGACCTGTCTCGGGACGGCTCGCTGCTCTATGTCGTGAATTTCAATCTGCATGGCGATATGGCGCCCTCGTCAGTTTCCGTGGTCGCGACTGAACCGATGCTCGAAGTTGCGCGCATTCAAACTTGCGCAATGCCGCATGGCTCGCGCCTGAATCCGCAAGGGACACGGCACTATTCAGTCTGCATGATGGACGACATGCTGGTGGAGATCGACACCGCAACCCTGAAAGTGTCGCGTCATTTCCTGTTGACGAAAGGCCGGGAGATGGGCCTGAGCGGCCCACCGGTGGCGAAAAAAACTGATGGGCCACGGGCAAAACATCTGGACATGGCCGGCCATGGAATGGAGCCCCCCAAACCCGGCGACATTTCCTGTTCGCCAACCTGGGCCCAGCCATCGACATCAGGCTCCTCAATTTTCGTCGCTTGCAATAAATCTGATGAGATCGTGGAAGTGGACGCCGCGAAGTGGAGCGTGACGCGACGCATCCCGGCGCGGCCAGGAGTTTACAACCTGGCGATCACGAAAGACGGCACGCGCTTGCTGGCAACAAACAAACGCGATCAGTCAGTATCGATAATTGAACTGAAGAGCGGGCGCGAACTCGCGCGTATTCCGACGCGACGAAAAGTACTTCACGGCGTGGTTGTTTCACCTGACGATCGTTACGCGTTTGTCTCCGTTGAGGGTGTCGGTTCAGAACTTGGGACGGTAGAAATAATAGATCTGGCCGCGCTCAAGATCGTGGCGAGTGTTGACGTTCCGGAGGAAGCCGCCGGAATCGAGTTCCTGAGAACTGAGCCGGCTAAGTAACGAGCCTCACCGGCCTTCCAGACCTTTCCGAAGGTTCTTCCTTTCACTCTTCACCTTTCACTATTGATCTCGTCCTCATATGTTTACACCGAACTATCCTTTTGTGTGAGATGTTCACATGGAAGAATTCTTGCAATGAGACCCATCCTACTCTGGTCGCATCAAGAGCCTCGCGCGATCAATTGCGGTATGGTCATTGCTGAGTTGAGGACAATTCCCAGGTTGTAAGAGTCGCAATTCCCTGCAATCTCGTCTACGGAGATATTCCCCCATGAAGCCCAGAATTCTGATTGTCGACGACGATGAAGCTATAACCCAACAGCTTTTTTGGACGCTCAGCGATGACTATGATGTGGTGACGGCAAACGACCTGCACTCGGCTGTAAGGCGCGCGAGGATTTATGAGCCGGCAGTTTCGATTCTCGATCTGCACTTGCCGCCAGAGACCGAGTCTCCAGAGGTTGGACTCCAGGTTCTTGAATATCTGAAATCGCACCTGCCAGATTCGAAGGTCGTGGTCATCACTTCGGCAAACGGCATGGAGACTCGCAACGCGTGTTACGCCGTTGGCGCTGACGAGTTTCTCGACAAGCCCTTTGATACCGAAAAGCTGTTGGCAACTATGCGCCGGATGGCACCGCGCTCGCTCGACTTCGTCTGAACTTTCAGAGCCGGGAGCAGACCGGGATCCCGCGCGGGCAGCCCGCGCGGGGTGGTGGTAGCGACCGGCCAAACAGTCAATCTTAGACACGATCCCCAAGAGATAATTCGATTGCCACGGATGTGGCCGGTCGCTAGAGCTCCCGGTTCTGAAATCCGCCTCATTGTTTGTACTGACTTCTCACTGCCCGTCTGCCATAATACTTTCCTCGCGACAGTTCAAACCGGTTCCTAATAGCTATTGATGAGTGAAGCAAGCGACATGGTGAGCGGTGTGAGTGAACTACCACTCTTTCCGCTGGCGGTAGTTTTATTTCCCGGCGTCCCGCTGCCATTACACATCTTCGAGCCTCGCTATCGACAGATGCTGGAAGACATTCAGGCCGGCGACAGTCTTTTTGGACTTTCATATTTCGATGCTTCGACGTCGACGCGAGAGATGCCTGCCGTTGGGAGTATCGGTTGCGTAGCCCGGGTCACAGACACGCAAACTTTTTCGGATGGCAGATCAAATATTCTTACTGTCGGACTGATCAGGTATCGCATTGAAGAATATGTAGAGCGCGGCGATCCATATCTGGTAGTGCGCGTCAGTTACCTTGAAGACGAAGCTGAAGATGCTGAAGCGTTACAGGAGAGGTCGCGCGAAGTGGCGGAAACGTTCACGCGGATTGCGCGCGCGGTGCGCACCATCAATGATGAACGCGCAAACCTGCCCAACATTTCCGACACCGAGCCTGAGCGGCTTTCATTTCTGGTAGCTGCTGCAATGGAAGTGGAACCTGAGGTCAAACAGGAACTGCTCGAACTGCGCTCAACTTCGGAGCGTTTGCGACGCTTGCGCGACATCCTGGCCCGTGCCGTCTCTGGTTATGAAGAGCGGGCACGGGTCCATGAACTCGCGAAGGAAAATGGACACAGCGGCAGGAAGATTGAACTGGAATGACGACAACGACTGGTCTCATTCACACCTGGCTTCAGCCAGGTGGCTAGACACGAGAGACAGCGGGAAACCGTTTAAACGGTTTCGCTATTTTTTGTTCGCAAGAATCACCTGGCTGAAGCCATGTGTGAATGATAAGAAGTTGCGAGTGCAAGCCAAAAATCTGATTTGAGCAGAACATCTATTC
>JANLYZ010000247.1:0-5186 GCA_031365905.1 Chloracidobacterium sp. | reverse complement strand
CGCGCGATTGTCGCGACCGGAAGTTATGGCCCGAAGGGTTATGCGCCTGAGTGGACGGTGCCCCAGGGCGCCGAAGAAGCGGATGGCGTTGATGGGTTGACGCGCGTAGTACGCGAACAAATCGGCAAAGGCGCAGACTGGATCAAGGTTTACGCTGACTATCGCTGGGGAACTGGCGGCACGGCCCACGCGACGTTTACGCTCGAGGAACTCAAGCTGGCGGTTGAAGTCGCAAAGAGCGCGGGCATTCCAGTCTCGGCTCACGCCACGAGCACCGAAGGAGCGCGCCGCGCAATTCTTGCCGGCGTCGAAACTGTCGAACATGGCGACGGCGGCACGCCGGAATTGTTTCAACTGATGAAGGAGCACGGCACCGCACTTTGTCCAACGCTCTCGGTCGCGAGCGGTGCGAACATCGACAAGAAGAAACTTGTCTTCAAGCAAGCATTGGCAGCCGGAGTGATAATTGCGAGCGGCAGCGACGTCGGCGTCTTCACTCATGGTGACAACGCTCGCGAGATCGAAACGATGGTGAGCTGGGGCATGCCGATCATTGATGCCTTGCGCAGCGCAACCTCCGTTGATGCGCGCGTGTTGCATATGGACGATAAGATTGGCCAGGTCAAAGTTGGGCTGCTGGCCGACTTGATCGCCGTTGAAGGTGATCCCACGCGCGACATTTCAGCCTTGCGCCGCGTGCGGTTTGTAATGAAAGGCGGCGAGGTTTACCGTAACGAGCAATAGAAGTTTCGCCGGGAGCGCAGGCATCCTGCCTGCCCATTCGAGAGCCGAAGATACGGACGGGAAAAGAAGTAAGCAGGCAGGATGCCTGCGCTCCCAGGATAAGAAGCGGGCAGGATGCCCGCGCTCCCAGGAGGAGATGCAAATGACAATACTCGATCTAATTGTGTTGCTAATTATCGCCGGGATTTGCGGCTCGCTCGGGCAGGCAATCAGCGGTTATTCACGAGGCGGATGCCTGGTTTCGATTGCGCTCGGGTTTATCGGCGCGGTCCTGGGAATGTGGCTGGCGGCGAAGTTGCACCTGCCGGAACTCTTTCCAATTCGCATCGGCACCACGAACTTTCCAATCGTGTGGTCGATCATTGGTTCGGCTCTGTTTGTTGCCGTGATCTCGCTGATCACTCGCCGGCGTCCCTAAGCGAATATCTCGTCGCTGGCATCGCGTTGTAAAGTTCCGACCTTTTTTCGTGTCCGCGACGTTTCGAGGATCATCAGGGCACACTTCCAGACGACCGGCGCACAGTCCGCCAGGTGCGCACAGCTTCTACTTCGCCGACAAACGACGCGCTAGTATTCGCAGGTGATTCTTATTTCACCTTTGAAGCCGTCATCCGGTGCTTTACTCTCAAACAAAGTTTTCCCGTCGAGCACGATTTTTCTAATCTTCAAGCGGTCATTCTTGTGACGGCGCTTTTTCGGATCGTTGGGATCTTTCGCATAGAGAGTGTCGTCGAAGTGGATCTCGCAAGAGCCACCTTTAATGATGATTTCACCGCTACCGTCTGACATGGGAGTGTCTCCTTTTGCAGGTTGAGGTTAAGGAAATTGCGAAACGTTCTCCGATGTGAACCTGAAGACTAACAGCTGCTGGGTTTGATACAACACTACCCCTCAGCCGTGAGTTCCCAGATTCACCTGCTCGCAGCAACGCCCGCTTATTCGAACACGATTGTTATTTGCAGATTACCTTGATCGTACCCTGGAATTTGACGGGCAGCTCGCCAGTGTCGAAATTGGGGATTTGAGCATCGCCACTGATGATTATCTGCTTGATATTCAAGATTTCGGTTTTGTGTTTCTTGGGATCGGTTCCCGACTGCGGAAAGTCTTCGTTACTGAAGTAAATTTCGCAAGAGCCGCCTTTGATGATGATTTCTCCGCTACCGTCTGACATGGGAGTTCTCCTTTTGAGGTTATGGAGGTCATTGTTTGTGGGAAAGAAGTTCGTTCAGTTGGTTACGATAGAATTGAAGGTCCGGCCGCTTAAGATAGGATTGGTAATTCTCGTTTCCCCACCTTTGTTGCAGGCTGGTCATGAGGGTTTCCGCCCGGGAGGCATAGTTCCTAGCCTGCTGAGCGTCGCCGGCGCCTTTGCATGCGCGCGCGGCAATTAGTAGAGCAAGCCATTCGTAGTCCGGCTTACCCAAACGTGCAAGAGTCTGTTGCGAATCGAGCGCAGCTTTGAGAGCGGCAGCGTTGTCGCCGTGTTGTAGCAGCGCCTGGGCCAGAGCCAACTGCGCTTCGCAGGCGAGCAGAGGGTCACTCGTTGGGGTCAACATGCTTACTGCTTTTTGACAGTTAACATGTCCTTCACCCGTCGCATTGGAGAGGGCCTGCGCCAGGCCGACGACCCAAGTTTCCGCGAGCGGCGGCAGTGTGTCGACGTTCATCGCAAGCTTGGCCTGCTTTTGCGCCTCGTCAAATTTACGCTCGCTTAGCGCCATTCGAGCCGAGGACAAGTAGAACCAATACGCAAAACTCTTGCCCGTGGGTTGGGTGACCGTCGCCGAGACAGCATCGAGCAATAGCTTTGCCTCACCGTATCGACCCAGATTCCAAAGCGCATTGGCTCGATTCGTTTGCGAGAGACCTATGATGTCTTCTGACTTGGATGCCTGTGCCAGCGCATAGCTGTCTTCAAAGTGTTTCAGGGCCTCCGGGTAATGGGCCTGGTTCATCTGGACCAACCCAACATCTATATTGGCTCCTGCCATCAGTCCCCCATCGTCAAGAAATTGCGCAATCTTTAACTCTTGCTCAAAGGCTTGTAGGGCGGCATCGTATTCGCCTTTTTTCCTTTTGGTTTTCGCTAGAACTGCAAAAGCCAGAATCATCTCCCGGCGGTAACCTCCTCGTTGATAAAAAGCAAGGGCTTGCTCTACGTATGCGAGTGCCTGATCAAGATTGTTCTGGCGTTCGGAAACACTTCCGAGCGAGAGCAGAGCTCGGGCCGTGTTGCGCGGATCTTTTTGTCGCTGCGCAAGCTCAAGAGACTGCTCAAAAAAGTCTTTCGCCTTGGGATACTCGCGGGTCACCATGAATGAATTTCCCAGATCCACCAGTCCGCGCTTGAGGTAGTTCTCAATACCTTTCGCCTGGGCCAGCGCTATGGCCTGCTGCATATCGCTGCGTCCCTCGTCTGCTTTCCCTTCGGCGAAGATGACCTCGCCAAGCTTGAGCAAACTCTTCACCTCTGCGTATTCGCTCTTGGTGGTGCGAGCCAACTGAAGCGCGTGGTCAAACTCTCGGTGCGCATCCGCAAGTTTTTCAGTCTGGTTAAAGAGAAAGCCTCTCTGATAGGCGACTTCGGACTGTCCCTCGAAGTTACCAGCAGCCTGGTAGAGAGTGTCGGCGCGATCGAAGGTGGCGAAGGCGCGATCAAGATCAATCTGCTTGCCATACATCACGGCCAGCCGCAGGAAAGCGGTAGGGTGTTGCGGCGCGAGTTGGGTGGCGCGCAGGTAGCTGTCAATCGCTGGTTTAAGCTGGTCGTCCTTCTCGTAAGCTCGCCCCAGATCAACGTATGCTTGCGCATCGCGGGGCGAGAGCCGCGCGATTTCACCATATGCTTGGATCGCGCCGCTGAGGTTCTGCGTCATCGTGGCATGAAGAGCCTCAAGGTAGAGCGCATCAGGACGAGCTAACTCCGAAGGCGCTTGCCCGAGCGGCTGAGCCTTCAACATTTCATCCTTGGCTTTGTCGGCATAGTCGAGTTCATACCAGGCTTCCGCGAGCCGAGCGTGCGCCAGAGCGTAGTTACTGTCGATCCTCACCGCTTCCTCGAGCGCTTTGGTAGCCTGAAGGAATGCTCCATAGCGCAAAGCTTCAGTGCCCTGGTCATACATCGCCTTGGCCCCTTCCTTGGGCACATAAGGACCCGGCTTCAACCAGCGGACGACGCCCCAACTCAACAAGGCGACTCCCAAAATAGCCAGGATAAATATGCCCAAATTAGGCCCTGGCCGCCGAAAGGGCTCAATGATCGTAGTCAGCGCGCTGGCCGAACCAGTGCGCTGCTTTAGCATCGACTCTGTCGACCTGGCCCGGCGGTAGCCATCGGCAGCAAGCGTGGGAAGAACGCGTTGCAGGTCAGCGATAAACTCATCGGCTGTCTGGTATCGCGCGTCCACCTTTTTCTCGAGTGCCTTCATCGTGATGCGATCAAGCTCGGGTGGAATGTGATCGTTGAGTTTTGAAGGAACGATCGGCGTGACATGAATTACTTGCGCCCCGATTTCCATCACACTGCCACCACCAAACGCAGACTGCCCGGTCAGGCATTCGTAAAGCACGGCGCCGAGAGCAAACAGATCGCTGCGCCCATCGATGGTCTTTCCGGTTGCCTGCTCAGGCGAGAGATATAGAGGCGTGCCCACGATTACGTCGCTACGGGTGCGGGTTGAAGGCAAAGTCTTCTGGTCCGAACTTGCGTCGAGGGCGATCTGCTCGGAAATTTGTTTCACCAGACCAAAGTCGAGCACCTTAACTTGCCCGCGCTCGGTTACCATCACGTTCGACGGTTTTACGTCGCGATGTACCACTCCCTTGCGATGAGCTTCGCCAAGCGCTTCAGCGATGAAGGAAACAATCCGCACTGTTTCCGGTAAGGCCAGTGATCCTTCGCGCAGCATTTCATTCAGCGGCTCGCCCTCCACCAGTTCCATCACGATGTAAGGCTGGCCGGCTTTCGTTTCGCCGTAATCAAAAACGGTGGCAATGTTCGGATGTGTCAGCCCTGCCACAGCGCGCGCTTCGCGCAGGAACCTGGCGCGATACTCTTTCGTGGTAGTCGAAAGAAATTTTATCGCCACGCGCTTTCCGAGGGTGGTGTGTTCGGCGAGGTAGACCACGCCCATGCCGCCTGCGCCAAGCTGCTCGATGATCCGATACTGCGAAATTGTTTCGCCGATCATGTTTGGACTTCCGACAACGAGACAGGAGAATCGTGAAAAAACTGCGGAAGGCCTGGGGTATCAGGTCACCTTCCGAGCGTGGGTTCAGTGAGCGCATTCTGCGCTAATGCCGGGGATATTTCAAGGCAGAAGCCCGCGCGTAAGCAAGGGCTTTGTTTTCCCAAATGCGATTCCTAGCTTCTGCACCGGGTCTGGAGCGGGCCCTTGCTGACGCGCGGGCTTCTGTCTGGAGCTACGGCAGAGTCGCTT
>JANLYZ010000120.1:0-8600 GCA_031365905.1 Chloracidobacterium sp. | reverse complement strand
AGCCTCTATTGCTGGAGCGAGTTTCTCAGTAAGAAGCGTTGGCAAACGTTTGCCAAGGTGTTCCTCGTTTGCGGCATTATTTTCGACATAGGCTTAGCGGTTAATAATTTTAGGCAAGTCTCCATCTATCGTGAGCGCCAGAAAGTTGTGGAGGCGATTAAAGCGAAGGACTATCACCTGCTGGGTGAACGGCGACCCGGAGCGCGATACTAGTTGGCGAGAGGGTGAAGGCCCGAAGGGCCGACATTAAATAGACGCGCCCGTGAGGGCGTGGTCGAGATAGTGATAATACGTTTTTGGAGGCCCGAAGGGGCCGGCACTGCATGCACCCCACATTAGCCATTTCCCTGGTGTCGCACCTTCGGCGCTCATGATCCTTGTCGTTGTTGATCAACGCCCTAACGGACGTGGCTATTGAATACCGGCCCTGCGGGCCTAAGTCACCGAACGTTTCGCCTGATAACGCCAAACGTGAGCGCTTCTCAAGATCGTTATGGCGGTTTAGAATTACCTCAACCAAGCAACGGAGAAAAAACTTGCCCGACTCTCAACAACGTCAATCGCGACGCGGATACTTAAATCCCAGCCTGGTCAGAAGTGTCTCATTCTGGATCACCAGCCTGTGCATCCTGGTAGCGGTGCTGGCTTCGCTGCTAGCCATCTGGCAATTCGCGGGCACCGACATCCTCTGGCGCACGGTCGCAACTTGTGCGGTAATCGGCAGCGGCACGGTCGCGTTTTATTGGGTCAACGTTCTCTTCGGCAAGACTTCGGAATAGAGCATCGCAGAGCTTGCGAGCACTTACGGCTTTGGCGTTGCCGCCGGAGAAGAAGTTGACGCCGGTGGCTTCTTAAACTTCGTTTCATCCACCGGCACGTTCAGCTTGATCTCGGTAAACTTGCGCGTCGAGTCATTGTAGGAATCAATTGCAGTGACGCGAATCGTAAACGGCAGCTTCAGTCCGCCAACATCTCGGTAGTCGTCGTAGTCAACCTGCTCAGGAATCAACCCCACAATCGTCGGTGTCGTTGTAATTCTCCGCAGCAGCAATCCTGTCTGGGCATCGAAATAGAGACGTTCTCCCTTGCCATCGATGCCGAGTGCTCTCAACACAAAAACGTCTTTACCGTCGATCTTGTCTTTACCGCCGTAGCTTATTCGCGTGAACTGTCCCTGAAGTTTGATGTCTTTGAAAAGATCCGGATAACGCCTCAGGAAATGGAGATCCTGATTGCGCAGATCGCGCAGGCCGCGTGGCCCCTTCTCCCAACCCATTTGCCCGTCGAACCCGCTTTCAATAATCCCCTGCTTCGGAGTGTTTAGGACTGCGTAGATTTTGTCTGGCGCAGTTTGATAGACCTCGTAACCAAGCGTGGCGCCGTTTGAAGCGAGCCAGGAGCCCTTCATCGTACGCGTCTTGAGTTTGTCAATCGCAGCAGCGCCACCCAGAGCATCGGTGTATTTGGCCAGGATCTGATCGGCGGTTGGACGCGCCTCTTTCGGCGCGCCGGTTGGAGAACTTTCCGCGACCGGCGCAGGTTCAGCCATTGGCAACTGCGGAATGCGCACGGGCTCGTTGTCGCCGCGATGACAGGTGAAACAACTGACCACGGGGTTGCCCTTGAAGTTCGTCTTGTTGATGCTCTGCACCATCTGAATCATTTCGCGCGCCTTGCCCTTTTCGGGTTTGTCGTCCGAAACAAAGTCCCACTTGTCGCCATTCTTCACATGACAAAACGTGCACTTAACTCCCAACGACGAGGCCATGTAGTTCATCACCGGAACCAATTGGGAATCGGGCATGCCGGTCAACACCCTGATGTTGGTTCTGGCCTGCTCGACTGTCTTCTCTGCCGGCGCGGCTTGCGCGGCGGGCGTAGTTTGCGATTGCTGCGCGGTCTGCATTTTGAATCCGGCCTCGACGGAAACGCTTGAGCCGACGAGACCAACGCAGATAACAAGCATCAACGAGGCAACAAAGACCAGCAGCCGGTCTCCGCGCAGATTTGTAGTGACTCGATTATTCATGCGGCCCTTTCAGTCATACGAAGAAGAATTCAGGCAGAAGCCTATTGAGATCAACGCGGCAACGCTGGTCTGGATGCAGCAACTGCTACGCGGTTGACACTCGCTTGTTGCGCGGCGGAAGTCGCGTGCGGTTTTTGCGGCACGAGCGCTTCCAGCGTCTTGTATATTTGCAGGTAAACCTGCGTCTCGCGGGGAATCAACGTTTTCCACGAAGTGCCGCCGCGTCTGATGTAGAGCGGCAGTTTAGCAGCATTGGAGTTGTAGCCGGCAGCGAGTAGTTCTGTTTGCGTGGCCAACTTTGCACGCAACGCATACTGCACATCCTCGTTTGCCGCCAGATCGTTCCAGGTATCCTGCATGTAGAGGAGCATTGCCTCGAGCGCGTTTGCGTGGTTACGCATGCCCACGACGAAGTCTGGTGTCAGACCCACGCCGGGATATCTTTGCCTGATGAGGTTGTAAGCCCAGGGAATCATTTGCACCATGCCGCCCGCGCCTGCAGAGCTCACTGAGTAACGGTAAGTGTCGGGTTCGTTCAGCGCAAACAACGAATAGATTTCATCAAACAATGCGAGTCGATTCTCCAGGCGGAAGCGCTCGTGGTCCACATGTTCGACTAAACAAAGCCGCTCGGCCACGTCGATAATCTGCGGCGAGATGACAGTCCCCTTTTCTCTCAGACGCTTCGCCGCCAGGTCGATCATCCGGTGGATGTACGCACGACCGGATCGCGAAAGGTCAGGCGAGAGTAAAGCGGGATGTGCTGAAGTGTAGTAGGCCATCTCGCGAAAAACCCCGTGCCGCTCGATCGGAAATTCAACCACTAAGGGAACCAACGCACGGCCCTGGCTATCGAAGACTGCGACCGCGGTGTTGACGCCATTGGCACGCAACACGCGCACGCTCAAACTTGTGCCCAGCGAACTGGGCGTTGTAATTTCCGATCCCTTAGCCAAAAATACCTCTTTGTAGATCGTGAGCAAATGAATTCGCGACGTGTTGCGATCGAGCGCCGCAAGCGTGACCAGATCTATCGATGGCGAGTTCTTCGCGGTTTGCAATGGGCGCGATTTCAGCAGGCGCTCGGCTTCGGCTATGCGCGATTGAATCTGAGGTGGCGACAGGATGCGCGCTGACGCGGCGAGCGGCTCGCCATGCCGTTCCGTCGCCGCAGGTCCGGCCGCTTCGGGCTGGCTATCGGGCTTCGTTCCGACCACTACGCCCTGCGGCGTCGTTGCCTCGTTGTCATCGGATTCGAGTTCGGACTTAGGCTCCGGAATTGCTCGCGGCACGGTCGGAGGCGTCCGGTTTAGGTGTGGCCGTTGCTCCGGAGTCGGCGAAGGATTCTTGGTTGGTGTTTGTGCTTGCGCGCCCGCAAAAGAGACGGCGGTGACGAGCAACAATCCTGCGAGGGATCTTGTTTTCATACTTGAATTCCGAGCTTCGATTACAAAACTTGTCGGGCGAAAGACAAGTGTCGCTTAGATTCGCCGATGCCAGTCGCGGTTGTCAATAACATTATTCGCGTCAGTCAGTCCAAACATCAAGACAACGAAAGCAATCGGGAACTTATTCGCCATCAAGCCAATCGTGGGTCATATCACACCAGAGCGCCAGGCCGCGCCATTCTTTGAAGCGTGAATAGTAGCGCGCAATCTTTTTGTCGGTGGTCTTGCGTCCATTATTTCGTACCGAAAAAAACTTTGCGCGCGTCCACGAATCAAGCGCCAAGCCATCGTAACGGCCCAGGAGCTTCAGCACGTTCTCCGCAGCGTATGGGCCGACGCCCTTTACGCCACGCATCTCCTTCATCAGCTCCGGGGTTGACAGCGGACTCTTAGCCCACGCTTCAACATCGAGCTTACCGGAGGCAACGCGATCAGCCAGCAGCTTCAAATACTCCGAGCGATAACCAGCGCGCACTTCGTTCACGTAAAACTTCAACGGCATCAGCGCCATCGCTTCCGGGGTGGGAAACGTTCGCTGCCCATTAGTCGATTCGCGTCCCAGATTTTCAACTAGGCCGGTGACCATTTTTTTCGTGAGTGCCCAGGAGCAGTTTGTCGTGCAAATCATTTTCACTAAATCTTCAAACACGGTGGGCGAACGCAGCAGGCGACCGGCCCCCTCGGTTGGGATCCAGTTGAAGTCATTATCTGCCGCCATCAGGCTATAGAAATCGGCGATGTTGTCGTCGAGCCGGAGCATGTGGCGGACATCGGCGACAACCTTCTTTGTCGCTGCCTGGCTAAGCCGGCCAGGCGCGTTGATAACGAGCGCGCGCTTAGTTGCCCTAATCGTGATCGTCACGGGCTTGGCATTTTCCAAATCCAAAGTTCGGGTTAAGCGCCAGTTCTTTTGATCAATTTGGAAGGGAAGCAACTCGCACCAACCGTGACTGACGACGGTGCGCTTGAAACTAAATTCGCGCGGAGTAGGAACGGTGATTTCCATGATTTGTCCTGGGAGCGCAGGCATCCCTGCCTGCTAAGTTCGTAAAAAAGCTATTCTCTTTTTATAGATTGAACACGCGCAAGGCATTATGTACATCCCGGATTTGAGTCACTCAACCGGAGCAGACAGGATGCCTGCGCTCCCGGCGGCGTCCCGCGCGTATGCGCTACTCCATTTCCAGTCTTCAGCGCCCGCACACAACCCCGCCTTGGTCGGATTCTCCTCGATATAGCGCAGCGCACTAGCGAAATGTTTCTGATTCCTTATGTACCGATCAAACGGCTCCGGCTGCCAAAACTCACCCTTTCGTTTCAAGACTCGGTTACATTCATTGGCAGTATACGACTTCCACGAATGCGCGATCTGGCTCAACTCCCAGTTCGGTTGAGCAGTGTACAGAGTGTGCACGTGATTCGGCATGACGACCCAAGCATGCAAATGGTATCGGCGACCGTCGAAGTGTAGCAACGCATTCTGCACGATTTCAGCGAGTCGGTCGTCCCTTAAGTAACAGCTGCCATAACCTGATCCAGATAAGCATCAATGCGCTCGCGACGTTCACGATTGGCGTCCCTTTCCGGAACAAGGCGCAATTCCTCGCGCCATACGTCAAGCACAGCTTGCGGCATTGAATCGAACAGGCGAAAGGTCAAGGTTTGCGTGAGACCTTCCTGATCAAAATGCGGGATGTAGCCGCGCGAGTACCATTGCGGGCCCCCGGTATTGCGGTCCTCGTCCTTCGCTAGGCGGCGTCTCTCTTTCCATTCAGCCATCAACGCGATTCCTGGGAGCACAAGACACTCCGCTCGTTTCGTTTCGGCGAGCGCTATTCTCTTTTGAAGATTCCAAGTAGCGCAAGGTCTTAGCTACGATCCGATGCCAGTCACCCAACAGCAGCAGGCAAGGATGGCTGCGCTCCGTACGCTTCGACTACAGTCACTCTGATTCTTGACAGCGTGCCCTCGCAAGCCTAGACTAGCCCTACTTGAAAATGGAATAAGGAAGGCTGTTCTGGCCACCCCCTGACACTTGGGGATAAGGTTAGAGTGGAGTCCAACACAGTGACCCCCAACAGCATTACGGCGAACTTAAGCGCTGCTTCCGACGATAAATAGAATTCGGAGCTTTCCGGTTCTGCCCCACTCGGCCCATACAATAAACCCTGTGGGGCATTGTCGTGTCTGGGCCCGATGTAGGACAGGCATTCCTGCCGGTCCCAGCCTGCCGAAGTAGCTTCAAGTCAATTCGCCAAGGGGAGAACATTTTCCATTTCTCATTTGAGATTTTTCATTTGCTATTGGCCGATAAAACCTTTTTTCGGCACTCCCACTGAAAAATGGAAAATGAGAAATGGAAAATCTCCTTTCCTTTCTAACCGACCTTAAACCAAGAAAGGCAACAGACAGGAATGTCCGTCCTACTACTTCACATAAATTGGATTTGAAATGATCCACGGTTGCTGGCCAACCGGCCCCGGCAATTGCGGCAGGTAGACTTCGACGCGATAACTTCCCTTCTCGCGAGCCACAAACTCCAGCTTGTTCACGCCATTCTTGTCCTGAATCGGCAACCCATCTCTTAGCAGCACTACTCTTCCCAAAACCGGGAGGGCGACGGTTAACCGCACTTCATTTTCAAGCTTGATCTCATCGCCCATTATTACTTTCTGCTCGGCATTCTGGGCATTGAAACGGAACCCGGTTGTGTCTCCAAATAGATCGAAGCCAATAAAGCAATGGCCCCGGGCAACAGCGGCCAGCAAGGATCCTTCATCCAGCGGCGAAAAACTAACCGGGCCATTGAGCGGATGAGAAACGAGGACGTGCAGTCGCACCAACCGAAAACTTCTTTCATACGGATCGAGTTTGAAGCCCAGCAAAGTTTTACCGGATGAGTCGATCAGACTGAGCCCAATGTTTGCGTGGGCGTCGTTACCGGCAGTGGCTACGAGCGGCTTCCCTCCTTGCTTGATCTGATCGTCCCACTGTTTGAGATTTTCAGTGGGTCGTTCGTAAAAAGTAGCGAACAACAAATCGGGGTAGCTGTGATAAGACCAAAGGCTGTCAAAGAACATCACCAAAGGATTGATTTTTCGCGCGTTCGTGTAAACGTTGTAGACCTCGATGCCGTTGTAGCCGCTCGCAGTCCAACTCTTAAACTCTGCCGGATAAGCTACGAGGCTCAAGCCAGCCGTGCGACGAGATAGAACATCCGTCGTTGACCGCTTGCTGTCGTCGGCAGCCTGTGCCTCGCCGGGAATCAACAAGAAACGATCGCCATTGGCGGTACTGACTTCGTTGCCGTTAACGAACAACACGCCGCCGTGGTCGCCCTTCAGTGTCATCTCAGCCGTGTTGAAGACGGGCGACGGATGTTCGGTCATCACTACAAAATCAAGCTTGTTAAATTGCGCCGCGGCGATGATGTCGGCAAGGTTGCCGGTGCTGTGACCACCCAGCGAGGAATGAACGTGAACGACGCCTTTAAACTCGACTTCTCCTTCTACGTCTTCCGTCGCAACGCGCTGCGAGTCCAGTTGCTGAATGGCAGCGTGCAGTCGACCCAGCCGGTAACGGCGATAGGCGAAGGGAATCTGCGAGAGCACAACGAGGGCGAGCAGTATCAGTAAGAGTTTTTTCCAACGCTTCATGTGGGATCAACTCTCGAAATCAACCGAAGCCACCTGCTCGCTGATCGTTTTGCCGAAGGCCACAACCTTAATGTGTTCGGGGTGAATTGTGTAGGCCTCAAGCGCCGCGCGATCGCGAAAGACAGCGACGAGACCGGTGTTGAAAGAGCGCGGCAGCTTCAACACATCAAAGCCAACCGACAAGCTTTCAACCTCTTCGATTACTGAAGCCAGCGCGCGCAACATCCGCACGTGTTCTTCGCGAACTTCCTGCTCCACGTCCGAGTTGTATTTCCAAATCACAATGTGTGTAAGCATATGCAGTGGGCGGTGGGCGGTGGGCGGTGGGCAGTAAGACAATGACTAACAGCTCATCGTTTTCCTGCACACTGCACACTGCTCACCGCTCACTTTCCTTCCTCGCACCAGCGGCGCGTAACTTCATGACGGTAAGTGAAAAGCTTTTGCAGCCGCTTCTGAACCAGCAACGGCGCGACTGCACGGCCTATGAAACCCAGCGGTGGTTCGTAGTCTATCTCATCACGCAAAACCGCTCCGTCTTCGTGGGGTTCGACAAGGTGGCGGTGACGCCAACTGCGAAAGGGCCCTTTAACCTGCACGTCTTCAAACACGTGTGGCGGATCATAAACTGTATGCTCAGCCACCCAGCGCACTTTGATTGGCCCAAGAATGTTCGTCTCAATTATCGCCTGCGCGCCCACTTCGGAAATCTTAGCAGGTTGAATTACACGCGCGCTCTCCCACGGCGGCATGAGCAGACTCAAGACCTCTCCCTGCTCATGAAATGCAAACACACGCACGGGACTGGCGCGGATAACACTTTCTTTTACGAATCGCATTTTGGAGTGCGGTGACCTGTGACCGCTTTGGTCGGTCGCGACTCGTCGCGACAAAGTTTAGTAGTTGACCTCACCATTGCGGCGTCAAGCCGCCGCAGACGAAAGCGCCGACAGGTCGGCGCACTCCAAATTACTTAAGATACCGATCAAACCACGCGAGCGAGCGCTCCAGCGCATCGACGCGATGCTTGGGCTCGCGCAAGCCATGTCCTTCGCGCGGATAACGCACCAGCACCGTTTCCACTCCGCGGCGTTTCAGCGCGGTATACATCTCCTCCGCCTGCGTTATGTGAACGTCGTTGTCCTGTTCGCCATGAATGAACAACGTTGGCGTCTGCGCCTGCCTGACGTAACGGAGCGGCGACCACTGCCAGAGCAGATCGTAGTTGTCCCAGGGAAAGCCGCCAAACTCGGCATGAATCAAATCCTGATAAAGCGAGGTGGAATAGAAACTGATCAGATTGCTGACACTCGCAACTGAAACCGCGGCCTTGAAGCGCGGCGTCTGCGTGATGATCCAATTCGTCATAAAGCCACCATACGATCCGCCGGTCACACCCATTCGATCTTTATCAATCCAGGGATACTTGCGTAGCGCTTCGTCAACTCCAGCCATCAAGTCTTTGTA
>JANLYZ010000092.1:0-2617 GCA_031365905.1 Chloracidobacterium sp. | reverse complement strand
GATCAGTACATCGAAGAAGCTGAGGCGCAGGGTTTCAAGATTAAGTATGTGATTGAGACACATCTGCACGCGGATTTTGTCAGCGGGCATCGCGAGCTTGCGGCGCGCACCGGTGCGGAGATTGTGTTTGGCAAGGAGGCTGGTGCGACGTTTCCGCACCGCGCGGTGGAGGATGGCGACGAGATCGGGATCGGGAAAGTTGTGCTGCGGATTCTTGAGACGCCAGGACATACGCCGGAGAGTATTTCCGTGCTGGTCACTGAGGCGGAGATGGGGGAAGAGGGGAAAAGGGGAACGGGGAAAGAGAAAGTCGGAGATGCAGGCAAGGATGCCTGCGCTCCGCAGAAGGTACTAACTGGCGATACGCTGTTTGTTGGCGATGTCGGGCGGCCTGATCTCGCGGGAGGCAAGGGCTATACGCCGGCGATGATGGCGGCGATGATGTATGACACGCTGCACAATAAGATTCTAAAACTCAATGACGAAACCGAGGTTTTTCCGGCACACGGCGCGGGTTCGATGTGCGGCAAGAACATGTCGAAAGAAACGTCATCAACAATTGGCGAACAGAAGAAATTCAATTACGCGCTGCAGCCAATGTCGAAAGATGAGTTTGTGCGCATGATGACTGCTGACTTGCCGGAGTCGCCGGCTTACTTTCCTGAGGATGCGGAAATCAATCGCACCGGCGCGCCTAGCCTCGCGGACGTTCCGCCACTTGCAGGGTTAACCCCGGAACAAATTGCAGCGTTATTAGAGACGCAAACTGACGGTTTGCGTTACATCGTGATTGACGTGCGCGCGGCGGTGGAGTTTGGCGCTGGACATTTACCGGCTTCGATCAACATTGGTCTTGGCGGCCAGTTTGCGATTTGGGCCGGAACGCTGATCCCGATGGGCACGCCAATCGTTATTGTTTCGGAGTCAGAAGAGAAGGCTCGGGAGGCAGTCACGCGACTCGCGCGCGTTGGTCACGAAAGCGTGAAAGGATATTTGGTCGGCGGGATTGCTGCCTGGGACGACGCGGGATTAGAAGTCGCTACTGTGCCGCAGATTTCAGTTGACGAATTAAGTCGACTCGATAACGACGAACCCGAGTTGCAAATACTTGATGTCCGTCGCTCGGCCGAATATGACAGCGGACATGTGCCGCGCGCCCAGACAGTCCCGCTCCTCAGTTTGCAGCAGAGAGTTGCAAGCCTTTCTATCGATCCAGCGAAGCCGACCGCAGTAATTTGTGCGGGCGGTTATCGCTCGAGTGCAGCCACAAGCATTCTCCAGCAGCACGGTTTTTCAAGTCTGCTCAATGTCACCGGCGGCACGAGCGCCTGGATAGCTGCTGGTCATCCGGTTGAAGTTCCTGCACCAAAGTAGTCTCTGCTTCGTGCTCACTCAATTCGCGCTTCGCGCTCATTGCGGGCGGGACGCCCGCGGTCCCAGATAGTCGCTTGAATGTCACCCGCGTCACCGCATCACTTTCCCTCTTCGCCGCGTTTTACTATTCACGATTTAGTATTTACGATTGACTCGCTTTGGATCCGTTTACCTTCAAGCTCCTGATTAGCATCGCGATTGTTGTCATCGCCACGATTCACGGCTTTGGCGCGGCGTGGCTCGCGATCTGGATGCTGTTTCATCCTTACAATCCGGTGAAGCTCTTTGGCGTTACTGTCTGGCCGCAGGGGATGATTCCGCGACATCGCGCGAAGCTCGCTGAATCGATCGGCAACGCCGTCGGCAATGAACTCGTCTCGCAGCAGACGGTGTTTGACGCGTTATTCGAAACGAGTTTCTTCCAACGCAAGGTGGAGGAGTTCGTCAACGCGTACACTCAGGATCTGCTCGGAAAGGTTTATCCTTCGTTCATCGACGCATTGCCCTCGGCAGCGCGCGCACCGATTCTCGACACCATCTCCGCACTGCAATATCGACTCGCTGAATACATCGCCGCGCTGTTAAAGAGCGACGAAACCACGGCCGCAATCGCGTCCTTCATCGATCGCCAAGTGGATGAACTACTGGCGCGTCGCGTGGGCGACACGCTGAGCGACGATCAGTTCAACAAAATCCTGCACTTCGTTCAGGCGCGGTTTGCGCGACTGGTTAACGAAGCAGGGCTGGAACAAAAGATCAGCGGTTTTGTTTCCGGCCGAGTCGACGATCTGGCCCGCAGCACTGCCACGCTCGCCGAAGCGTTCACGCCTGAGACTGTCGCCTTCATCAAAGAACGAATCGATAGCCAGGTTCCTCCAATAGTGCACCACCTGGCCGATATCGCGACCAGCCAGAACACGCGCACGCAGATCGGCGCGCTCATCAAGCGTGAAGTGGATGATTATTACGACCAGCTTTCGCTCATCAAAAAGATTTTCATATCGCGCGAGCGCATCCACCGCGAAGTTGACGAGCTGGTGAACAAGACTTTACCAACACGGATCGAGGAATACCTTCGCGGGCCGGCATTTGAACAGGAAGCCGAAACTTTTCTGAATGCGACAATAGACAACGTGCTGGCGCGCCCGCTGAATGAGATCGTGGGCCAGATAGAATCCACGCGGTTTGACTCGATCAAGCAGGAGATAACGAAGCGTCTGCTGGAAATGGCGCAGAGCGAGGA
>JANLYZ010000025.1:0-3178 GCA_031365905.1 Chloracidobacterium sp. | reverse complement strand
GGCGCAAACCGGTAGGAGCCATCGAAGCTGTGCGATGAACCAAAGTAATTACGCCAGGCCACGTCCAAAACTTTGCTCGTAAGTTCCAGTGCTCCGCCTTCGAACAGGCAAATGTCGGTCGCACGATCGAGCAGGTCACGCGGTTCGCAACCCTTCATCTGACGATGCTCGATCTTGTATTTGTTGAGCACGTGGCTCAGTACCGACTGCTCATAACGAATCCCACGGTTATAAGCCTGCTGCTTAAATATTTCTGAATACGCAGCGGGAGTAGGAGGTTCAACGCGCGCGCGATAACCCATTCGTCGCAGAAACGCCTGGTCCGCCAGATCGTTCTCATCGAGGTTGGTTGAGAAGACGACGAGCTGCTCAAACGGCACTTCGATCTTTTTGCCTGTGTGCAACGCCAGATAATCCACGCGTCGCTCGAGCGGCACGATCCACCGGTTAAGCAAATCCTGCGGCGCAACACGCTGCCGGCCGAAGTCGTCTATTACAAGCGTGCCGCCATTTGATTTCATCTGAAACGGCGCTTCATAAAACTTCGCCGACTCACTCCAGGTTAAGTCTGCGTTTTCGAGTGTCAGTTCACCACCAACTACCACGAGCGGCCGGTTTATCAATACCCAGCGGTGGTCATACTCGACTGGTGTGACATCCGGCGAAGCGAGGCGATGACAATGGGAATCAAACACGCGAATTATCTGGCCGTCGATTTCCACCGCGTAAGGAATCCAAATCGCGCCGGGCAAAGCATTGTTGATGCGCTCGGCAACCGCGGTCTTGCCAGTGCCGGGGAGGCCCGTCAGAAAAAGCGAGCGCCGCGAATTGATCACGCAGCCGAGTGTTTGCAGTAGCGACTCTGGCAGAATCAGATCATGAAACGCGGTGCGCACAGTCTCCATCGACGCAGGATGCGAAGGTATCGACTGCAAGCGCATCATGTGCGCGTAATCGTTCAGCGAAACTGGCGCAGCGCCGCTGTAGCCACAAATAGAGAGCAGACGCACCAGTCGCTCCCAGCCGCGGTCCAACATGCTGTAACGCGTCGAGCCAACTGCGGATTGCAAGCGAACTTCGATCAGTTTCTCTCGATAGAGTTTTTCCAGAATTTCTTCGGTAAGCGCGCGCGGCAGATGCAGGCGTTCCGCGACGGCAGTCGTTGTCGGCTCCGGAATCATGGCAACGTGCTTTAGCGCAAGGTCGCAGAGAAAGCCTTCGCCGATGCCCAGGTCTGCGATCTCTTCAGCCGGAGGCGGCCCCATTGATTCCACTTCAGCGCGAGAAAGTATGGTTGTTTGCGTCATATCGTTGTAGGACAGACATTCTTGTCTGTCCCTCTTTCATCTGCGTTATTTCAATTCAATCTGGGACAGGCAGGAATGCCTGTCCTACAAACTACCTGCCGCCGATGGATGCTGAAACACCGGCCGTGACGTTGTTATTCGGCTGCGTCGGATCGGTTCGGCCGGTGCGTTTATAAAGATCGGCGAGACGCTTCAGCGCGAGTGTTGAATTGGGTTCAATTCGGCGAGCGGCTTCGTAGTACTTGATTGCATCGTCGTCCCGACCGAACCGCTCAAGCATTCTCGCGGTGTTCAGGTTTCCAGTGTAGGGACCAGCGGCGCGTGCAAAGTTTTTGTAAGCGTCGTCAAACTTCCCGAGGCGACAAAGTGCCAGACCCAGGTTGTTCAGAATGCGATCATCGGTCGGCGCCAGTTTGCTCGCTCGCTTCAAGCGATCGACCGCCGCGCGATAGTTTCCATTCTGATAGAGTGAGAAGCCGAGGTTGTTGAGTGTTTGCGCGTCTTCAGGTTCCGACTTTACCGCCCGTTCGAAAGACTCCTTGGCGCGGTCGCCAAGTCCCTTCTTGTCATAGGCAACTCCGAGCAGGTCATGCGCTTCGGTTAGCTTGGGATCGAGCGAAGCCGCGGTGGACAGTTCACTGATCGCCAGGTTCAGTTGCCCGTTTTGCAAATAGGCACGGCCATTATCGAGGTGCTCCTTCGCAGAGTTGGCCAGCGCCAGCTTCGCGGGTTTGGGCGTGCGACTGTCGTTCACGTTTGACACGCCGACGCTCGCAAACTTTTCGGCGTCCTTCTCCGTCATCCGCTGCGGCTTGTTATCGTCGTGATGACCAAACAAACGCCCGAATGCTTTGAAGGGCGCAGCAAAAATCCGGGCGACCTTGTTCCCTTTCTTGTGATCCGACGAATTGCCGGCGGCTGAGCCCGAGTCTTCGATCGCGTTTGCGTCCGGATCGCCGTCGCGCTCGGTCGTGGAAGCGCTCCACATAGCCGAGGCAGCGACCGCTAAAACGAACGCGATAAGAATGGCGAGTAGGTTTCGTTTGCTCATGATCTAACTCCTTTACATCTTGCCGAGCGTGTCCATTAGTTGCAGGGCCGCGGGGCCCAGTATCGCGATGAACAAGGTGGGAAACAGGAAACATGCCAACGGGAAAAGTAATTTGACCGCCGCTTTCTGGGCCGCCTGTTCAGCACGCTGCCGGCGTTTGGTGCGCAATGAATCGGAGAACGCGCGAATCGCTTTCGTGATCGAAGTTCCAAACTTGTCGGTCTGAATCAACATCGCCACCAGACTGCGCAGATCGTCAACGCCCGTGCGGTCAGCCAGATTGCGCAGGGCCTCATCACGTTCTCGTCCGACTCTTATTTCAAGATTTGCCAACTCAAACTCATCGCTGATGTCAGGATGCACGTCCTTGAGTTCGCTGCTGACCTTCATCATCGCCGCGTTCAATCCCAGACCGGCTTCAATGGAGATAACCATCAGGTCGAGCGCATCGGCGAGTCCCCAGCGCACGAGTTGTTGTCGCGAACGAATCATTCGCCGCAGCGAATAACGCGGCAAGAAAAAACCAATCACAAAACCGAAGAGAATCCATAGCACTGCTCCGCTGAGCGGCTTCGCGAGGATCGCGCAAGCGAGAGCCACCGCCGCCGGTAGGCCGGCCATCGACGCCAATTGAATTCCCCGGTAAACAATCGGGGCGCCGGGCGAGCGAAAGCCTGCTTGCATTAACTGCTTCTCGAGCTTCTTCGCCTCAGCGGCTGAAGGTGGCAACAGCCGGCTCAGCGGCGACGCCAGTCGCTCGGCTAACTCAGCCCCGCGTCCCTCGTCCTCGATCAAGGTCGGAGTTGCCACGGCCGAGGTC
>JANLYZ010000017.1:0-17861 GCA_031365905.1 Chloracidobacterium sp. | reverse complement strand
AAGGGCGTCAGCCTCTGGGGCACACATAACCTGGGCATTGGTTACCAATTCCAGAGAGGCCTTTATTCCGGCGTGCGGGATCGCAGCGGTCCGCACTATACAGTTCCGGGGACTAACGCTCTCGGCGATCCGCTTACCTCGCTCGTAGGTGGCGCGGCAGGAGCGGTTGGTCAGCCTTTGAATGCCGCATTGGCGCTACGCTTGCAGAGCAGCACCTGCCAGCTCTGCCCGCTCATGCTCATTCCGGGCGATCCCACGGTGAGCGCTTTTGGAACCGGTTGGAGACGTGTTTCGCTCCAGCAAACTCGTGGCGAGTTCGGCATTCCTGCGTTCGCTACCTACAACAACTATCACGCGTACTACGCGCAAGACACCTGGCGCTTTAACAAGTACGTCACGGCGATCCTTGGCCTGCGGGGCGAGCAAGAGCGCATCGTGGGCAATCCCGGTTCTACCGGCAAACGCGTAGCGTATAGCTTCACGGATCAGTGGGCACCGCGTTTGGGTGTCACCATCGATCCAACAGGCAAAGGCAACACGAAGATTTTCTATAACTTCGGTCGCTTCTTTGAGTACATTCCGCTGGATTTGGCCGAACGCTCGCTGTCAGCCGAAAAGGACTTCACCGGTGGCCGGTTCGCTCCGGACTTCGTTATCGGAACGGGTCTTTTCGCAGGTCAAAGAGTTGCGGTTATCAACTCCTTTGGCACTGTCAATCCGATTCTTGACTCGGCTCACCTGCTGAGTGGCACGAATAATTCTGCTGCGCACCCGGCGGTCTGCCCGGGTCCGAACTGCGGCCTGTCAAATGCCCTCAGCATTTCGGCTCAAGATCCATCAAATCCGATTCTGCCCGGCACGAAGCTCGGCTTCGCGCAGGAGCACATATTCGGATTTGAACAGCAGTTGCCAAAGAACTTCGTGTTTTCGATCCGCTATCAGGATCGTCGCTTAAAGAGAATTGTGGAAGACGCAGCGGTGGTTTCACCGGAGTCGATTTCACTGTTTGGTCAGACTTACTTCATCGGTAACGTCCGAGCAAATCTCGATGCGGCACATAACCTGATCGGCACCAAGTACGCCTCTGGCGGCCCAGTGCCGGCTGGTTGCGATCCTACCCTGGTTGTCGATCCGGTGACCGACACCTTCGGAAACGTTCTTGGCGCTATTTGCTACAAGACCGGCTCCGGAGATCCGGGCGGCGACGGCCTTGCAGACGGCTTCCCCAATCCAATCCACATTTATCGTGGCGTGGAAATCGAATTGAACAAGCGCTTTTCGGATAACTGGCAGTTGCTCAGCAACTGGCGTATTTCGAAATTGAACGGCAACTACGAAGGTCACTTCCGTAATGACAACGGCCAGACCGATCCCGCGATCAGCTCGCTGTTTGACTTTACGGCAGGCGACTTCAACCTGCTCGGCGATCAGTTCAAGGCTGGGCCGCTTAACACGGACCGTCGTTTGGTATCCAACATCTATGCCAGCTACGAGTTCACCAAGGATAAAGGCTTCGGCGCTATCGCCGGTCTGAACCTGGGTGGCGGTCTGCACATGGAGTCGGGCGTACCGCTCAGCAAGTTTGGTGCTCACCCTGCATATCTAAATGCCGGCGAAGTGCCAATCGGTGGTCGTGGTTCACTCGGAAGATCGCCTTTCTTCACTCAGTTTGACTTCCACGCAGATTATCCGTGGCAGCTCACTGAGCGCGCGAAGCTCAGCTTTATCGCTGACTTCTTCAACGTCTTCAACAGCCGTCCTGTCAGGCTCATCGATCAAAACTTCGAGACCCAGGCAGGCGTGTTGAATCCAGACTTTACCAAACCGTCTAGTTTCCGAGCTCCCTTCAACATGAGACTCGGAATGCGGTTAGAGTTCTAATTGATTCGGTAACGGATCAACCTTTAAAAGGGAGGGAGCCTGCGGGTTTCCTCCCTTATTTTTTTCTCGCCCATGGTTGTTTTTCTTGGCCTTATCGGCGAAAATTATCTACCCCAGTCTCCTTCAGGTCTTTCCCTGGCAGTTATCTCCGGAGGTTAGTTCGATGTTCAGGCCGAAGCTATTCCTATCGACAATACTGTTGGCGTTACTTTCCTGTGTCGTGTTGGGCCAGTCTACGCAGCCAGCTTTCTCAAGTACTCAAAACATTCGCATCACGGGAACCATTCGCTTTGCAGATGGGTCGCCTGCGAATGAAGTACAGGTGCGCATTGAACGTTTTTCTGGCGGCGGCTTCTTCGATACCAGAACTGATCGTATTGGTAAGTTCGTTTTCACGGGTCTCAGTCCACAGCAATACCACTTGACCGTTCGTCAACCCGGTTACTACGAAATTGTACGTGAAGTAGATTTGGTATTCACCGGACAAGAAAATCTTCAGTTGGCGTTGATCCCGGATCCTAACGCAATCGGGAACAGACCACCGCCTGCGTCTTCGAGAGTAGTCATTGATGCCAACGTGCCGCCGGAGGCGCGTAAGGAATTTGAAAAGGCCGATGCGATTCTGCTTTCCCAGAAGAAAGAAAGAGCAGCTGAGGCAATTGTCCACTTGCAGAAAGCCCTCTTAATCTATCCCAACTTTTTGGAAGCGCAACTGAAGATGGGTCTCGCCTACATGGATCTGCAACAGTGGGATAAAGCTGAGGAAGCCCTTAAGCGTTCAATTGAAATTAATCCAAAGGCGCTTACAGCATACCTGGCATTAGGCGAAGTTTACTCGACGCAGAAGAGGTATGGCGATGCTGAAAAAATCGTCAAAGACGGACTCCTGATCGATGACCGTTCCTGGCAGGCCCATTTTGCGCTCGCGCGTATCTATTATACAAAGGGCGACCTTTCGCGGGCGGGACGACAAGTTGGCTTGGCGATTCAACTCAATGATAATTTCCCTGACGCGCACTTGCTCGCCGGGAACATTCTCCTGCGCGTAAACAAACGCCAGGATGCGCGGGAGCAATTTCAGACATACCTGCGCCTGGCGCCTAAGGGCGAATTTGCGGCACAGGCCCGCGAGGCGATAGCAAAACTAAAACAATAATCGAATCAAAGATTCATCCAAGCAGTTACAAGGAGGCACCCCCTAATGGCACGTAGAGTTTGGCAGTCATTCTTTCCCTTAATCGTCTTATCCCTCGCTGCAACCGCAGCCAATTCACAAGGAACGACCGGGGCACCGCAACAGATCACAGGGACTGTCCGTTACGCGAATACAAGTAAACCCGTTGATCGCGTCATAGTTCGCTGTAACGGTACTGGCGGTAACCTTGAGCGAGTTACTGACGCCAACGGGAGATTCACTTTCTTGGTTTCAGCCGGCCATTACGAATGCTCCGTACGCGTACCCGGCTACCAAAGCGAGAACCGATCACTTGACGTTCTGAGTGGCGGCGAGTTCCTCGATTTTCGCCTACGTGATGACGGCTCCGCTAAACCGGCTGGTCCTGACGCCAACGTACCGGCAAAAGCGCGCGAAGAGTTCGACAAAGGCGCCGCCGCTGTTGCCCTTGGGAAAAAAGAAAATATGGAAGAGGCTGTGCTCCACCTTGAGAAAGCTGTAGCCATATATCCGCAGTATCTCCAGGCCCAACTGATGCTCGGTTCGACCTACCTGGATTTGCAGCAGCTCGACAAGGCCGAACAAGCGCTGAAAAAGACCATCGAGATTGATCCCAAAGCCGCGAACGCGTTCTTTGCTTTAGGCGAGATTTACCTGCGTCAGAAAAAGAACGAAGACGCTGAGAAAGTGTTATTGCAGGGATTGCAGGTCGAGGATCGATCCTACCTGGGCCACCTGACACTGGCGCGCACCTATCTAGCGATGGCCACAAAGATAAAGGACGAGAACGAGAACCGCCCCTTTCGTGTCAAGGCTTACGAGCAAGTCAATGAGGCCTTGAAATATAATGCCGAACTCGCTCAAGCACATTGGCTCAAAGGAAATCTGCTGGTTAGCGTGGGACGCGACGCGGACGCGCAGCACGAGTTTGAAGAGTATCTGCGACTGGATGCAAAAGGACCGTTCGCCAATCAGGCAAAGACAATGATTGAAAAAATAAAGAAGGCGCTTGAAGGTCAGAAGCCGTAGTTCAATTTCGGTTAGGACAAAAAAAGAGGTCGCGGCTATTGGCTCGCGGCCTCTTTTTTCTAACTGGAGCGATAATCAACCGGCAGTGAAATCCAGCAAGTGACCCATCTTTTCCTTTTTCGTTCTGAGGTACGCACCGGCCTGTTCTGGTTCTTCAACCTGAATCGACACTCGCCCGACAATCTTTAACCCCGCTTCCTCCAGCGCACGCAGTTTGAGTGGATTGTTTGAGATAACGCGAACCTGACAAAGCCCGAGATCGAATAGGACTTCAGCGCATTGTTTGTATTCCCTCAGATCCACTGCCAGACCCAGTTGCTCGTTTGCTTCCACGGTGTCCGCGCCCAGGTCCTGAAGCGCATAAGCGCGAATCTTGTTCAGGATACCGATGCCACGGCCTTCCTGTAGTTGATAAACGATGGCGCCTCGTCCTTCCCGCTCGATCATCTGCATCGTCTGGTGAAGCTGTCCGCCGCAGTCGCACTTAGTCGATCCAAACACGTCGCCTGTCAAACACTGCGAGTGAATGCGTACTAGCGTTGCCGTGTCGCGGCGCATCTCTCCCTTAAACAACGCCACAAATTCTTCGTCGCTAGTGAGCGAACGATATCCGGCAATTTGAAAATCTCCCCATTCGGTTGGCAAGCTGGCAATCGCGACGCGCTCTACGGAGAGATCGCCTTCTGACCCCGGACACTTCGCTGTTGGCTGTTCTTTCAACCGCATTTCCTTTCCCAGACGGAAGCGGAACTTTACTTTCTGGTTCTCTGGTTAAGTTTCTCTGTAAGTGATTTTATAGGAGGAAGGCCACAAGCGCTACAAGCGGCGCTTTGCGAGCCAGAATCAAACCAATCGCCGCACGACGGAATACATTGCTACAGCGTTGCTCGCGAGCTAAGATACGCGACGTCGGGTTGATTGGCAGCCGAAGAGTGACTGCTGCCCCGTCGTGAACTCCTAAGCCCAGATTGATGCCCATCCACGATATCAACGAAGAAGAACCAGCGCGCACTCAGTTGCAACCAACTGTCAAGGCGGTCAAGTCTCCGCAAAAGGAGCGGCGACCGGCGCTGGTTTCTCTGCGTGGCGAGTTAATGGCTGTACCCATCCCGCTTGAGCGAGACGAGGTAATCATTGGACGCGCTATCGAGGCTGACGTCCGCCTCAATGATTCGCGGGCCTCGCGGCTTCACGCCCGTATCGCCAGCGACCTGGATCCGGCAACAAATGAAATTAACTGCCGCATAACTGATCTCGGATCTACGAACGGCACGCTGGTCAATGGCGAACCGATCACGGAGGTCACGCTTAACGACGGAGACAAGATCGACATCGGTGATCATCTCTTTCGTTTCGACTTGCTTGACGAGATCGATCGTGAATTCCAACAACAGATCCACCGCCTGATTGCGCACGACGAACTCACCGGGCTGCTAACCAGTAAGTCGTTCTTCTCCGAACTGCGGCGTGAGGCCGCGCGCGCGGAAGCCGGCTCGCGACCTTTCTGCGTTCTGATGATGGATCTGGACCACTTCAAGGAAGTTAACGATACTTACGGCCATCTCGTAGGCAGCAAGACGCTGGAAGAGACTGGGCGCATCATTAAAGAAGCCTTGCGGGCCGGAGACGTCGCTTCACGTTTCGGCGGTGAAGAGTTTGCAGCGTTTCTGTTGGATGCCAATTATGCCCAGGGCTTGGTTGCGGCTGAACGCGTCCGCGCGGCGGTGGCCGAACATAGATTTCCAGTCACCCGCCATGATGTTCCTGATAGCAACACTTCCCACCGGATCACAATTAGCATTGGAGTAGCAGCTTACCCGGATGACGCTACTGACCCGATTCACCTGGTTGAGTTGGCGGATTCCGCGCTCTATCGCGCCAAACGAAGCGGCCGCAATCGAATCTGTGCTTATCGCCCGTCGCTTGCCTTAACCGAGGGCCCTCTGCCACCCAGACGCATGCCGTGAACGCTAGCGCTCAGTCATCCGCGACGCGCCTCCCCTTTTAAATGAAACGCCGCGCCTGATGCCGCGTGTAAAGTTTCATGTCGCGACCTTGGTCGAACCTCGGTTGCGCCGTATTTGTGGAGCCGTGTATGCTCTCTGGTAACTATCTGACTCGAGCTGATGCCAACAAAGCTTAACCTTGCCACTAAACCATTCAGCAATCGCTCACTTCCGTGGGTCGTAACAACTGTAGTTATCTTTGTTTCGCTCGTTATTCTCGTTTTCATCGTGCGCAATGCGAACCGCGCGAACACCCAGGCGGCGGCTGTACAAAGCGATATTAATAACCTGAAGCGGCAGGAGCTCGAACTTCACCAAAAGGCTCAAGCAGTCAAGAATTCCCTGACGCCGGAGCAACTGCAAACCCTGGTAGCTGCCCACACGCTCGTCGATCGCAAGCATTTCTCCTGGTCGCGCTTGTTGGCGGATTTGGAATCCGCGTTGCCAGGAACTGTGCGGGTCAAGTTAATTGCGGTACGCGGTGTGACCACTCGCGGTGACGAGACGCTCGCTGAATTGGAATTAACAGTAGTCGCAAAAAGTCCAGCGACCGTGACCGAGATGATCGCAGACATGGATCGCGGCGGCATTTTCCACGGGGAATTGCGCGCGCAAAATTTGCAGCGTGGACGCGGTGAGACCGGAGCCGAGTATGAGTTGTACGTGATCTACAGGCCAAGAGCTGGAGCGCCCGCGGATACCGTGGCGTCGACACCGCTAACCGGAAGCGACCTGGCAAGAGGAGGTGTGCGGTGAGTGAACGTTCGCCCGTGACACCTCGCGTCGCTTCCAGAGATCGAGTGCGAGCCCGGCTTGGTAAGCTGGGTTTTCGTGACAATCGTATTCTCGGTCCGGCTGAAATAATTGGCCTCGGCGGCAGTATCCTCATTTTCCTCCTCGTGGTAATAAGTTATCTGTATTTTCTGGCACCGGCCAACTCTCGTCTCGACGCGCTTCAGTCAGAGAGGTCTCTGCTTCTGACTCAGTTGCGAACATCGCAGGAGGCTGTGAATCAGAACGAAACCACCGAGGCTTCGGTGCAGAAAATCACGCAGAGTCTGGGTGACTTCGAAAGCAATCACCTGCTGAGCGCTGATCGCGGCCGCATGAGTCTGTACGACAGTCTTAACGTTCTAATACGCAAGAACGGATTGCGAAATACTTCCGGGCCAACCTACACGCCACTCGATCCTTCGGACTCGAAAAGTGGTACGAGCGGATCGAGATCGGCAAATACAAAATGGCAGAGTGTTTATCCGGGCATCGCTATCAGCGTGACGGTCGAGGGTCAATATCAGAATCTGCGCCGCTTCATTCGCGACCTGGAAGCGAATTCGCAATTGATCATCATCAATAGCGTGGAGTTGGAGCGGTCCACTGAGACTAACAACTCACCCCTGACGGAGAGTGGCGCAACTGCTGGTACCCGCGGATCTCTCGTCAGCCTTCGCCTGGAAATGACCACCTACTTCCAGCGCGCTGCTCGAGAGGACGGCTCGAATAACGCCGCGGTTCATTAAGAATAGTTTTTATGCAGGCAAGCGACATTCGAAAGCCAACGGAACGAAACAAACTGATCCTGGCAGCAGTCCTGGGATTAGTTGCTCTCCTGTTTCTTTGGTGGACATTCTTCGGCTTCGGCAGTAGTGCTAATAAAGTAACGACATCGCCGGCGCGACAACCGACGCCTGCTGCTGGTAATCGGGCCTCGACGACTCAGACGCCGACTCAACCAACGGGTAACACCAGCGAACTTAATCTTGACGAGCTGCGCCAGGTGATCTATCGTCCACCAGCGTCGGCCCCGGAAGCAGGTCGTAACATTTTTGTCTATTACGAACCTACGCCGACGCCTGTGAAGGCTGTCGTGACGCCTACCCCCACGCCAACGCCGACGCCACCGGTACTGCTCGCAGGAATATCGCCGCCAAATGTTTATGCCAAGACTGCGGATTTCACGTTGGAAATTACCGGCGACAAATTTACATCACAGTTGCGCGTGGTAATCGACAACACCAACGAATTGCCTACGCGATATATCGGCCCACAACAACTTTCGGCCAGGGTGCCGGCTGCGCTTATTGCGAACCCGGGCGGTCGGCAGGTTATGCTGCGATCTGCCGATGGTAAGCTCTATTCAAATGCGTCGACGCTCAGCGTGGCCGAGGCCCCAAAGCCTAACTACTCCTACATCGGAATCATTGGCACGCCCCATCACATCGACACTGCGATACTCCAGGATAAGGGTAACAAAGAGACGTTAAATATCCAGCGCGGCGATCTTTTAGGAGGACGCTTCCGAGTCACCAGTATTTCCGAAAAAGAAGTTGTCCTTATCGATAGTAATCTGAAGATCAAACATACTCTCGCCATGACAACTCAGGGCGATCGAGGGAACCCACTTCAGCGACCTACACCAAAAGTTGATAGTGAAGACGATGAGCCATAGAGTTGGACCACACCACAACATGTGGACAAATCTGCTTCCGCCCTCGCGCCAGACAATTGCCCGCCAGCGAGCACTGAGGCGACGTCCCGACGGCGGTTACACGTTAGTTGCCCTGCTTGCACTGATGACCGTGCTCGCTCTTTTTGCGCTCGCCGCCGCTCCGAGTATTCGTCAACAGGCTCTGCGTGAACGCGAGATCGAAACGATCTTTCGTGGCGAAGAAGTGGCCGATGGAATTCGTGTTTATTATTCCTATCAAGTCACGCACAAGAATTTAAGGGCCGATCAAGCTTTGCCCAATTCAATGGATGAATTGCTTGAAGGCATACCGAGCGGCACAAAAAAAGTTCAGATACTACGCGCGTCTGCCGCGCGCAATCCCCTTTCTGAGTCCGGTGAGTGGAGTTTAGTGCGACCTCGTTCGGCGCAACTCGCAGACTTTCAGCGTTCAGTAATGCTGTTTGCGGGGAATGTTCGCCCACCCACGAATGACCCGCAACTCAAAGGGGCAGAACTAGATATGGCACCGCTGGTGGTGCTAACGCTTGGCATTAGCTCGGCCGGTTTGTCATCGTCTAGCGATGACGGTTCTTCTGGACCCTTCATCGGCGTGTCCATCAGTAGTAAGAGTAATTCTGTGATTAACTACTACGGCATCGATCGGCACGACGGATGGATCTTTACGCCTCTCTTTAGATGAATTTGATCTCCAACCCAATGCGAAAAGTCTTCTTCGCTTCATCTCCTCGCTGGGTACTCATAAAATTTCAGTTGCGTCATTTCGATCCAGGAGCAACCGCAAGCGACTTCGCAAGCTTGAATCCGCATTCCCTCAAGACCGAGAATCACCTTTATTGCCCTCCCTTCGCTCACAACCGCGGCGAAATTATTTTTCACATAACAGTAATAAGTTGTTGACATATCGGCCAATTGCGTTTATATAGCAAGATGTTGTGCGCCGTTTACACTAGCCCACAAGAAACAAGCAAGCGCAATATCTTGTGGTTATGAACACGAAACCCAAAAATCTGAAAAGAAGGAGTAACTAAGAATGGCAACTAAAAAAGGTGGAAAGAAGAAGGCCGCGAAAAAGGCGGCTCCCAAGAAAGCAGCCAAGAAGAAAGCAGCCAAGAAGAGATAGTTCGGACCTGGACGTTTCAACCGCAACACTCAACTGGCGCACACAAATGTCTGAGGCCAGCATGGCCTTTCAAAAGGAACGACGAGAACTTCAAGCGAAACTCGTCGTTCCTTTTGTATTTTGAAATCGAATTCAGAGATACAGGAGACTCTGTCTGCTTTTTTGTAAGTCATGATTCGCGTCGCGCTCGTCGAACCTGAAATTCCGCCGAACACCGGCAATGTTGCGCGCCTCTGTGCCGCGGTTGGAGTTCCTTTACACATCGTTGGTGTTACGGGTTTTCGTCTGGACGATCGGGCAGTGCGCCGCGCAGGCCTGGATTATTGGCCAGAGGTGATCCTCCAAAAACATCCCTCCCTCGAGGATCTCTACCAGTCGCTGCCTGAAGCACGCTTCTTATATCTGACCACGAAGGCAGACAAGAATTACGCTGATTGGGAGTTTGGTCCACTCGATTGCCTGGTTTTCGGCAGAGAAACGCGCGGCTTACCCGAAAGCGTCCTGCGATCGAACTCTGAGAGATGCCTGACAATCCCAATGCGAAATCCAAGAGTTCGCAGCCTCAATCTGGCTACAGCCGTCGGCATAGTTCTCTACGAGGCCCTCCAGCAGACCGGAGCTTTTAACTCCTAACCAACCTTTTGGCAATGCTCTTTCATTCTCAGCTATAGCTCGGAGCCACGCGGGAGTTATTCCGTCCGAAGTGGTAGGATAGGTGGTTTCGCTTGAGCGAGAATTTTAGACAGATCATATCTATGTAAAGGCAGTAATGAACCAGGAAAGAAAAGACATACGCAACATCGCAATTATTGCTCACGTCGATCACGGCAAGACCACGCTCGTGGACGCCATGTTGCGACAATCAGGAACGTTTCGCGACAACGAGCAAGTTCGTGACCGGGTAATGGACTCGATGGATCTGGAGCGCGAGCGCGGCATAACAATCATGGCGAAGAACACGTCTGTTCACTATCGCGATGTGAAGATAAATATAGTCGACACGCCAGGCCACGCCGATTTTGGGGGAGAAGTCGAGCGCGTGCTAAAGATGGTCGACGGCGTAATGCTGCTGGTTGACGCCGCTGAAGGCTGCCTGCCGCAAACGCGGTTCGTTTTGCGAAAGGCTCTGGAGGCTCGCCTACCAGCAATTGCCGTTGTCAACAAGATCGATCGACAAGACGCACGCCCTGAAGAGGTGGTGAATGAAATTTATGAATTGTTTCTCGATCTCGATGCAACAGACGAGCAGATCGAGTTTCCCATTCTCTACTCCGTGTCTCGCGAGGGAACGGCGAAACAACTGCTAACGGATCAATCAACAAACCTTAAACCGCTGTTCGATCAGATCGTGCAGACGATTCCAGCCCCGAAGCAAATAAGAGACGATTCTTTGCAGTTACTCGTTGCCAATCTCGATTACAGCGAATACGTCGGGCGATTGGCAATTGGACGAATTTACTCGGGTGAGATTGCGCTCGGCGAGCAAGTATCTGTGGCCAAGCCTGATGGTTCATTCCAAAAAGTTCGCGTCTCCCAACTCTACGCGTTTGAAGGCTTAAAGCGCGAGCCTGTTCAGCGGGCGGGATTCGGCGAAATCGTTGCCTTGGCTGGCGTCGACAATGTTGAGATAGGGGACACAATTACATCTGTCGATAATCCCCAGCCTCTGCCGAGCATTGCAGTCGATGAGCCAACTATCTCAATGATATTCGGCGTGAATAATTCTCCTTTCGCTGGAAAAGACGGTAAGTACGTAACTTCGCGCCAAGTCAAGGAACGGTTGGACAAGGAAATCCTGGGCAACGTGGCCATACGTGTGGAGCAAACGGAGTCGCCGGAGTTGTTCAAGGTCTCGGGTCGCGGCGAATTGCAGTTGTCCATTCTCATCGAAATGATGCGCCGCGAGGGTTACGAAATGCAGGTATCCAAGCCCGAGGCTATTACGCGCCAAAGCGACGGGCGCATTCTCGAACCGATCGAGCAGGTTGTGATCGATTGTCCCGAAGAGTTTATCGGCGTCGTGACCGAAGCGGTAGGACGACGCAAGGGCCAGATGACGAAGATGGTCAATCACGGCACTGGGCGAGTCCGACTTGAGTTTGAAACACCGTCTCGCGGCCTGATCGGATTCCGCAACGAATTTCTCACTGAGACAAAGGGCACAGGGCTCCTCAACACGATGTTTCTTCGTTGGGGCGACTGGCAGGGCGCCCTGCGCGGTCGGGCCACTGGTTCCCTCGTTGCAGACCGAACCGGAGAAACCACTACTTATGCGCTCTTCAACCTTCAGGAAAGAGGGACTCTCTTTATTCGCCCGGGAATTAAGGTGTATGAAGGAATGATAATCGGTGAGAACGCGCGCGCCGTTGATCTGGACGTGAATGCCATTAAAGAAAAGAAACTAACAAACATGCGCGCCGCTTCTGCCGATGAAGCGATGCGCCTTGTACCTCCAAAGGAACTATCGCTCGAACAGGCAATTGAGTTCATAGGTGACGACGAATTGGTCGAAGTTACTCCGCAAAATATTCGCCTGCGCAAGCGAGTGCTTCGTGCCAATGAGCGTCCCAAGAAAAAAGAGGATTGAGACCTTCGGACATGAGTACGCGCTTCTTGCTTGCCCTGGCCGGCTCTCGTCTTTATCCAATTACTGATCGGCATCTCTCTGGACTCCCACACGCCGAGCAGGTCACTCAACTGAGCGACTGCGGAGCGACCCTGATTCAATTGCGCGAGAAGGTTGATCCATCTGCGAAGTTCTATGCCGATGCTGAAACTGCCCTGCTAGTGGCGCGCGCACGCGGCGTAAAGATAATAATAAATGATAGGGTGGATATCGCGTTGGCGTTGGACGCTGATGGTGTTCATTTGGGCCAGGACGACCTGGCCCCTGAAGCTGCGAGGCGAATCCTTGGCGAGACCGCAATCATTGGCTGCTCGACGCACAACCTTGAACAAGCGCGGATTGCCTCACAAATGCCCGTCGACTATCTTGCGGTGGGCCCCATTTTCGGGACAGCGACCAAGCGATCCGCGAACCCTCCTGTTGGCCTCGATGGATTAGCGCTGGTTCGAAAGGCTGTCGGTGCCATTCCGCTTGTCGCAATCGGCGGAATCAACAGTGACAATTTCAGATCTGTCTTGCAGGCTGGCGCCAGCGCAGTGTCCGTAATTCGCGATATTTGGGAGCCCAGAGGAGCGATCACCACCAAAATACAGGACTATCTTAACCCCGTATAACCCACAGTCTTAGTGCCAACAGAATTTGCTTGCGTTTAGCTATGTTATGCGCGAGAATCCTTGAGCCGGAATTTGTACAATCTGGCGCCCGCCGCTTCGCGTCGTTTCAAACCTTCCGTCCGGAGTCCCAAGGTAATGAGTTTCTTCGATCTGCCACCCATCATCGAGCGCATGTTGCTCGTTTCCGACAAAATTAGTGATCTTAACTTCTCAGTCGGCCAACTTCCTCAAGTTGAAATTAACGGAAAGCTCACGCCCGTTCAGCCGTTGGGAATGCAAAAACTTACGCCTTACCAGACAGAGATCATCGCAATGGCTCTGATGCAAGGGAATCCTGATGCTGCCGAAAAGCTGGCTCACACTGGGACATCAGATCTCAGTTACTCCCTTCCTTCCCGAGCTCGCTTTCGCGTCAACATCTTTCAGCAGCGCGGCGTTTACTCAATCGTCATGCGCGTAATTCCCACTGACATTCCGACGTTGAAATCCCTCACACTTCCTCCCCAACTGGCTGACATCGCCGAGCTGAGGAATGGATTAGTTCTAATGACCGGGCCCACCGGCTCCGGCAAGAGTTCGACCCAGGCTGCAATCATTGACATCATCAACGAGAAGAAGCATTACCACGTTGTCACCATCGAAGATCCCATCGAATACCTCCACTCCCACAAGAACTCGACGATCAATCAACGCGAAGTTGGCCACGACATTAAGGATTTTCCTTCAGCCTTGCGCGCCTCGCTACGCCAGGCGCCAAAAGTAATCCTCATCGGTGAAATGAGGGACTTCGAAACCACCGAGATCGCGCTTGAAGCTGCTGAGACCGGTCACCTGGTTCTTTCGACGCTGCACACCATAGATGCCTCAAAGACTGTCGACCGAATTATTGGTCTCTATCCAAAGAACGAAGAGCCCGTGATAAGGACCAGGTTGGCACAAACCTTCCGCTATATTATTTCGCAACGCCTCATTCCGCGGGCGGATCGTCGTGGTCGTATCGCTGCGGTGGAGATACTGCGTTCGAGCCCGCGCACTCGTGAATACATCGAAGCGGGCGAAGCTGATGGCAAATCGTTGCTTGACGCGATGAAAGACGGAAAGCTGGACGGCATGCAGGATTTCGACTGTGTCATCAGAGACTTCATTGAAAGAGGTGTGGTCTCATTGGAAGATGGTTTGGCGTTCGCCACAAATCAAAACAATTTACTGCTGGAGCTGAAGGGCGTAACCGCCGGAGAAGACTATAAGAACCGCGATGGCAACGGCGTCCGCCCGTCTCCAATAACAGAACCTGCCTCCATGCTAAGTATGATTGAGTAGTAACTGACTGAACTCGTACAATCATTCTGAAACTTGCCATGATTATTGTTTGCCAAAAATGTGACACTCGTTTACAGGTTGACGAAGCAAAAGTGCCGGCGCAACCTTTTGTCATTCGCTGTCCTAAATGTCAGAGCAGCATAGATTCAGGCTCGCCTGATCCGGCCGTGGCGCAGAGCGCATCTGCCCTTGGAGCGCCGCTCACCTCTGAAGAACATCGCTTCGACAAACCTAATCCCGCCCCACTTTTTGAACTGGAACTACAGGCCGCCGCGCCCGCAGCGGGAGTTTCCGCTGAGAAGTTGGTAGAGCTGCTTGCCGGCCTGATCAATCAACCGGCTGCATCTGGTCGCAACGCGCCTTACGCTCGCCCCGCTTGGGATCCGCGGAAAGCGCTCGTTTGTGTTGCCGAAGATTCCCGTGAGGCGGTTGCGCGCAGCCTGGCGGCAAATGGTTATCAAGTCTTTGTTGCCCAGGACGCAAGACAAGCGGTGGATCGCATGCGCGAAAATCTGTTAGACGTGGTGCTGTTGGATCCAAGATTCGATCCGGTCGAACAGGGGCCAGTGTTTGTGACCCGTGAGGTGAATATTTTACGGCCGACACAACGCCGGCGCTTGTTCTTCGTATTGCTGTCGCCTACGTTGCGCACGATGGATGCTCATACCGCCTTTCTCAACAACGTCAATGCGATAATCAATGTCAGTGAGATTGATGAACTACCTTCACTGATAGAACGCCGCGTCAGGGAATACAACGAACTCTACAAGGACTTCAACATCACGCTTGGTCTTCAGGCGTTATAGTTTGAAATCACCGACGCCTCGCGGCTGACCGCCAAACCATCCAGCAGTTAACAGGGCCACTCAGGTGGCCCTTTTCCTTTGGCGACGGCCCCCCTGAAAAAGCAAATCCATGTTGCTGCCCGGGCGGGTTCCTTCTCTGTCGCTGTCGAGTCTAATTTGGTAAGCTTGGGTGCCCTAACCCTACCGCTGCCTGGAGCTTCCGACGGTCATGAGTCCAACTGATTCAGCAAACGATCTTAAAATGGCGCCGGCTACGATTGCGGTTCATGGCGGCGAAAATACTGACGAACAGGAATTCGGTGCGGTAGTTTCTCCCGTTTTTCATTCCGCTACTTTCGCGTTCAAAACTTTTGACGAGATGCGCCGCTATGCGCGTGGCGAATTGCCTGACGCATATTTCTACTCACGCTACGCAAATCCAACCGTTGCGGAGGCCGAAAGAAAAATTGCGGAACTCGAGGGCGCGGAAGCGTGCGTAGTCACTTCATCCGGATCAGCCGCAACTTTTTGCACATTGGCGACGCTTTGCAACTCGGGAGATGAAGTGATCGCGTGCGACTCCGTCTACGGCGGCACGGTCAAGATTCTCACCAAGGTTCTTAATCGCTTCGGAATCCAATCGCGGTTCATCGGCGTCGATCAAATCGCCAGTTTGCCGGAAATGGCAGAGGAGCGGTCTCGCGTTTTCTGGTGTGAATCGCCCGCCAATCCGCTAAACCGAATCGTCGATTTGAGTCTGGCCGCAAAGGTATCACGAAAGGCCAGGCTGTTTTCAATCGTTGACAACACGTTTGCTTCGCCGATCTTGCAACAACCAATCGCTCACGGAATCGACGCCGTGATGCACAGCGCAACGAAATATCTAGGTGGACACTCCGACCTGACTGCCGGCGCCGTTGTAGGAAGCAAAGACTTCATCGCTCGCGTCCGGGAGACGTCGGTGATGATTGGCGCCACGCTCGATCCTGCGGCTGCATATCTTTTATCGCGCGGCATGAAGACGCTGGATGTGCGCGTGCGCAGATCTTGCGACAACGCGCTGCTGCTCGCTCACGCACTTCGCCAACACCCGAAGGTCGCGCGCGTTTACTACCCTGGATTGGAAGACGATCCGGATCATGCGTTGGCTACGCGGCAGATGAAGGCGTTCGGTGGAATTGTCGCCGTCGATCTGGTTGGTGGTGAGGGAGAAGTGGAAAGGCTTTTTAATGCACTGCGGCTGGTGCGCACGGCGCCTTCGCTGGGTGGCGTCGAGACGCTCGGAAGTTATCCGATGTATTCATCGCACGCAGGATTTTCCGCTGAACAACTTAAGGCCGCCGGCGTTTCCGCTGCGACGGTTCGATTTGCGCTGGGCCTTGAGGCCGCCGAAGATATAATCGCTGACATCACACACGCGCTGGAACAGTAAAGCGTGAAAAGTTCTATCAGGAAGCGCTCGTCTACTGACCACTAATTGCTGTTTACTGTTGCTGCTATATGGAAATCAAACTTTTGCTGACCTTGGATCTCCGCGAACAGGCCGCACTGCAAGCGGCACTGGTCACGCATGGCGCGCCGGATGCACTGGTCACTCTCGCGTTAACCGGAGGCTGCCGCATCTCGTCCCTCGAGGAAGGTCGTCAACTGCGCAAGTGGCTCGCTGAAGCGCGCACTGCGGGTGACACTGACTTTGCTTCCCTCCATGTTATCGAGCGAGCGCTGGTAGATTTTGGCGTGTGACCCGGTAACGCAAACTGTAGTTTGCGGGTTCGTTCGGTAGACACGGCGCAGACCCGAGTACATCCTTTGCAAACTAAGAGGTTGCGTTACAACCTTTCCTTTCCCAAGACGCAGGTCCGATGACCAACATTCAACTGAGCTACGGCAAACACTCACTCGATTTCACCTTTGACGAGAACCGATTTCAAATATTATCTGGAAACTTAATTGACGACCGGCCACTAACCGACGCCGAAATTGGCGAGGTCTTGAATGCGCCAATTCAGCCGCCTTTGCTTGATGATCTGTTTGCCAGCGGCGATTCAGTTTTGATCGTCGTCTCCGATGCCACGCGCGCCACAGCGAGTCCACAGATCCTAAACTTGCTGGTCCGACGTCTGATTCAGATTGGGGTTTCACCCGGCAGTATCGCAATCATCTTTGCTACCGGAATTCATCGTCCAGTCACGCCGGCAGAAAAGTCCGAACTGCTGACTCCCTTCATAGCGCAGCGCGTGAAAACAATTGACCACGATGCTTACGATGATTCACAGATGATCTTAATGGGAACAACCGAACGCGGCACGCCAGTGGAGGTCAATCGTGCACTCAAGGATTTTTCTCACGTAATCATCACCGGCGGGATCGGGTTTCATTACTTCGCGGGTTTTACTGGGGGGCGCAAGTCGATCTGCCCGGGCCTTGCTTCGGCGCGCACCATCGAGGCGACGCACATGCTGGCACTTGATTTCGAAACTGGTGGACGACGCGCGGGCGTGGGCACGGGGCTCCTTGAAGGCAATGCCGTGCACGAAGAATGCGAACGAGTCGCAGCCTTAATCGCGCCGAGCTTTAGCATCAACAGCGTAGTGGACGAACGGGGACGAGCGGTCCACATTTATGCCGGCAACTGGCGATCTGCGCATCGCGCTGGTTGCAGCGAGTATCTCGAGAGTCATTCAGTAGAGATCAAGGAGCAGCGTGAAGTTGTTATTGTTAGTTGTGGCGGCTTGCCTTACGACATCAATCTGATCCAGGCACACAAAGCGCTGGAGATGGCCGCGCACGCGTGCATTGATGGCGGCACGATTATCCTGCTCGCCGAGTGTCGCGA
>JANLYZ010000012.1:0-11415 GCA_031365905.1 Chloracidobacterium sp. | reverse complement strand
CTTCGAGATTGCCGATTGGAGTCGCGATCAGGTAGAGCGTTCCAGCCATGCAGCCATTCTGGCATCTACCGCGCGACATGCGAAAGCCTCGCCCCGCACTTTCATGTGGGACGAGGCTTTGCATTCGTGATTGGCTGTGACCGCCGCGGCGTTAGTTAGGCCAGGGGATTCTGCGCCACCAATCGTTGTTGCGATTACGGTTGTTGCGGTAGTCGCCGTTCCGATAGTCATCGTTGCGTCGGCCATTGCGATTGTTTCGGCCATTGCGATTGTTTTCGCCGTGATTCGTACCGTCGATTCCATAAGCGTCTGAAATAACGCTCAACTCCTGGGTGATCTGCGACCATTCGGAACCAAGACGGCCGTCGTAGAAGTGATGACTCGCCAGATCCTCCAGGTGGCTTGCGGCATCCAGGACGCGATGAGCTTCATCGGCGCTGTTATCGAGGTTGCGCTGATTGAACGCATTCTTCAAGTCGATTACTGCTCGACGAAACTCCTTAGCGTCGGCATTCAAATGATCTTCATGGCGAGTTCCGTTTTCGTCGCTACGGTCGAGTTCCCGATCAAGGTCACGGTCAAAATCCCGGCTCAGCCGATCCAGACGCCGAATTGAATCGCGAAGATTGCGGTTATCGTAACGGCCATAGTCGTCGTTGCGATCACGCCGGTAGTTGCCGTCATCGCGGTTTCTGCCATAGGGATCGTAGTTTCCCTGGGCGGCCGCTAGTGCCGGTAAGCACAGCGCCAGGATCGCAGCCGCGAAAATTGAAAGACTTAATGTGCGTCGGTTCTTCATTAGTACCCTCCTCAAACTTTTTCAAACTGACCAAACCCGCCAAGCGCCAGAGCATCTAATTCTTGATCAACTCGGCCTTGTTGCTCGAAATGGGGGACCCGTGTAAACACCTGTCGAGCGTTGTGCCGTTCGTCGTATCGCAAGCATCGTGCCTTGGAATCCAACTCTGCATTTTCTTGAGATGAAGCTGTGGAGCGGAGAAAAACTGCAACTCTGCAATTGTTTTTTCGCAGGTTTCAAAGATTCTGCTTTTCGAGGGTTCGAAAACGTGCACTGATTGCCGGATATGGTCAGCGCCGTGTTCGTGAGTGGCGCTGATGATCCAGCAGGATCGCTACATGGTTTTTCACGTTTGCTTCGAGAAGCCTGGGGAGCCGGTGAAGGTCGTGAGGTTTCCGAACATCGCGCTTGCTGATCACAACCCAAACTGGCGTGCCTGTATCATCGAGGACGAGGCGGATCTCATCGTTTGCCGGTTTGATCCCTACGTGTTTGATGTTGCCGCAAGCTAAACCGCCGCCGCGAATGAATCCATCGCGGGGCGTGCGCGGCCAGCCTATCTCCACCAGTAGCTCGCGCACACCGCTACCCAAGCAGAGCCGCGTGCCCACCATGCCGGCGTTGCCGACTTTGAAACGGTGCGTATCTTTGCTGGAGATTTGAATCGCAGCGCCGGCGCGATTCGCTTCCCCGGCAGCGTTCGTGAACATTGACAGTAGCCAGTCGCCGGCGATCCTTCTAATCAAGTCATTAGAACTGCGCAACGCAAGATAATCGGCAATGTCCGCGCGCCCCTGAACTCGCGCGCGCGCCTCAGCGTCGGCAAGGCCGATGGCCCAGGCCTCTTCAAGTTCGCTCACTGCATTCTCCGGGAGTCGTCAATAAACATTCGACCATTCCTGTGGCTCTGTTCGCTGGCGAAAGCACGCGATGTTATCATGCCCACCAGAGTGTCCCCCATTTAGATAAAACCGGAATCTGAAACAAGAGCCGAATCCGGCGCCAGATCCAGGTGCAAAACTCCCCAGCACCGTCAAGCCGAGAGTTTGAGAAACTTAACCTATGAAATTATCACCTCAGCGAACAATAAACTGCATACTGCTTTTCTGCTTTAGCGCCGCGCTCTTTCTGTCGTTTGGCGTAACCCAACTGGCCCAGACGACGCAGAAATTACCAAAGCCCAAGGGCCACGTAAACGACTTCGCCGGAGTCGTGAACGAGCAAACGAGGCAACAACTGGAAAACCTCCTTGCCAATCTGAAGTTAAAAACGGGAATCGAATTCGATGTCGTGACGGTTCAGTCAACTGAAGGACAAGACATTTCGGAGTTTTCGCTACAGCTAGCCAGGGATTGGAACGTCGGCGCTCGCACGAGCTTGAAGAAGAGTTTGCTCCTGGTCCTGGCTGTAAATGAAAAGACGTCGTTCACGAGGTTTAGCCGATCAGTGCAAGCCGATTTGCCTGAAGGCGTGTTGGGCGAGATGGGCCAGCGCATGCGCGCGCTCGTTGATGCCGGTCAATTTAGCGAAGGCCTCGACGCGGGTGTGCAACACTTAGTGAGTTCGCTCGGGCAAAAACTCGCGTTCAGTACCGACGACCTCGACAAGTCACGAGCGGCCACCGCCTCCGTAACGCCCACGGCAAGCGAGCAGAATACAAGTAGACCGCCCGCCGTCCAGGGAGATCCGGTTAACACGTCAACGTCCATCGATGTATTGCCAACAACGGTTAAGAGCGGAGCGGCCCGCAACGCGAGCGCGACTACTCGAAACAGAAAGCAGGTCGCGACGCCGACTGACGATGAAGAAGAAGTATCACTGATTCAAACGAAGGGCCCCGAGGAACAGGTCGCTTTGCTGACAACTTTCCTTGCCAGTCACCCTGAGTCGAAGTCGCGGGCGCGGGCTACAGAAATTCTTGTGAGCGTTCGTGCGCGCATCGGCGACGAACTACTGAAGAAAGGTGACAACGCTGGTGGTATTGCACAACTAATGCAGGCCATCGCTGATGCGCCCGTGAATCTTTCAGAGAAGCTGTTTTCCGGAGTCGTTTCTCAGATTCCCTTGAATCTCTACCTGCGTGGAGAACCGGCAGCAGCGACCAGAGCGGTCCAAAACATTGAGACGAAGTTTGGCAACGACGCAAAGCAGTTAGTAATCCTTTCTGGTTTTTATATCACCACCGAACAAGGCAGCGAGGCCATCCGCCTCACGACTCAGGCCGTGAAGCTTGCTCCGGACCTTGCCGAAGCACACCAGGGCCTCGGTCGGGCACTGCACGTTTCACTTCGTCTGGACGAAGCGGCGGCGGAATACAAGCGGGCGCTCGAGCTAGATCCGAATTCAAAGTCGGCGCGGCGCAGTCTCGCTGATCTCGATCGCGCGTTGGGGAAGCCGGAAGCAGCGCTTAGTATCTATCGCCAACAACTTGAAACTGAACCGGCGGATAAAGCGGCGCGCGCCGGCGTGGTTCTGTCGTTGCTCGATCTCGGCCGGACCGATGAAGCAAAAACGGAACTCGACAAAGCGCTCGCGACTGATCCGCGCAACCTGCCTTTGCTGGCCGGCGCTGCTTATTGGTTTGCCGCACACAACGACAGTGAGAAGGCCCTTGACCTCGCGCTAAAGGCTGTTGACATCGAGCCGCGTTATACCTGGTCGCAAATTGCGCTGGCGCGCGCGTTTGTTGGACAACGTAAGCCGCTCGACGCTGAGCGGGCACTTCGTTTCGCCCGGCAGTATGGAAAGTTTCCGACGCTCGATTATGAATTGGCTAGCACGCTGGTCGCTGCCGGACTCTACGATGAAGCAGCGGAAGCTCTAACGTCGTCCTTTAGTTTGAAAGATGGACAGATCGAAACGCGGCTTGGCGGCCAGGCAGTCGTTCACAGCGCGAGCTTCGTGGATTTGTTGGCGACGGAACGCCGGGCGAGTATTTTTCAGTTCACTGCCGCCGACAGCGAAAACAACGCGAGACTCCTCAAGGCGCTCTTGGCATTTACTACTGCTACAGATCGCGCAGCGAACGGTGGAACGATTAACGAAGAAAGCGCGGTCGCCGCGGCAAAGGAGTTTGCTGCCGGTGACGACGCCGCGCGCGTTTACCGCGAACTCTACGCCGCCGGTCGCTTGCTGCAAAAAGGAGTTGGCTTCCAAACCGCTTACGAACTCGCCGAAGCGGCACGCAGCAGCGCTGACGCAGGCATGACCGTGCCGGAGTTGACGCTTGCCGTGCAGGCTGATGAGTTTCGCTCGATTCGGGCTCGCGCTATCGCGGTCGGGGGCACGCCCGAGATTCCCGAAGCCCCGCGTAATGTCTTATCTAATCTTCTGCGCGGCCGCATTGAGGACACGTCCGGGTGGGCGCTTTACAACCAGGACAAACTGGACGAAGCCCTCGAACATTTGCGGCGCGCGGTCAGCATACTTCCCGAAGGCACGCCGGCGGCCCACACTTCATTGTGGCACCTTGGCGCGGCGCTCGAGCGCGGGGATAAAAAAGCTGAAGCGCTGTCGTTCTACATTAAGAGCTATGTTTCCGGCGAACCCGATCCGGTGCGCCGCGCCATAATCGAGCAACTCTATCGCAAGGTGAACGGCTCGCTGGATGGACTTGATGAACGAATAGGACCAGGCTTCGCGGCAGCTGCCGCTGCGCCAACACCAGACAAACCTGGCGATAGCGTGCAACCAGCTTCGTCGCCGGAACCGACGCCGGCGACTGCTCCGGCGAACTCGAATACCGAAGCATCACATGCGGCGCTAAGTCCTTCTGCTTCGCGTTCACCAGCAACGCCGGCTGAAACGCCGACTACCAAATTGACGCCGGCAAACGAAACGCCTTCGCCTACTGAACCGCCTAGGCCTACGCCAGAGCCCACATCGACCGCGTCACCCGAAGCGTGGCCCGTTGCTTCTCCGACTCCGCAACCCACGCCTTCAGCAACACCCGAGTCGACGCCCGCGCCAACACCGACGTCAAAGCTGGATGCTTCGCCGGTGGAAAAGATGGACAAGCCAGTGCCAACGACCGTTACGATCACCGGTCGTGTGAAGGATGCAAGCGGCAACCCGCTCGCGAATGTGGTGGTGGTGCTAATCAGTCCGCAGGGGACCGTGCTCGCCTCGACGACAGACGAGCAGGGGAATTATTCCTTCACGCTGGCGGCATCGACGGCGACGCGCAGTTATAGAATTATTCCTTCGAAGGAAGGTTTGGTATTTCAGCCGGTTGATCGAGTTCAGTTAATCGTGAGTGACGATGTGAAGGAATTGGACTTTGTGGGGCATCCGTAACGCAATCTGTTAGATTGCGATAGCGCTTACCACTCGGCGGAGCGGTGAACACTTCGCAAACTAACAGTTTGCGTTACAACAAATCTATTGCCCGCCTGACACTGGCTTACCCTCCGCATCAAAGACTTCCACCGTTCCATACTTAGCCAGAATGTCGCGGGTCTTTGACGCATCGCCCACGGCGACGATTTGCAGGTGGTCCAGATCGATATACTTCTGCGCCACACGTTGCACGTCGTCAACAGTAATGGCCGCAACTTTTTGTGGGAAAGTGTCCCAATAATCGGCCGGCAGATCGTAAATCTTTTGCACGACGATGTTTTGCAAGAGCGTCTGGGGCGATTCGAGCGAGAGCGCGAAGCCGCCGACGATCGCGCGTTTCGCATTCTCCAGTTCTTCTACGCTTACCTTGTCGTCGCGCAAGCGTTTCAGTTCGTACATAAACTCCTTCATCGCGCCTTCCGTCACGTTCGTTCTGACTTCTGCGCTGGACGTCCAGGTGCCGCGGAATTTGGTGCCTCCGAAATTACTGTAAGCGCCGTAGGTATAGCCCTTGTCTTCGCGCAAGTTCATAAACAGGCGCGCGGCTGGGCCACCGCCGAGAATGCGATCGGCGAGCAGCAGCGGAAAGTAATCCGGATTGTTGCGCTCGATTCCCAGATTTCCGAGTTGCAGCACCGTTTGCACAGACCCGGGCCGGTCAACCAGCAGAATGTGAGAGGTCGTTGGCGCCGGCACGGGCGGAATCGTCGTCGTCGGCACCCCAGCTCTCTGCCAGTCGCCGAAAGCTTTTTCGATCTTCGGCAAGACTTCTTTCAAAGTAAGGTCGCCGACAATCGAGAGGATCGCATTATTGGGACGGTAGTAAGTTGAGTGGAAAGTTGTCAGGTCTTTCGACGTCAGACGCTTAATTGAAGCGGCAGGCGGCGTGAGTAGGGCCGCCGGGTGATCGCCATAGACTGCGCGGTTAAATTGCTCCTGAGCAAGAAACTGCGGACTCGATCTCTGAAATTGTTGTTGAGCCAGCGTGCGCGCCTTGTATTTTTCAACTTCTCCAGCCGGAAAAATGGGATTGCGCACCACATCGGAAAAGATATCGAGCGTCTGATCCAGGTTCTCAATCAGACCCGAGGTACTCACGGTGCTCGTCACTGACGACAGGCCCGCGAAGCTGGCAAGCGTCCCTCCGAGCGCGTCGATTTGTTCAGCGACTTCTTTGCTCGATCTTTTCGTGGTGCCGTCGCGCAGCAATCCGGCGGTAAAGCTCGCCAGCCCGCGGTAGTCAGCGCTGTCTGCCAAACCGCCGCTCAGAACTACCATCTGCATATTGAAGGTCGGCACTTTATGACTTGGCAAAACCACCACTCGCAAGCCATTCGGAAGCGTGGCCTCTTCAGCCTTTGGCAAATTAACTTTGAGAAGTTTCTTGTTAACCGGCGCTTTCCCTTTTATTACTGCGCCCTTGGTTGATTGTCCAACCGGACCAGTGGTTGGCCCCTGGGCCAGGCACAACCCGGACGCGAAAAATGCGAATACCACGGCCACGGCGCAACGCTTCAGTTGGTGAATGTTTCTCATGTTCATTGCTCTTCTCCTTATTGTCCGTTTGCCGGCGCCGCGCCTTTGGCTTTGGCCTTGGGCATGGTGATTACTACTGTGCGGTTAGTCTCGCGCAGGTATTGGTTCGCAACCCGCTGCACGTCTTCTTTGGTGACCGCGTTGACTTTGTCCAGTCTCGTATTGATGAGACCGGGATCGTTGTAATAAATCGCATACTGGCTAAGATTGATCGCGCGTGAAAGCGAGTTTTGCAGGTTGTTAATAAACGCGCGTCGCGCAGAATTCTTTGCCTTCAGCAATTCCCAATCGGCGATGGGTTCTTTCTTCAGGCGCTCAATCTCCTGATAGATGTTTGCCTCGACGTCAGCAACCTTGACGCCAGGCTTCACGGTCGCCTGCACGTAAAGCGCGCCCGGTCCACGCTTCTCATCCATTGTGCCGAAGACGCCGGTTACCTGCTCTTTCTCCTTCACCAGCTTTTGATAAAGTCGAGAACTCTGTCCGCCCTGCAAGACATTGGAAAGGACTTGCAACGCATAAAAGTCGTTGGTGTTTCCCGGCACCGCTTTGAACGCGAGATCGAAACGCGCTGAACGGGCCAGCACATCGTCGACCGTCGCGCGTCGCTCAGCTTTCTGCTCCGGCTCAGTCATGTCAACGGCCGGCGGGTTCGGTTGGCGCGGAATGCTCTCGAAGTTTTTCTTGATGCGTGCAATCGCGTCCTTCGTATTAAAGTCTCCTACCAGCGTCACTACCGCGTTATTGGGTGCGTAATAGGTCTTGAAAAACTGCGCGACATCGTCGACAGTTGCCGCGTTGAGATCTTCCATCGAGCCAATCACCGTATGCTTATAAGCGAAGTTGTCGTACAAGAGCCCCTGTTGCACTTCCTCGCTTTGTCCGTACGGCTGATTGTCGACGCCGAGCCGGCGTTCTTCCTGCACCGCGTTGCGCTGGTTATCAAGATTGTCTTTAGTGATAGCCAGGCTACGCATGCGATCGGCTTCGAGAAACAGCGCGAGGTCGAGCTGGTTCGACGGAAGCGCTTCGAAATATACCGTGCGATCTTCGCTGGTGGTGCCATTCATGTTGCCGCCATTGTTGAAGACTAGGACGAAATGCTCGCCGGTGCCGATGTTCTCCGATCCTTTGAACATCATGTGTTCAAACAGGTGCGCGAAGCCGGTACGACCCTCGCGTTCGTCCCGCGAACCAACGTTGTAATTAACGGCGATCGCAATCACCGGCGCGTCATGATCCTCGACAGTGATCACGCGTAAGCCATTCTTGAGGGTTGTTTGTTTATAGTTAACGCGAACGTTTCGTGGCGTCTGCGCCTGAAGTTGCGAAACAGCAAACGCGCAAACGAAGAGAACAGCCGACAGCTTCACGACACATCTCATAAAGCGACTCCTTTTAGCAGACATATAACTTGGTTTAGTGAAACGAGGGCGCGAGCATTCTCCTGGGGTGATAAGCGTCAAGGGATGCTGCACCGTCGTTCGCTTTTTGCGCCAAGGCGCCTAATGGACAATGGGGAAACAAACTGGCTACTGGATAACCCCGACTTTATGCCGCCAGTTTGCCGCCTGTCAAGTTCGCAAATTGAGCGAGTGGGACGGCCTCCTACTGGGACCGCGGGGCGCGCGGGGTCCCCAACAGATGTTGTTTATCTGTTGGGGTGCTCGGCCCGCCCGCAATGAGCGCGAAGCGCGAACAGTACATAGAAGCGCGGTACGGGCTCCGTAATTAGTTAACGCCGACGCCTCAACGCAGCCAACCGCCTGCCACTCTTTACCATCCAAAAACACCCGGTTCGGACGCGCTCAACTTGCGACTGGCTCCCTTAAGAAGCTACCGCTCGAGACCGAAAGGACAGTAATCCGAGCGCCGTGCGGTAAACAACTTGGCAGATGTATAATCAAGGGCAATCCCCAAACGAAGCAGAGACAATATGAAGATACGCAGGCCTTTCTTTCCCCAAGTGCGGTTGGCAGTTTCCACACTTTTCCTCGTCGCAATTACCGCCGGCGCCCAACAGCCCGCGCCGCAACCGGCAGCTACGCGCTTCGACGTTACCAACTACCGCATTGAGGCTCAGTTGATTCCCGACCAGCACATGTTGCGGGCCGGCGCCGACGTCACCGTGATTCCGCAGGAGGCGACACGTTCACTCGTCTTCGAACTTAACGGCTCACTGCATGTGGAAACCATCGATCTCGGCGGCCGACCGCTGACCGGTTTTGTCCAGGACGCGGTTGGCGTGGGATCGCTTGGGCCAAGCGTGCGAGTTGATCTCGGTCAGGTCATGCCGGCCAGTCAACCGCTGACGTTGCGCTTCCGCTGGAGTGGCGCCCTGCTCTCGCCTGAGGGCGGTCCGCTGGCGACCAAGCGGCTGGCATATGTTGGCCCTGAAGGTTCTTATTTGATGTATGCCTCGCGCTGGTTTCCCTTTCATGACTACGCTGCAGACCGCGCCACATCTGACATTACTTTGATCGTGCCCACCGGTTTGCAAGTCGCCGGCACCAGCGACGACGCGGTCACGCCGCAAGCTTCGCCGAAGGATGGCGCCACGCGTTTTCATTTTGTCCATCGTCAGCCGGAACTGATCGGAAACTTTGCCGCCGGCCAATACATCAACCGCAACCTGCGTTTTGGAAACTACGAGATTCAGTTTTATGCAAAGCCGGGCAGCGAAGGCCGCATTGACTCTTACGCGGAGATGATGGGCCAGGTGCTGGAGTTTTACACGAAGCAGTATGGCGCTCCGGGCTTCGGTAAGCGCCTGGTCGTGGCCCAGGTTGACGACGACAGCCTGGATACTTACTCGGGTTCCGGCATCATCTTCCTGGCTTCGAAGCTGTTCGACTCGTCGCGTCCAGCGCCGGACGAACGGCTCGCGCGCGAAGTGGCTTATCAATGGTGGGGACAAACAGTCGGCTTGAAGTCGTTTGACGATGCCTGGATCTCGCAAGGCCTCGCCGAGTGGAGCGCCTTCGCTTTTCGCGAGTCAACTTTGTCAGGCGGCGCACTCGAAGCGGCGCAGCGCGAACAACAGGAACGCGCGCTGACGTTTGAACAAACCGCGTCAATCGCCCGCGCGCCCGGCGCTCTCGACGATCAATCGGCTGCCTATCAATCGATTGTCTTTCACAAAGGCGCGATGGTCTTCCGCATGTTGCGCGAAAGCATGGGCAAGGAAAAGTTTGACCGGCTGCTGCACAGCTTCCTCGAAGAATATCGCGGCAAGAACGCCTCGATTGACGATTTCGAAAAATTGGCTTCCAAGGTCGCGATGGAAGACATGCGCTACTTCTTTGCGCAGTGGGTTGAGGGTACAGGCGTTCCGGAGTTTTCCGTCGACTATCAAATCATTCGCACGCGCACGGGCAAGTTTCGCACGCGTGGCACCGTGAAGCAGAGCCTCGATGTGCTGCGGATGCCGGTGCAGTTGATGTTGCGTACTGAAGGCGACAACCAAACAACCACGACCCGAATTGAAGGCAAGAGTGAAGACTTTGATTTCGAATCAAACGGCCAGCCGTTGGAAGTTGTCGTCGATCCCAACTATCGCATCCTGCGCATTTCCGACGACTTGCGCATATCGATAGTTGCACGGCGCGGCATCGAGCTAATGAAAGAAGGTCTTTACGCCGAAGCACAGCAACAGTTTGAGGCGGCGTTGAAATTGGATCGCTCAAACTCCTGGGTTTACTACAACCTCGGCCTGCTCTATCTCGAGCAGCGCAACTGGCAACCGGCGCTCGACAATCTTGATGCGGCGCTCAACGGTACGTTGCAGCCTTCCTGGATTGAGGCCTGGGCCCACATCAAGAAGGGCAATGCTTACGACGCCAAGGGCGAACGGAATCGCGCTGTCTCCGAGTACAACAAGGCCGTGCAGTCAGGCATCAACTACGACAACGCGCAAGCAGTGGCCAAGAAATTTCTCGCGACGAAATACGATCCCAAAGCCGCGCAAACCTCGGAACTCGCGTCGCCGGGAAACTAGAACACTCGGGCAGGGACAAGCCCTGCCCCTACAATCTAATCAACCCACAATACTTACTATTCCCCCGCTCTTGGCGGTTTTCTTTCCTCACCGCGTAGGATGGTAAGTCAACCAAAAATAGATCACCTGTAGCACGCCGATGAAGAAGCCAATCACTGCACCAAACATTTCGATCGTCTTTAGATGATGACTCGCCACCGACAGCACCAGTACTTCAAGTTTCTCAAGCGGATAGTCTGAGACTTTCTTGCGCACCAGCCCGCCCACGTCAAACTCCGCAATCGCCTTCGGTAGTCCTTCGCGCGCCGTCAGCGTGATGCGCGCAATTAGTGCGGCGCTGGCGCGTTTCATCGAATGTTCGGAAACGTGATCTCCGAGACGTCCAATCGGCGACACCAGCAGGCGCTCAATTTGCGAACTGAGAATCGCGTTAACCGTGCGGGCCGTGTCGTCGCGCGCGAGCAGCCCCACCAGGCTCCTGGTCAGAAACTGTTTCGCCGTCTGAATCGAGTCCGGATCGAGTTGCCGTAACGCGGAACCGAGCGTTTGCGGGCGGAAGCGTTGAATCGCCTCGCTAACGTAAGTAGAAACTGAAGCCGACAATTCCTCGCTCTGCGCCATTTCCAGCAGACGCTTCGTTATCTCCTGCTTGATCGAGTCAAACCGCGTGGATTCTATCTGGCCCACGATCTCATTCAGCGGGCGCGCCAGCACGTTGTCTATTGTCGCATTCAGAAAAGTTTCG
>JANLYZ010000007.1:0-6496 GCA_031365905.1 Chloracidobacterium sp. | reverse complement strand
GCGCCTGAGCTTTCGCATCACGAGGAGAAGACAGCCACCTTCTTCGCGACGCAGTTGCGCGCGCTGGGCTACACCGTCACTGAACGCCTCGGCAAATACGAACGGCCCGAGTGGACCGGCTACGGCGTGGTCGCCGTTATGAAAAATAGCGCCGGTCCTACTGTACTAATACGCACGGAACTCGATGCGCTGCCGGTTGACGAAAAGACGGGCCTGCCTTACGCCAGCAAAGTGAAAACGAAAAACGACGCCGGCCAGGAAGTCAGCGTGATGCACGCCTGCGGTCACGACATTCACATCACGAACATGCTCGGCACCGCGAAGATGCTTGCGGAGTTGAAAGATCAGTGGCACGGAACGCTCGTGATTCTGGGACAACCGGCCGAGGAAACTATCGATGGCGCGCGTGCGGTATTGCGAGATGGCCTCTACGATCACTTTCCCAAACCCGATTATGCGATCTCCTTACACGACAGCGCGGAACTAGAAGCCGGTAAGGTTGGCTACACACCTGGCTACACGCTCGCGAGCAGCAACACCGTGGAAATAAAAATTCGCGGCCTGGGTGGACACGGTTCAAAGCCCGAAGCGACAAAGGATCCCGTCGTCCTGGCCGCGCAGGTGATCATGGCGCTGCAAACAATCGTGAGTCGCGAGAATTCGCCGCTTGATCCGGCAGTAGTAACCGTGGGCTCGATACACGGCGGCACGCGCCCAAACATCATTCCCGATGAAGTGAATTTGCAGTTGACCGTTCGCGCTTATCGGGAAGAGGTCCGGCAGAAGTTGCTGGCGGCCATCGCGCGCATCACCAAAGGCATCGCCATTGCCGCGGGCATTCCGGAAGATCGCGCGCCGATCGTAAAAGTCTCCGAGACTGAAATGACTGCCGCCACTTACAACGATCCGCAGTTGACTGAGCGACTCGCCGCCGCCTTCGTGAAAGCGCTGGGCCAGGACAACGTTGTGAAACTACCGCCGGCCATGGCGAGCGAAGATTTTGGTTACTTGAGTTTGGATCAGAAAATACCGGCGGTGCAGTTCACGCTCGGGGCGATTGATCCGGCTCGCGTCAAACTCAGCAAAGAAAACGGGATGCCCCTGCCGTCGTTGCACTCAGCCCTCTTCCAACCACTGCCCGAGCCCACGCTGCGCACCGGCATCAAGGCGATGACCGTTGCGGTGTTGGAATTGATGAAGAAGTGAAGAAATCTGATTAGGCTTCACTTGAAGACGCTTGACGAGTAACAGCGGAGTCGGCTTCGCGGTGGTTACAAAACTGTACGACCGCTCACGGCAGTACAGAAGATTGCGGCGGGAAGATTGAGCCGCTTCCTGAGAATTGAACGCGCAGCGGCTTCGCTCCGATACTCTGCATTCAGCATATAGCTCCAGCGTAAGCAACAAAAAGGGGCGGTAGCTCAGTTGCGCCCACGGACTCCCGGCTATTCCCCTGACTCGCTTCACATATATTTCTCCATCCAGTTTCGAACTTTTTCAGGTTCAAGTCTCGCCTGCGGCACTTGTCTTGCTCCGATGGCAAAAAGCTTTCTTAGTGTCCGAATACGCAGCAGAAAACTGCTCGGCAAGGCTGTTAGCAATGAATGCTTTTACATCACTGGAGTCCGACCATGAGCAAGTGGCCCGGCAAATATTCTCTGCTTAGGACCCTACAATGTCTCTCTGGGATTTGAGCGGTCAGAAGTGGCGGGGCTTAGCGACGCGCGTTTGGTCGGATATCGGCAAAGACAAGATATTCAACCAGGCCGCAGCATTGGCGTACTACTTTTTGTTGGCGCTATTTCCACTCTTACTGTTTCTAACCTCGGTGATTGGATTGATTCTGGGTTCGGGGACAGGACTGCGGCACAGCCTCTTTGATTATCTAGGCAAAGTGTTGCCGGGCTCGGCTTCTCAGTTAGTCAGCACCACGATGTTTGAAGTAAGTAACGCCAGTGGGGGCGGAAAGATATCATTCGGCATTCTGGCAGCTTTGTGGGCGGCGTCCAACGGAATGGGTGCCATCAGCGAGTCGCTTAACTCCGCCTATCACGTCAAAGAGACGCGGCCCTGGTGGAAGCAGCGCCTCATCGCAGTCGGGCTCACTGTAATTCTTGCGGTGCTAATCATTACTGCGTTAGTGCTTGTTCTGTATGGCGGAAAACTCGCCGATGGACTGGCAGCGAGCTACGGTTTTGGGGTGGTCTTTACAGTCTTGTGGAAAGTTGTGCAATGGCCCCTGGTGGTTATTTTTCTCTTACTAGCCTTCGCGCTGATTTATTACTGGGCGCCGGACCTTCAGGATCAGGATTGGAGATGGGTGACGCCAGGTTCGGTAGTCGCCATGACGCTTTGGCTGTTGGTGTCGTTGGCATTTCGTCTCTACCTCCATTATTTCGACTCGTATAGCAAAACATACGGCTCGTTGGGTGCCGTGATCGTCTTGATGCTGTGGTTTTATTTTACAGGCGCCTCAATTTTGATCGGTGGAGAAATCAATTCTGACATCGAGGATGTTGCCGCTCGCCAGGGAGCGCCGCGAGCCAAGAAAAAAGGCGAGAAAACGCCTTGACTCGTTTTTTTTACAGGTCTCGAAGCGAACTGGAGAGTAAAGATGGAGAAGAACAATTCACCAACGATCGAGCGAGAGCCGGAGGGACTGCCCGGGCTATTCTCCAAGATGGCCGATGAACTGGTGCAGCTCTTTGATACTAAGCTCGCGCTCTTGAAGATTGAGCTAAAGGAAGAAGTCGATGCTTACACTCGCGGCGGAATTATGATCCTGATTGGGGGAGTGGTCGTGGCAGTCGGTTTCGCGCTCCTTAATGTAGCGATTGCCTTTTTGATTTCCGTACTCTTCGAGGGTTCACAATTGAGCCAACCGGTTCGCTATGCACTCGGATTCATCATTACCGCCGCGCTCTATTTAGTAGCGGGAGCGGCCACGATTGTCATTGCCAGGAATCGCCTGGCCAGGCAGAGTTTGGTTCCTAAACAGACTGTGGCTGAACTCGAACGAGATAAGAAGTGGCTGCAGAAAGAGGTCTAACACGTATGGCGAGCAAACACAGGGGAGGTGAGGAAATGGTCAGTGAAAATGGGAGTACCATAGCCCAGGAGAAGACAGGTGATCGCGAGCCTGGCAAGAAAGAGCTTCAGCGCCAGATGGAAAAAACGCGCAAGTCGCTGGCCGGAACGGTGGATGAAATCAAAGAAACGATCGAACAAGAAGTTAAGTCGGTGAAGAAAACCGTTTCGGGCGTGCTCGATTATCGCGAAGAATTTCAGAAAGAGCCCTTGGTGTGGAGTCTTGGCGCGCTGTCGGCTGGTTTCGCTCTCGGTTACACCGTTGGCTATGCGCATCAAAATACAAAGGGCGGCAAACAAACCCCGGTTGTTGCTTTTGCTGACAGCATCGTCGAAGAACTGTCGAACATGGGGCAGGGCCTGGTGATGCCGGCACTAAACGCGAAAATAAGAGAGCTATTCGGCTTTGAGTTTTCCGACTTGTTAAAGCAGATGAGCGAAACGAAGGAGACTACTCCAAAGAAGAAACGCACGAAACGCTTAGCGTCGAAATCAGGGAGCAAGAAGCGATCCCCTGGTAGGAAATAACGCTTTTGACAAACGACCAAACGAGGAGAAAAAAGATGCCAACCAAAAAAGCAAGTAAGAAATCCAGCGGAACCAAGGGAGTTGCGAAACGCAGCAAGAAAAAGGCAGTTGCTAAAAGTTCGGCTGGAACCTTGATGACAAAAGCAAAGAAAGTGGTCCGCAAGGTTGTTATGGCAGCGGCAAAAGGCGCTGCGATAGGAGCGGTTACTGGCGCAGCTGAAGCCGGAAGCGAGGCGACCGGGCTGGGCCAGACGGGAAAAGAGAAAGATGGCTCAGCGACACAGGGGAGAACCGGAGCTTCGAAGAAGAAATAACGCTTGAGAGGGTTGCCGGAATCGATCGTTACTTCTCGGTCTTTTGATTATTTCAATCTGCGGCGCGCAGATGAGATCAAGGTGTGGCCTGACCATTTTCCGTGCGGCGTGTCTGCGCGCCCACTGGCGCACAACATGCCAACAGGCTAGCTTGACGGGGTTAGAGACGCTGGCTATTCTGTAACCCGCGTTAACGTCAACCTGTCTTCGCCAGAAGGGGCCGTAGCTCAGCTGGGAGAGCGCATGACTGGCAGTCATGAGGTCAGGGGTTCGATCCCCCTCGGCTCCACCAAACTTCAAAAACTCCAGGGCCACTGATAAGGTGGCCCTTTGTTTTGAGTGCTTGTTGCCAAGGTTCAAGCAAGTCCAGTTTTCGCGTCTCGAACATTCGCGCGATGAACTCGCGTCTCCAAATTTTCGGAATATTTCCTCGGAAACCCTATGCTGAATGTATCCGTATTACGGAAGCGTCAGGTTAACTTTCAACAAGGACCGAGGCAGGTGAGGGGCGCTTCCCCACACTCGGTTCCCAACATCTGCTGAAGGAGAAGATCATGCGTAGAGTCTTGCTTGCCATTGGCGCCCTGGCGCTCCTCGCTTTACCTGCTCAGGCGCAGACCGCCGCAGAGATTGTCGCCAAATACATAAAGACGATTGGCGGCCAGCAAAAGATTCAAGCCGTTAAGACTTTGCGGCGCACGGGCAAGTTTACCGGCGGCGGCGGGTTCGAAGCGGCCGTTCTCGAAGAGAATAAGCGCGGGAACATGGTGCGTCAGGAGTTCTCGCTGCAAGGCTTCACCGCGGTTAATGCTTACGACGGCAAGACCGGCTGGAAGATCGAACCCTGGCAGGGCAAGAAGGATCCCGAACCGTTGGGCGAAGAAGAGATGAAGCAGATACTCGAGGATTCGGATTTCGACGGACCCTTGGTGAACTACCAGCAGAAGGGCAACAAGGTCGAGTTCGTGGGAATGGAGCCGGTCGAAGGCACTGACACATTCAAACTCAAACTGACGCTCGCTAACGGCGACGTTCGTTACTACTACATGGACACGGACTATTACGTTCCGATCAAGATCGATACCAAGCGGATGATCCGCGGCGCCGAACGCGAGTATGAAACATCACTAGGCGACTACAAAGAAGTCGCGGGCTGGTATCTGCCCCACTCGGTCGAATCAAACCCTAAAGGAAGTCAGAACCGGCAAAAGGTTACTTATGAAAAGATCGAAGCGAATGTGCCGGTCGACGATAGCCGGTTTCACATGCCCACTGTCGCCGCGAAGACTGAGCCTGCAAAGCCCTAGCAGGCGCTAAAAAATTTGGAGTGCGGCGGCAAGCGTAGCGCGACGCCGCTTTCAATTGCCGAAAAGCTGACGCGTATAGAATCCAACGCGGCGTCGCTGCCGCCGCACTCCATGTGCGGTCGTCTTGCCGAGGCGCTCGTGTCTCATGAGTTCATCTAAGAAAAGGATCCGCCAATTATGACATCAAACATGATTCGTTTGTTTTCGGCAGTCGCAATAGCATTAGCGTGCATTTCTCTCGGGAACGCGCAAACTCCCGCGCCCATAAAAGTCGATTCCGAAACGATCTCCGGTCTCGGCGCGCGCAACATTGGTTCGGCGGCGATGAGCGGACGCGTCGCAGCGATTGACGCCGTGCAGGAAGATAAGCGACTCACCATCTATATCGGCGCGGCGAGTGGCGGCGTGTGGAAGTCGGTCAACGGGGGGGCGACTTACAAGCCGGTGTTTGACAAGCAACCAGTGCAATCGATCGGCGCGATCACGATCGATCCAAAGAATCCCAAAACAATTTGGGTGGGAACCGGCGAAGCCTGGACGCGCAATAGCGTTTCCGTCGGCGATGGTGTTTATAAATCCGTTGATGGTGGCGACAACTGGACCAACGTTGGTTTGAACAACTCCGAGCGTATCGCCAAAATTCTGGTCGATCCCAGCAGCACCGACACTGTCTACGTTTGCACGCCGGGCAAACTTTGGAGCGACAGCGACGAGCGCGGCGTCTACAAAACTACCGACGGCGGAAAGACCTGGACGAAGATCCTGAAAGGCGCAAATGCTTCTACCGGCTGCTCGATGATGTCGCTGGACCGGCAGAACCCGAAAACACTTTACGCCGGCATGTGGGACTTCCGCCGCCAGGGTTGGACGTTTCGTTCCGGCGGCGACGGCCCAACGGCGCCGAGCGGCAGCGGATTATTCAAGTCGACTGACGGCGGGGCAACCTGGACAGAGCTTGATGAAACGAGCGCGAAAGGCCTGCCGGCAAAACCGTGGGGCCGCATCGCTGTAACCGCAGCGCCATCGAAGCCAAACGTTGTTTATGCGTTTATCGAAGCAGTAGCGCCGAAGAATGGCTTGTACGTTTCGGACGACGGCGGCCAAACGTGGACTGCGCGTGATCGCAGTGCAAACATGATCTGGCGTCCGTTTTATTTCGCCAACCTCATCGTCGATCCCAAAGACGAGAACAAAGTTTACAAACCTGACGGGCCACTCATCGTTAGCAACGACGGCGGCAAAAGTTTCAGTAACATCTCC
>JANLYZ010000473.1:0-29469 GCA_031365905.1 Chloracidobacterium sp. | reverse complement strand
GGCGCAACTGGAAGAAGGTGTCACGCGGATCAGGCGATTTGTGGAACGGTTGGGTTAGCGACAGATGAACACGGATCCACGGCGAGCCCTCCCTTACGGTCAGGCTTCTGCCACAAAAAAGGGCGCCGACTAAATCAATCGACGCCCTTTCGTTTTGTTAAGAATGGCTCTTAATAAAGGTTGAAGTTGTATTCCAGTTGGATGTACATCGAAACCGCATGACCATCCTTGGTAGCAGGAGTGAACTTGATCTGACGCGCAGCCGCAATCGCCCGCTCCGTCAATCCATATGGCAGTCCCGAGACAGCGCGGATATTACTGACCTGACCGCCCGACGTAAACACGGCACGCAGCACGACCGTTCCCGTTACCTGATTCTTTCGCGCATCTTCCGTGTATTGCGGCTCCGGCTTGGAAAGAACGTGCGCCTTGGAACTCACTTCTTTGGGACTGAAGATTCTGTTGTAGTCTCCGCCGCCCCCGCCACCGCCGGGTCCACCGCCACCGTCGTTGCGGTCACCACCACCGATATTTCCACCGCGACCAGGCCCAATGCCGCCACCTTCGCCCGGCCCAATACCGCCGCCCTTGCCCGTGCCGATACCGTTTCCAGTGCCCGGTCCTGACGAGGGATCAGTGCTCCTCGATTTTGGATCGCCGTAAGCGAGGTTCCGCGCATCAGGTGGGACAAGCATCGGATCTGCAACCACGGTCGCAGCCATCGGCAAGACGGGATTCTTTATTGCCGGCGGATGCGGATCAGGCGCCACTACTTGCGGGATTGTCAGCGAAGCTTGTGGAGTCTTCCCGAACGAAGCAGGCTTCTGTTCTTCGCGGCCGCCACCGCCACCTCCGGCTGCCTTCTCTTGCTTAGGTTTGCTGCCGCCGCCCTTGCCTTTGTTCAGACCGGCAGTGCCCTGTTCAGGCGTCGGCTGTTCGTTGGGAATGTCGATAAAGTTTTCGACTACCAGTTGGTTCGCGGCGGCTTGCTGCCGTTGTTCTACTCGCTTCTGCCAGAAGTTATAGAGAACGCCTCCGCCAACCAAGAACAGGAAGAACGAGAACGCGACTACCATCCCCAGAACAGCGTTGTTTGATTCTCCTTCAGGAGCGCCCAATACGGCGCCGCTCTGGCTCTTGCGTAGCCAGGTCACAAAGATGACCGCGAGTATCAGACCGGCAATAACAGCAAACGTTATGAAGCCGCTCTTCGAAATACCACCAGGTTGCGCTCGATCAAGCAAACCAACGATACCGATCAAGCCTGCCAGCGCAACGACCGCAACGAGTAAGCCCGCCAGCACATTCCGGTTGCCAAAAAACTTCCCAGCCATCTGCCCGTAACCAACCAGCAAACGCTTGGTGAAGCCAAATGGATCGCGCTTAAACTCGGGCCACGTCAATTGATATTCGTGCGCGACGTCGCCCACTTCCTTAGCAAGCCTACCGACCAGCCCCGCATCGTCCATCATGGTCAGATGAAACTCGCCGCGCGGCACCAACGCCATTGAACCTGCGCCTGCCGGAATCGGATCGCCCGCTGCCGATGGCTCGACCGGGACATTGGGGACAACTGGCACGCTGTCACTCCAGGCATTGTCTGTCGTCTTGGTCGGCTCAGAGACAAGCACATTTAGAGGAGTTCCATCCACCGGACAGAAACCAAACTTGTCGGCGAACTCTTCCTTGCATGTGGAACAAACCTTCATCTTGACTACCTCGTGTTGGCTTTGGGGGGACGATGCCGCATTGGTCGCCGGGTCCCGGTTTCCCAGCTCCATATGATAACTGTTTGCAATTCGCTGATCGAGAGTTTTTGACGGCTGGGGAGCAATCCAGCGATCGAGCAAACTCCTGAGCTCATCTTCAGAAACAAAGTTTTCCTCCGGTAGTTCCGGCTCCATCGTGCTCATTTCAAGCCTGCTCCAAAGTAACAATTTCCCGAGGACTATTCAATTCGCGATTACTCCTCAGATAAGGACCAAGTGTATTTCTAAGTCCCTCTCTGGCTCGATACAAGCGAGACTTCACTGCCCCCACATCTGTACCAATAATGGTGGCGATGTCGCTGAGCGCCAGCCCTTCATACTCAAACAGCACTAACGCTTCGCGCTGCATGGGCGGCAAATTGGAAACCGCCTCCCGAACCTTCGCTGCCAACTCATCATCGAGCAAGCGACTGAGTGGCTCCTTATCCAGCGCGATGAATTGATTCTCGTCAAATTCATCCACCGCGGCTTCCCTTCCCAAGTTCCTCAGTTGTTTCAACCAAAGATTGCGCGCCGCCGCAAACAAATAGGTGCGCAAGGACGCTCGATCGGGGCGGAAGTTGCCGGGACTCTTTATTAGACTCAGGAAGCAATCGTGGGTAATGTCTTCAGCGCTCTCGACTGATCCCGAAAGTCTGTAAGAAAACCGAAAAATTGCATCACGATGCCGTTCGTACAAGTGAATGAAAGCGGCCGGTTCACCAGCTCCTGCCTTTCCAAGCAAAAGTTCATCTGTAGTTCTCTCTGGCAATCGGCACTCGATTCTGCAGGAATCGCTTCCTACTAGTATTCCCTGCAAACGGCTAAAAGATACGCACTTCCCTCAAACTTCAGACTTTTGGGCGGCCAAAATTTCAACCGCTCCCCTGGAAAAAGCTGTCGCCGTTAGCAAAGAACTTCTGTGCCTCGGGCGCTCGAATGTTGCCAATCCTGCTCAAACCGAGGCGTTGGATGCATTTATAGGCCAAACGGTTGACGACTAAATATCGCGCATCTAAGATGTTTTACCCCCTGTCGTTAATCCGACTTTGTTCGCGACTGAGAGGCACAGGCGTCCTCTAATATTATGAATTTGAAGAATTTTCTAAAAACGACCGTGTTGGCCGCTTGCCTGCTGACGCTGGTTCAATTCACTGCTTCCGCTCAGGTTCCGATGGAACCCGAACACGCCCGGCTGCTCAACGGTCTCCGGGTGCTAATCGCTTCTCATCCGGGCGATCAAACTGTGTTTCTGAAACTTCGCGTTCATAGCGGCGCTGCTTTCGACCTCGCGGGCAAAGCCGGCAGCATGGCGCTCCTTGGCGACATCCTCTTCCCTGACCCGACAACTCGCGAATACTTCACCGATGAAATGCAGGGACGGCTGAATGTAACCACTGACTACGATTCGTTAACCATCACCATGCAAGGCCGCGCTCGCGACTTTGAGCACATCATCGAGATCCTGCGAACAGCGCTCGTAACGACCCAGTTAACACCAGAAAACGTCGCGAAGGTTCGTGAAGGCCGCATCAAAGTTTTGAAAGACACCAGTATCTCGCTCAACATGCTCGCCGATCGAGCTATCGGTGCGCGCCTGTTTGGAGATTTCCCTTATGGTCGTCCCGCCGGCGGTAGTGTCGAGTCTCTTGAGCGGGTTGAACGACCGGATTTGATGTTGGCTCGCGATCGGTTCCTAAGTCCAAACAATGCGACGCTGACGATCATCGGCGGCGTGCAGCCAAACCGAGCCATGCGGGCTCTGCGTCAACTTTTGGGAGTCTGGCATAAGAATGAACAACTTGTGCCGGCAACTTTTCGCCAACCGACTGCGCCTGACCCGCGCACGCTGATCGTCAATGCGCCAGCCGAACAAAGTGTTGAAGTTCGAGTTGCTATTCGGGGGTTCAGTCGAAAGGACGCCGACGCGCCAGCCGCGGCGTTACTCGCAATCGTGGCGCGTCAGCGATGGATAAGACTTCTGCCGGAGCTCGCCCGCAGTCCTATATCCGTCAGACACGATGCGTTTACACTGCCCGGGATGTTCGTGATGGGAGCTAGCGTTGACGCGGTCCTGGCTGGCAAGACCCTGGCTTCAGCGAAAGAAGTTATGCAATCGCTAGCGAGTTCACCGGCAACTCCTGTTGAGTTAGAACAGGCAAGGAACGAGTTAGTGACTCAGGCGAACAACCAACTTGCTAAACCCGACGGCGTGGCTGACGCCTGGCTTGACGGCGACACTTACGCACTTCCTTCCGTAGCCGAGCGAATGCGCGGTCTCAGCAGTATCACCGCAAATGACTTGCAGCGTGTGGCCGCTCGTCTGGTTCATGACGCGGCTTTTGCTTCCGTGGTAGTCGGTAACTCGGAAGTCGTGAAAGCCCAAATCGAGCGCTATGGAAAAGTTGAAGTCATGGGCGAGATCGCTCCAAAGGCGGAGCCCACGCCCGCGTCAAAATCTGAGTCCAACACGAAACGTCCGCTCATGTCGCCGGTGAAACCGTAGCAATCACAAATTTTTCGCAATCTACCTGCAACCATCTCGACATCCACATCCGATTAACTGTGTCTGACAAAGCAAGCGCAACGACAAACGAGCAAGCGCATCGCGTCCGCGAAATGTTTGCAACGATTGCCGCTCGCTACGATCTTTTAAACCATCTGCTCTCCGGAAACATTGATAAGCGATGGCGACGCCTGGTGGCACGAACACTTGGCGACACGCTCGCGAATTGTGAAGCGCGTGTTTTGGACGTCGCCTGTGGCACCGGCGATTTGGCGCTCACGCTTCTTGCAGGCGGCAAAGCGCAAATCACTGGGCTCGACTTCTGCCGGCCGATGCTGACCATTGCAGCGGCGAAGGCAGCCAGGGCCGAATCGAACGTTCCGTTCATCGAAGGCGACGCGCTTGTCCTACCTTTCAGAGACTGTTCTTTCGAGGCGGTGACGATCGCGTTTGGGTTGCGGAATCTCACCAGTGTTGAGGCCGGATTTAACGAACTGCGGCGAGTTTTGAAACCAGGTGGCCGGGTGGCGGTATTGGAATTCTCGAAGCCAAAAGCACCAGTCTTACGTTCAATTTTTAGAATCTATTTTACCAAGCTGTTGCCGCTGTTTGGCGGCTTGATAAGTGGTTCGAAGAGTGCCTATGAATATCTCCCTGATTCGGTTTCGCGCTTTCCGGATCAGGAAGAGTTGGCAGCGATGATGAAGGAGGCCGGCTTCACCGAAGTCAGCTACCAGAATTTGACTGGGGGAATTGCGGCGCTGCATCTCGGCATGCGCCCGTTAAAGTAGGACAGGCATCATTCTCTGTCCCTATTGAGAAAGACAGACAGGAATTTCCGTCCTACTCAAGAGATTGGTTGCGATCGCACGTCGCTTGCAACCATTAGAGCGCAGCCCGGGGGTCTTCCTGGCGAGCGCGCGGTTGTCGGGGCCACGCACTCATCCTGGGTTTTCCTTCGGGCTACGTTCTTGTTTGACGTTAAAGCCTCCCTGCACCTCACCGGAGCGCTATGCTATTATCCCCGCGCTTTGCGTCTATCCACTTCATCAAGACACGCCGGCGTGCATTCATTTTTCAAGCACAAATTCTTCCCCATCGTAAGGCGCTTCGCGATCTTTTTGCTTGTCGTCTGGACTGTAGTTTCTTTAGTGACCTTACTAATCGAACTCGTGCCCGGCGATCCGGCAGTTTCGGTTCTCGGCGAGCAGGCGACGCCGGAACAGTTTGCGCAGTTTCGCGAGCGACATCACCTCGATCGTCCGCCGTTTTTCTTTTCGTTTCCGAGGGATGTTGCCGGCGAACGCCACTTCCATTGGCACGGCGCGGAGAATCGCTACACCGAATATTGGTTTGCGCTTCTTCACGGCGACATGGGGCGCTCCTTCCGCACTGACCGACCCGTAATCGACCTGATAAAAGAACGCTATCCGGCAACCATCGAACTGGCCCTCGCCGCCCTCTTGATCGCAGTACTCATTGCCATTCCTCTCGGCGTGGTCGCCGGGAAAAATAAAGGGACGTGGATCGACAACCTAGCCTCGGTCGTGGCGCTCGTGGGCATAAGTCTGCCTGGATTTGTTATTGGTCCGCTGCTCGTCTTGTTGTTTGCAGTGAAGCTTGACTGGCTGCCACCCTCAGGACGATTCGACTGGAGCTATTTGATCCTGCCTGCCGTCACGCTGGGTGCGGCGTTGTCAGCGATTCTGACCCGGATGGTGCGCTCTTCAGTGATCGAAGAGTTGCACGAAGACTACGTGCGCACCGCCCGTGCTAAAGGTCTTAGTGAAACTAAAGTCGTCTACAAACACGTTCTTAAGAACGGACTAATTCCCGTAGTCACAATCCTGGGGTTGCAACTCGGGGTACTGCTCGCCGGCGCTATCATCACCGAGAAAATTTTCGGCTGGCCCGGGCTGGGATTGTTGCTGGTCGAGGACGGCATCGGCAAGCGAGACTATCGCGTCGTCCAGGGATGTGTGCTCGTAATTAGCATTACTTACATCGTGGCAAACATGCTGACAGATACGGTTTATCGCTGGCTTGATCCAAGGATTCGCGTTTCATGAGATGCGTTTCAGAACCGGCAGCGGACCGGGGTTCCCGCGCGGGCAGCCCGCGTGGGGTGGTGGAAGCGACCGGCCACCGAGTTTGGCCAAGGGTTCGACGTGCTCCTATTCGTAATTCAATTTGATTTCTTCAGGCGGTCGCTACTGCTCCCGGTTCTGAAACATTTATTTTGTTAACCCTATGAATCGCTTAACCGTAGTCGGATTGATCATTGTCGCGATCCTGGTCATCGTCGCGATCCTCGCACCTTGGATCGCCACGCACGACGTGGGCGCCACTAATCTTTCGCTGCGTTATCTGCCACCTTCGGGACAATATTTTTTCGGCACCGACTCCACCGGCCGCGACATATTCTCGCGCGTGGTCTTCGGCGCGCGCATTTCTTTGAAGGTTGGCATCGTAGTAGTAGCGGTTTCGGTGATAGTCGGCACACTACTCGGCGCGTTGGCGGGGTATTACGGCGGCTGGATCGATCGAATCATCTCGGGCTATGTCTTCAACGTTTTCCTTGCCTTCCCCGGGTTGCTCCTGGCGATTGCGATGGTGGCTTTCCTCGGCGCCGGAATTAACAAACTTATCTTCGCGCTGTGCATCATCGGTTGGGTCGGCTACGCACGGTTGATACGCGGTCAGGTTTTGAAAGTGCGCGAGTATGATTTTGTGCAGGCAGCGCGGGCTTTGGGGGCGGGCGATGCCCGCATACTCCTGATTCATATTTTGCCGAATGCGATTCAACCATTAATTGTGCAGGCAAGCCTGGGCATGGCCGGCGCAGTTTTGTCTGAAGCGGCACTTTCGTTTTTGGGACTCGGAGTGCCGCCGCCCGCCCCATCGTGGGGTGTGATGATTGAAGAAGCGCGCGACTTATCGACATTGCAAGCGGCGCCACATGCATTGATATTTCCGGGACTCGCAATCGCGCTCACCGTGCTGGCGTTTAACTTTATCGGCGACGGCCTGCGTGAGTATCTGGATCCGCGGCAACGCTCACGCTGAGCGCTGGGAGCGCCGGCAGATTGCTCGCAATGAGCGCGAAGCGCGAAAACGTTTTATAATTAGAATGCGCAAGGTGATCAAGATTTCATTCCTCGTTTTCCTCGGCCTCCTTATTGGCTTCATTAGCTTTGAAGTCATCATGGTTATCCGTGTCTCGCACCTGCAAACTACAAACCCCGCCAGCACATCCTTTATCGACGCTCGCATTCAGGAAGCGCAGGCCAAGGGGCAACAGCCGAAGCGCGAACAGTATTGGGTAACACTCGATAAGATTTCGCCCAACCTGCAACGCGCCGCGGTGGCGGGCGAAGATACCAACTTCATGGTACATCACGGTTTTGATTACGAAGCCTTGCAGAAAGCCTGGGACGAAGGCATGCGCGAAGCAACGAAGGAGGCGAAACAGGAGGGCGAGAACGACGACTGGCTGCCAACGCTCCCTGACTTCAAACGCGGCGCGTCAACAATCTCGCAGCAGCTGGCAAAAAATCTCTACCTCTCTTCGCGGCGTTCCTTCTTCCGCAAAGGTCAGGAAGCGCTGCTGACGATCTTCCTTGAACGGACGTTAACTAAGCAAAGGATTTTGGAGGTCTATTTGAACGTAATCGAGTGGGGCGATGGTATCTACGGAGCCGAGGCCGCGTCGCAACACTACTTCCATAAACCAGCGTCGGCTTTGAGCGCGAACGAAGCAGCTTTTTTGTCAGCCATGATTCCCAACCCGCGCACGGTTTTCAATCCGCAAGTGAACCCTCGACGCGTCGCTCGCCGGCAAAGAATTATCTTGCGGGGCATGCCTCACGTGAGAATCCCTTGACGGCTTAACTTCCCAGCGGCCAACGCACAGTTCAAAACTTCCCGGGACTGCCTACCATGAAAAATGCCGCTCCCGAAGAAGCGGACGGCTTTCTGCTTTCGGCTCACTGCTACTGCCGACTTGCCTGTTTGCCAAATTGACATGCATTCCGGTTAAATCGTAGTCTCCTTGGTTTTCAAAGCGGCTCGATTTGCGTCCTGTAGTCATCAGGATAGAAACCAGACAATGCGATAAAGGATGGGTGTAATGAAGAAGGTCGGCATATTAGTTGGGCGCGAGAAGACTTTTCCAGAAGCGCTGATCAAGAACATCAACGAACGCGGCAAGGGAGAAGTTGTTGCGGATTACATCAAGCTGGGCGGCATCAGGCACGACGCTCCGCCGGCTTACGACGTTGTTATCGATCGCATCTCGCATGAAGTTCCCTTCTATCGCGCGACGCTGAAGCGGATGGCGCTGGAAGGGACGATAGTAATCAACAACCCGTTCTGGTGGTCGGCCGATGATAAGTTTTTTAACTATTCGCTAGCGCGCAAGCTCGGCGTCGCAGTTCCCAAGACCGTCCTATTGCCGCAGAAGGATTACATCTCCGGCATCACCAGCGAGAGCTTGCGCAATCTTGAGTTTCCCCTCGACTGGCAGGGCATCGCTGATTACGTCGGCTTCCCTTCCTTCCTGAAACCGTTCGACGGCGGTGGTTGGAAAAACGTTTCCAAGATCAATTCGCTTGAAGAACTCTGGAAGGAATACGACCAGACCGGCACACTTTGCATGACCTTGCAGGAAGGGATCGATTTCGATCAGTTTGTGCGCTGCTATTGCGTGGGCCAGGAAGACGTAATGATCATGGCTTACGATCCGCGCAAGCCCTACCTCTCCGGCGAGCAGTACATACACAATCCTGACTACCTCGCGCCTGAGCTACACGCTCGCGTTACTCACGACGTACGCACGTTATGCACGGCGCTCGGCTACGATCTAAACACGGTGGAGTTTGCGATTAAGGGCGGCATCCCATATGCGATCGACTTCATGAATCCGGCGCCTGATGCGGAGTTGGCTTCAGTCGGCGAGTTCTATCACAACTGGATTACCAATGCAGTGACCGAGTTGGTTTTCAAACGGCTCAATGAAACGCGAGAAGCGCCGCGTTACCGTTGGGATGCATTACTGAGCCCCGCGCCGGTGCAAACTTTCGCGGTTGCTTATTCAGCCGAACAAGAATCACGCACCATCAAGGCGCCTGCAACGAGTGCACCGGTCAAGAGCAGCGAGGCGAAGGCGGCATCGACGGGGGCCAAGTCTTCGTTACGAAAAGACGGGAAGGGCTCCTCCCCTCGCTCTAAGACAACCTAACATCGTAGGGGCACGGCATGCCGTGCCCCTACCTGTATTTAGATAACCCTTGGCCGGATGCTAACGTTCCCGGTTCTGATCTAAGTTGCCAGTCGCGGTGTTCGTCTTTTCGCGAGCAGCTTGATTGAGACTAAGCTTGAGATCCAGGCGAGCAGCGACGACGACGCAAGATACCAACACGGTCCAGCCAGCGCTTCATCCACATAGGGAACAAGCAACGCCGCCAGGATGCTGGCGTTCGTGACCCGCGCCGCCAGCCGGCGGACTTTAAGCGAATGCTGGAGCCAGTTTATCCGGCGCAATTCCAAACCCAGGTAGTCGTCATCATCGTTTAGACGAGCGTAGTAGTCAGCCTCGCGCACGGCATGTCTCGAGAGTGCTTTGTCTGCTGCGCCAGTGGCAGCATCGCGATACTGATGGATCACATGCGCCAGCTTGCCATCACGCAACGCAAGGTTCGCGAGGCCGATGTGCGCCCGGAAATTCTGCGGCTGAAGTTCGATGGACTTCTGAAAACTGTGTTGCGCCCGCAACGTCTCACCCCATTCCAGAAAGCTTTCGCCGACGAGCGCCAGCAGTTCGGGTTCCCTTTCCGCGCGCATCGCCGACAGCCGCAGGGCCGCGCGAGCTCTCGATAAAAGCTTAGCATCACTCAAACTGCTCGCCTGCGAGCGCAACAAGCGCGCGAATTGAAAAATCAGCCGGCCATCTTTCGGAACGACGAGCAACGCGCGTCGAAACGCTTCGCGCGCTTCATTCAAGCGCCCGGCGATTCTCAGTTTGTTACCCACTTGACCCAATAGGATCGCCCGCTCGCCGTCAATCGTGGCAACTGTCGCCGAGGAATCAGTTTCGCGCGTCGCTTTCTGTTGCCTGCCACCGAGCTTGAAATCAAGCGTCGCGTTGTCAAGAACGTCTGCCGAAGCGAGCTGCAGTGAATGCACCTCGCTATTGAGTGGCTTTGGTTCACACAGGTAATCCCGCAGTTCGATAGTGCGCAGATCAAGCTTGTCCTGATGAACAAGAGGAAACAACTGCTGCACCATCCGGCGATAGTGGCGACCACCTGAGGCAAATGTGAACTCGAGATTCTTGCCGACAATCTGAGTTCGATAGCGATAACGCACGCGACCGCTCCGCCGCAAGGTTCGCACCGCTTGCGTGTCGACTTTCTCAAACTCCTGAACGTTGAGTTCTTTGTTGCGACCGGTAATGAGTCGCAGAAGAAATGGTATCGGTCCACTGCGAACGAGGAACTGACCATCAAATTCAAGGCGATCGGTCAACGCCAGGACCGGAATAATAAGCCACGCAACTGCGACCGCCAATAACGCCAGCGCATTCCTTTCCGACCGCAGCAGAAGGGCCGAACAAAACGTCAACACGCTGGCGGCGGCCAGGTAGGAACCGGGAGAGACGCGCACGCTGGCCAGTCGGAATGCTCTACGCGGGCGCTCGCGTTCGCGCGCCACTTCGCTTAGAGCCTTCAGAGTCTCGATTTGATCAGTGTCGTTCATCTACTTCGTTGGTTAGAGCGGGACAATCAACCGGCACATCAAGAGAGAACGTTCCCCTTCCCTTTCCAGGCTCAGTGTAACGTAAGTCAGCAAACTGCACGAGAGTCTGGCTCGCACAATCTCCGCCGGCGACCTCAACGACCGGAAAGCGAGCGAAGCCAAGAAACACGCGGGCGCGGTCGTCAAGTTCAGCTTCGGCAACCGCTGCGGTCGCGAGGCCCGAGGGCTTTTCGAAGCGCGTGATGTCAGCAGGAACCACGTGCCTGTGGAGCAACGACAAGTTGAACTTGTAGGTGGCTCGATCTGTTTCCGTTACACAAAGCCACTCGATAGGATTCGCCACGGTCGCCATTGCTGCCACTTTGAGAACCTGCTCGCGATGGCTATTCGCAATCACACCAGCAAAAACTCCTGCCGTCTGAATTGCCATTGCATGTGCGGCAAAGAGAACGGCGCAATAAATGGTTACCGTAGCCAGCGCGCCAAGCGCGATCTTCGCGCCGCGGCGTTCGCCAATCTTCCGCCGGTAGAGAGTAACAAGAATAATCACAGCAACTATCCAAAGCAGACGAAGCAGCATCTCGTTTGCAACTGTGCCGGCACCTGAGGAGCCGCCGAGCACCAGGTAACTCGGAACGAGAGCAAGCACGACCCAAATTGCCACATGCGCCCTGGTTTTCGAGGTCAACAGAAACGCTGCGCCGCCGAGCACCATCCAGAAGAAAGGATCGATGACGAAAGCAAAATCGCCATAGAACCAGCGAGGACTCCAGGGCAGAAGAAAACGGATCCCGTAGTTGTTCGTCCAGTCGAGAAATGGATGCGTCGCGGTCGCGAGAATTGAAGCTAGTAGTAAGCCCTTGAACCTTACGCGTGGCTCGCGCTTTCGCAGTTGGGCAATTATCCGATCACCAATATAGAAAACGAGGGGTAACGCAACTGCCAGGACAGCGGCGCCGATAATTGAGTGAGTGATGCCGCGGTGGTGTTCGGCGAATGCCCAGCGTCCCCTGAATATGAGAACGAGAATATCTGCATCAGGAGAGTTGGCGGCGAGGACGCAAAGCGTGGTCGCTCCCGGTGATAGCTTGTCGAGGCCGGCTTTGGCCGCAGTCAGTCCTACTAATGAATGAGTAAGATTGTCCATCGACGAGTCGGCACATAGCTTTCGGGTTTTAGCTTCAGTCTACCCCAAGCGCGCTGGAGTGGTTCGCTTAGAACGGCGATTCTCCGCTGGGCATTTCGGGAGTTAGCTTCGCGTACAAATCCGGATCGAGCTTTTGCAGTTTCTCGCTGGCATCGTGTGCCGCCGACGAAGTAGGAAGAAGTGTGCCGTCTGAATCTTTCGCTTTCCGTGACGCGTCCACAATCTTGAAGAGCAGGTCCGCCGCTTCCTTCTTTTTGCCCTGCTTTTCGTAAACCGTAGCCAGCCCCAAATTGGCAGTATCCGGGGTGACTATAATGCTGTTCTGCGCAGCCAACTCCGAATACAATTTCGCAGCCTCGTCGTGCTTACCATCTGCCTCCTTGGCCTGGGCCAGCGCCAATTTCGCAAGTGTTGCCGGCTCCGGCACGCTACTCTTGCTGACTTCGGCGAGTTCGTTCATCGCCTTGGCACGGTCGATATAAAGCAGGTTGGTAGCGATGAAGTAACGCGCTTCGGTTTGGTAAGGATCGCCATACTTGGCGGCTATCTGTTGAAACATGTCGATAGCCTTTTGGGCCCGTTCTTGTTCGTTGGCGTAGGTTGGCGCTGGCGCTCCGGGAGCGGGCGACGCAGTCGCGACAGGGGCAGTTACAATCGCGATTGCTCGACCCAGGGCTCGGCGAGCTTCATCCGATTTCTTGTTACTCCACTTCACGTAGACGCCCACAAGCACGGCCAACAGGATCAGTCCCGCCAAGCCGTAGAGGATCTCTTTGCCGCGGCCCTCAAGCCGGTCGCCGACCTTGTCAAAGATTCTGCCGGCGGCGTCGCGGAATTTGTCGTGTTGCAGTTCCCGAGCGCGTTTCTTTTTGTATTTAGCCACGTCGTTCTTTCTCGCAAGTCCCTATAGGGGACAGCGTTCTTTCAGGTGTATGATTGCCGAAACACTCACTGTAAAGGCCGCTCGGAAATCTTGTCAAGCAGGGTGTTTGTGTAGTATTCCAGCGTTTGAAAGCGCGGCGCGACAGGCGGAGATGAAGACGCCAATGGGGATTAGGAATTCATCGGGAACAAACGGAAGGACGCAGGTGTCTAACCACGCGACTGCCCAAGCTGCAGTTTGGAACAGGCAGTGGTCGTCAGCTACTCCGATTCCGTCCCCGGGGGGAAACACGTGAGCTACGGAGGCCCAATAGCGCTCCGGCAAATGGAATTAGAGAACGCTGCACCTGTCGGCGCTGCGGAGTTATGCGAGTTGCGACCTCGGGCCGAGGCTGAGTTCATTGAAAGATTGAAGCGAGGCGAATCGGCAGCATTTGAGGAATTGGTCGCTGAACGTTCGGGCGAAATCTACGGGCTGCTTTTTCGTTTGACTGAAAACAGCGAAGAAGCCCGCGACTTGACCCAGGAAACCTTCCTGCGCGCTTTTCAAAGCATTAATGGCTTTCGCGGTGAAGCGGACTTGAGAACGTGGATTTATCGCATCGCTATTAACCAGGCCAGGAATCGCTGGCGCTGGTGGCGCAGGCGAAGTCGGGACACAACCGTTTCACTTGATGCCACGCATGGTGAGTCTGGACAAACGGTAGGCGCCACGCTGGCTGAGTCATCTGAAAACCCCGAGCAGCAAACCCTGGCGCACGAACGTGAACTGGCCTTGCGGAAGGCATTACAAAGGGTGGGTAGCGCGTATCGCGAAACATTAATCCTAAGAGACATTGAAGGCTTCACCTATGAAGAGATAGCGACGACTCTCGAGATCAATGTAGGAACCGTAAAATCGCGACTGGCACGCGGCCGCCAGGAATTACGACAGAAGTTGGAAGGATCTTTGTAATGGCCGATTTCCAATTGCCAATTGCCAATTTGAAAGGAGTAGATGTTTGAGGTCAAACCAATTGGAAATTGGCAATCGGCAATCGAAAATAGGTTGGATGGTCGACCCGCCCCGGCTCACAACAAACTCGGTGCCAAATGGGTCGAAGTGAGATACGGCGGGACCAAACGGAGAGTAACTCGAAGATGAAGAGCGAATTTGAAACGTGGCCAGCAACACCCGTTGCAATGTCGCTCGAATTCATCGAATTTACATTCCGCTCGGGAACCAGCCGGAGTTGCTTCTTTTTAACCAAGGGAGCAGCCGGGGTCGGCCGACCATTTAAAGAAAGAGGTCAGAGATCAGATGTCAGCGGTCGGCGCGATGCTTTCTGATCGCTGACTTCCGACCTCTGATCTCTGGGTATGAAGCTATGACTTGCGAAGAAACGACACAACTGCTTTCACGGTTTATCGATGACGTTTTGCCGCCGTCCTTGCGCCTCACCGTTGACGAGCATCTGAATCGTTGTCCAGTTTGTCGCGCACACGCTTCGGAGGTTCGTTCCGTTAGCCGCAGCCTGAGTCAACTTTCGCGACCGGTTATGCCTCCAGACTTGGCCGCCTCCATCAATGCTGCGCTCACTATAGAAGCTGCGGCGCGGCGCCAGTTGCCAGAGCGATCGTTGGTTGAACGCTTGTCGTTTTGGCTCGAGCCCCGCTTGATGCCTTACAGCGTCGGCTCGTTTGCTTCGGTGGTTCTCTTTGCAGTGGTGTTCATTGCGCTCAGCCCCCACTTCATGGCGCTGCAAAACGCATCACGACAATTGAGCACTGTGCTCGTCTTTCGATCAACTGCGGGCTACGACCTGAATCAACCTGTCAGCTCCGAAGATTTCTCGAACCGCCGGGCTCCGTTTGCGGAGCAGTCACCCAGTCTCAATCCCGGCGGCGCACTGGCCGCGCTCACGAGTTCCTATGCGCAGCCGCACCAAAACCAGAAAGGCGACGACATGATCGTGGTAGCTGACGTCTTCAGCAACGGATCTGCTTCACTTGCCGACGTAGTACACGCGCCGCGCGATCGCCAGATGCTCGCCGACTTCGAGGTTGCCCTCAGACAAAGCGCGGCGTTTGTGCCGGCGTCCTATGATCGTCGCCCCGACACAATGCGCGTCGTCTTCACCGTGCAGAAGGTGGACGTGCGCGAACGCAGTTTCTGATTCCTCAACAACGATTCAATCATCTCACGTTCCAACTCTCTAAAACTGGCCCCAGGATAGGTACAGCGGACTGTCTAGTCCGCTGTAGTTTGAGAGGCACTGAACCGCAGACTAGACAGTCTGCGGCACATGCATGCGTCTAAGTCACTCGCTTGACGCACCGCAGTTCGCGTGTTAGTTTGCGGCTTAATCCTGTTTTAGCTGTAACTTTGATCCGAATCGGACTTGCAACAGTCCGAAGAGACACGTGACTGCCGTCGCTCCAGAACTCAAACAAACACCGCTCAATTCCGTCCATCGCAGCATGGGCGGACGCATGGTCGATTTTGGCGGCTGGGACATGCCCGTGCAATACCCGGCTGGCACCATCGAAGAGCATCTGCGCACTCGCAACCATGCGGGACTCTTTGACGTCTCGCACATGGGCGAGATCGATGTTCGCGGCGCTGACGCAATCGCCCTTGTTAACTATCTCGTATCCAACGATGCGTCGAAACTAATAGACGGTCAGGCACAATACTCCGCGCTCACAACTGCCGAAGGCACAGTCGTTGACGATCTGCTGGTCTATCGTTTCGCCGCCGACCATCTGCTCTTAGTTGTTAATGCGGGAACGACGGAAAAGGATTGGGACTGGATCACTTCGCATAAGCTAGACGGAGCTGCTCAGTTCAAGAACGTTAGCGCAGATTATTGTCAGTTGGCGCTACAGGGTCCGGACGCCCTTGGCATTCTCGCGAAGCTCACGGCCGTACCGCTCGGGGACATCAAGTACTATCACTTTATGGAAGGAACGGTAGACTCGATCCCAGCGATTGTTTCGCGTACCGGCTACACGGGAGAGGATGGCTTCGAAGTCTACGCCGCTGCCGACAAAGCAGAACAGATCTGGAACAAGCTGCTTGATGCGGGCAACTTCGGCAGCGACACCGGCGTCCTTCCCTGCGGCCTGGCAGCGCGCAATACCCTTCGTCTCGAAGCCGGCATGGCGCTTTATGGTCACGAGATTGATGAAAGCAGCACGCTGCTCGAAGCGAATCTCGGTTGGATTTGCAAACTAAACAAAGGCGAGTTCATCGGTCGCGAAGCGCTCGCGAAGCAAAAAGAATCCGGAGTGCGCAAACGTCTCGTAGGGTTTGAAGTAACTGAGCGAGGCATTGCGCGTGATGATCAGGAAGTAGTGATCAATGGCGAGCGCGTCGGTAAAGTGACGTCCGGAAGTCCGGCGCCATTTTTGAAAAAGAACATCGGCATGGCGTATGTTCCATTCCAGTCGGCAACTGAAGGACAGGAAATTCAGATCGACGTTCGCGGCAAGTTGGTGGGCGCGAGGATTGTGAAGATACCTTTCTACAAACGCGGGCAACAATATTAATCGCGGCACTTCAAACGCTGCTTTCCAAATCGGCAATCGGCAATCGGCAATCTAAAATAGCTGGAGGCATCATGGCTAACATCCCAGACGATTTACATTACAGCAAAGACCACGAGTGGGTTCGGGTGGAAGGTAACGTGGCCGTTGTCGGCATCACCGACTACGCCCAGGATTCGCTTGGAGATGTTGTCTACGTCGAATTACCCAAAGTGGGTGACGACTTTGCCGCTAACGAATCGTTCGGATCCGTCGAATCAGTCAAGGCTGTCTCGGAAGTGTTCTCTCCAGTTTCCGGTGCGATAGTTGGCATCAACGAAAAACTCGCCGATGAGCCGGAGAAGGTCAATACGGATCCCTATGGCGAGGGCTGGATGATTCGGGTTGAGATGTCGAAAGCTGGAGAGGTCGACAGCATGTTGACTGCCGCCGAGTATGAAGATTTTACGAAAGCTGAGAAAGAGTAAACTTGCGCTACATTCCAAACTCGCCCGAAGAGCGGACCGAGATGCTTCATCAGGTCGGCCTGAATTCGGCGGCCGAACTGTTCACTTCAATTCCCGAAGAGCTCCGCTTAACACGTAATCTTAATACCACCGCGGCTCTTTCCGAGTTGGAATTGCTGGCAGGCTTCGAGCAACTGGCTACGCGCAATCCCGCCGCGCAACGAACCAGCTTCCTCGGCGCCGGCGCCTATCAGCATTACATTCCGACAGTCGTCGATCACATCATTTCGCGTTCCGAGTTTTTTACAGCCTACACGCCTTATCAACCCGAGATATCGCAGGGCACGCTCCAGGCAATTTTTGAGTTCCAAACGTTGGTCTGCCAACTAACCGGAATGGAAGTGGCGAACGCTTCCATGTATGACGGTTCAACTGCGCTCGCGGAAGCAGTGTTGATGGCCGAACGAGTAACAAAGCGTTCAAAGGTGGTCGCGTGTAGCGCAATTCATCCCGAGTATCTGGAAGTGATCACTACCTACGTCCAGCATGCTGGGATTGAACTTCTGCATGCGGAGCTTGACCCTCGAACGGGCCAAACCTCAGGTAGTTTGCATTTACTTGACGATAAAACGGCTGCGCTCGTCGTTCAATCACCAAACTTCTTTGGTTGCATAGAGGATGTCGCAGCGCTTGCAGAAAAAGCACACGCGGTCGGCGCTTTGCTAATCGTGACGATCACGGAAGCAATGTCGCTTGCCTTACTGAAGTCGCCCGGCGCGTGTGGCGCCGACATCGTAGTTGCCGAGGGGCAATCTTTTGGTGTGCCGCTTTCTTTTGGTGGGCCCTACGTTGGACTGTTTGCGACGCGCGAGAAGTATGCGCGACAAATTCCCGGTCGCCTGGTGGGCGAGGCTTATGACAAAGAAGGCCGCCGCGGGTTCGTCTTGACGCTGGCCACGCGCGAGCAACACATTCGCCGCGAGAAGGCCACTTCCAATATCTGCACTAACGAAGGACTAATCGCTTTGGCTTCGACAGTGTATTTGGAAACCATGGGCCGGCGCGGCTTGCAGGAAGTGGCTGCGCAGTGTGCGCAAAAGGCTGCTTACGCCGCGAAGAGAATTGGCGAACTGGAAGGTTTTTCAATTCCCTTCATTGGTCCGCGCTTTAACGAGTTTGTTGTGCGCGGTCCGCGTGCAGCCACTGAATTGCTGGCGCGTCTGGCGTCGGAGCGCGGTATTACCGGCGGTCTACCGCTGTCTCGCTATTACCCCAACCGACCGAATGATTTTCTTGCGTGCGTGACTGAGATGAACTCGCGCGCTCAGATTGATGCCCTGGTAGAGGGACTGGCTGCGCACGAGGCAGAGTAACGCAAACTGTTAGTTTGCGACCGCGGTTACGCGGGCACGACGCAAACTAACAGTTTGCGTTACGATCAATTTAGTTTATGAAAGCTGACATTACCAAAGTCACAACTCACATTAATCCAAACGAGGCTTTGATCTTCGAGCGGTCGCAGCCGGGGCGCGTCGGTTACCGCTTGCCCGCTCTCGACGTGGATGAGCAACCGATTACCGACATCGTCCCGCAACAGTTTCTTAGAAATGACGATCTCGAGGGCGTGCCGGAAGTAAGCGAGGTTGATGTCATCCGCCACTTTGTGCGCATGTCTACCTGGAACTACTCAATCGATCTCGGCATGTATCCGCTCGGCTCGTGCACGATGAAATACAACTCGCGTTTGAATGAAAAGGTCGCACGCATTCCCGGTTTTGCGAACCTTCATCCGCTGACCGAAGCCGAAGACGCCCAGGGCGCGCTGCAAGTGATCTATGAGTTGCAGGAAGACTTGAAAGAAATAACGGGGCTGCCCGGCATTTCACTCCAACCCGCCGCCGGCGCTCACGGCGAGATGACCGGCGTCATGATCATTCGCGCCTACATTGATGCGCGCGATGGCGAGGGCGGTTCCGCCAAACGCCGCACGATGTTGATTCCAGATTCGGCGCACGGCACTAACCCGGCGTCTGCGCACCTCTCAGGTTTTTCCGTTAAGACAATCCGTTCTACGCCGGAGGGTTTGACGGATATTGCTCACTTGCGGGAGCTTTGCGCCAGTGGCGATGTCGCCGGGCTCATGCTTACCAATCCAAACACGCTCGGGTTATTCGAAAAAAACATCCAGGAGATTTGCCGGATCGTGCACGACGCGGGCGGGTTGGTTTACATGGATGGCGCCAACATGAATGCGCTGGTGGGCGTTGCGCGTCCGGGCGATATGGGCGTTGATGTAATCCATCTCAACCTTCACAAGACGTTTTCAACTCCGCACGGTGGCGGCGGTCCGGGCTGTGGGCCGTGTTGCTGCACGAAGGAACTCGCACCGTTTCTGCCAGTGCCACGCATTGTCAGAACCGGGAGCGTTAGCGACCGGCCTAATTACAACCTCGACTTCAACTACCCACAATCCATCGGCCGGGTGAAAGCCTTCTTCGGCAACTACGGCATGATGCTGCGCGCCCTCGCTTACATTCAAACTCACGGTAACGACGGCCTACGCGAAGCAACTGAAGCCGCGGTGCTGAATGCCCGCTACATTGCCCATGGTCTTGCCAGCGACTACGAAAAGCCTTTCGACGCGCCGCCAATGCACGAAGTGGTTTTCACCGACAAGCGCCAAGCGCGCAAAGGCGTTCACACCCTCGACATCGCGAAGCGATTGATCGATTACGGCTTCCATCCGATGACGATCTACTTTCCCTTGATTGTTCAGGGAGCGATGCTTATAGAGCCGACGGAGTCAGTTGGCCGCCAGGAACTCGATCAATTTATCGACGCCATGCGATCGATAGCGTGCGAAGCTCAGGAAGATCCGGAACTCGTAATCAATGCGCCTCACGACACGCGCATCGGCCGTCTTGACGAAGCCGCCGCCGCTCGCAAGCCTGTGCTGCGTTGGAAGCCAAAGCAAGCTGCCAGTACCGCTTAGAGTTCGGCCTCGCGGCAGCAGATGTTATACTGTGCTCGTGATTACCCGAGAAGACGAAGATTATTTCCTTAACCCACCGGCCGGTTCCGCAGCCGCGCGAGCAGTTGAGATGGGAATTGATTTGACGCTCACCCTCCGCAATCTCCACCTATCACCAGAAGAAAGAATCCGCAGGCTTGACGATCGCCTCGCAGGAATCGCGAAGCTAAAAGGAACTGCGAGGTTTTCGGATTGGATAGATGAGGCTACCACAACATCTGAAAGTCGCGCGAAAGATCTGATGGTCATCGCTGAACTTGAAACGATCCAGGAGTGGCAACTAATCCGAGCTAATAAGCGACCTGATGAGAAACTTGAAAACTGATCCGCTCATATTCTAACACTCATGCTTCCCACGCGGTTTGTTCACCATTAACGGTTTCCTGTCGGGATTGCTTACCTCTTGACGGAACTCGCAACAACGCCAGTCGCTCAACCACGCGTCCGTTAAGCAGGTGTTCTTCCACGATCTCCGTCACATCACTGGCCCGCACCTGCGCATACCAAATCCCGTCTGGGTAAACCATCACCGCCGCTCCAATCGCGCAGAAACCGACCGAGCCGCATTCGGTGACCACGATGCACCCGTTCGGGTTCTTGCCCTTCTTTTCCTTGCCAAATAGGAGCTGGCGCGAAACCAACTCGCGCTCAAAGGCCGCTTTCACTTCCCCGCTCTCGACCGCTGAACACGACTTGCCCGTACACACAAACACATGGTGCTGGATCGGTGCGCCTGTTATGGGCGCCAGCCCTTCCAGTCTTTCACAATCTTCAATGAAGTAGTTCTCTTCCATAGACACGCATCCGCCCTTGTAAATCTTTTGCATGCTATCACGACAAAGGGCGGGTCAAAGAGCCGCGCGCGAAGTTGTCACGTTTTGTTCGTCAATGTCTTGCTAGCCCTGAAAATACCTGTAGAATATCTTCTTAAAGGGCGACCGCTCTCACAGACCGCGCGCGGAGACCGGGCGGTTTGATTCGGTCGCCCAAAATAATGTAACGAGCAAAATCGACTGCTAAGTTTTTATGGCTACCGGCCTTGTAATTCACATCTCTTCGGGTAAAGACAAGCACACCCAGGTGTTGACGGACGAGCAGGTTCGCATCGGCAGCAGCGACGACTGCGCGGTGCGCTTGCGTTCGGCGTCGTTGCCGACGCGGACTGATCCAAATCGCGCCGTGCTTGAACTCGCGCGCCGTGACGGATCCTACCTGATAACTGCCTGTGACGAGTCACTTGGTCTCAAACTCAACGGCCGGCCGCTCGCATTCAACAAGGAAATCGAAGACGGTGACGAGCTCCGCATCGACAACTCACCGCTGCTGCTAACGTTTTATCCGATTCGCTCGCTGCCCGCTGTGGTTGGCACCTCGGCACATGAAGCGCATGTGGCTCCGTTTATCGAACAAGCGGCGATTGAGTCGGCGGCGACTGCGCGACGCGACGACGCGAAGGTGTTTCTGCGCGAGTTTACCCGCGAGCTCGTTAAGGAAATCAATCCCAGCACAAAACTTATCACGCTCGCGATTGTGGTTATTCTCGTTGGTGGCAGTCTTTACATCGGCTTTTCGATGTTCAAGGAATTGCAGCGGACGCGCCGCCTGATCGACGATCAGAAAGCACAGTTGGCTCAGGCAAAAGATCAAGCAGCGAAAATGAATCAAACGCTGAGCGACATCGGACGTTCAAACAAGGAGATTCGGGACAGCCTGTCTTTGGCCGTGAAGCTGCGCAGTGATTTTGGCAGCGGCGTCTGTTTGATCGCGGGCACCTACTACTTCGTAGAGTCAGGCACCGGCCGACCGCTTCGTTACCCAGAAGCTCAGATGAATGAAAGCGGCGCCGCGGTCCAAAACAGCGGCGATCCAAATACTCTGACGCCCGACGGCAACGCGGCGGTGGCTGAGTATCAATTTTCCGGAACAGGATTTTACGTCGGCGATGGCTTCGTCGTAACAAACCGCCACATCGCGCAACCGTGGATCGCCGACGAACGCGCGCAAAGTTTGAGTACCAGTGTTCGCGGTCAACCGCGACTCAAGAAGCTCAATGCTTACTTCCCCGATCACGCCCAACCCATCCCGTTGAAGTTCAAGGTTGCGGGCAGCCGTGACGATTTGGCCGTGGTGTTTCTCGACATTCAGGACCTGCCCGGCGACATACCAGTCATCCCGCTGGAAACCGACGACGACGGATTGGCGGTTGGCAAGACAGTGGTCATGATGGGTTTCCCTAACGGCATTGATCGTCTACTCGCGTTGCTTGACGATGCCGAATCCCGCAGCATACAGCAGCGCTATGGCGGTTCACTTGATTCGCTGCTGGGACACCTGGCTGAATCGAGACGCATTCAACCGCTGACCACGCAGGGAAACATCACTGACGTTAACAGCCGGCGAATTGCTTACGATGCGCGGACCTCGGAAGGCGGCTCAGGCGCGCCCGTCTTTGGCTCAACTGGGCGGGTGATTGGTGTTAACTTTGCTGTCTTCACTGAAAACGAGGCCTCAAACTTTGCGGTCCCCATTCGCTATGCCGTGACGCTGCTCGAGCGCACTGGCTGGAAATTTCCACCGGAGAAGGATGCGAAGGAAGCCGAAAGCGCCCCCTCGCCGCAAAAGTGAGCGCGGAAACTTTGAACCCCCAAAGTCAGCTTTCGGCAACTCCCAAAATGCTGCGGGCATCGTAGCCGCACACTTGCAACCCGCTGCTGGGCCAACACAATTTACGTCTCCTTTCATCCGATGTTATATTGTGCGAGCTCGACTGAATTCTGCCAACCTGCTGTTTGCCAATGAATTTGCTCAATGTTTCACGCAATTCGCATTGAAGCAAGTTTTTACGCAGAACTCGAACAAGCGGTGCCGGAAGACCGCGCCATTAGAAGGATTCGTAAGGTTGAAAACTATCAAGGGTTTCTGGAACATGCGCATTTGTCCCGACAAATCGTCGCGACCGAACGCCCGTGTCTTTGCTTTGCTCGCTTTTGTTTTCCTGCTTGTCCCCAGTTCATTGCGCGCCCAGGATTCTCAGTCTCAGAAGCAACCACAACCACCACCAACGCCGGACGCGCATCCCACAGCGGAGATTTTTCGTCTCGAACGTGTTCCGGTGGTCGGCGGCGCCGAGCTAATAACCGTTCAAGCAAAATTGGACGGCATTAAAACGCCGACTGGAGGCACATGGGTGCCGCTGGTTAGCGTAATGCGCGATACCTTGGACGATCTCAGCCCTGAAAACGATCGGCTGCGCTACGTTTGGCCGCTAACCTACACGCGACCGACTCTGCGCCAGCGTCTCTCGGGCGCAGTACCGTTTCTCTATTCGCGAGTCGGCAATAAGAGATCAGCTTCTGCGAAAGCTCCGCCTCCAGTGCTTGATCTGGCCGCGCCCGACCGCGACGTTTGGAACAAAATCTTTTGGGCGGCGTTGCAGAATCTGATGCTCGATCCTTACGGCACACCGTTGAAGGCGGCGACACGGTCTTATAGGCAAAACGCGAGCGACTACCGCAAATCGCAGATCATCCGCGCCCTGGCGGTGCTCTCTCTTTATCAGGCTGTCGCGAGCGGCGCAGGCGACCCGGTCTTTTCAGAGTCTGAGCTGGCCGAAATCCAGGCGCGCCTGCAGCTCACTGATAAGACTTTTGGCGGCCTGGTTGATGACGTGAATCTCCCGCGCTACAACGCGCAGCAGATAACCGACGTGCGCGACACGCGTGGACACAACTGGGAATTGTTACGGCAACGCGCAGAAGCTGAGTCGCTGATTTTCGAGCCCTTGCAAATGCCTGACGGCAGCGCTACACATGCTTTGCTCTGGGCGGCAAAAGGCGATCTGGTAACGAATACGGGCAAACGCTATGACGGTCGCTTTCTGAACATCGCCGACCCTTGGACTGACAAACGACTGCTTAATTGGCAAGGCTATTGCGAAACCCGTTTTCTGGATTCGGAGGACAGATCCGTTTCCGCGGACACGCCGGGGGCACGGGCGATCGAATTAGTTCCGCTGGCGCTTTATGGATTGGACAATCCTAAGATCCCAATGCTACTGGTCGATTTTCGCGATGGCTTTAATCCCAAGAAACGCGAAATGTCGCGGCGCGCCTTGCAGGACGTCACGCGCAACATCCTCTCGGTTTCGCGATTTGGCGACCTGCCTTACTTCGTCGGCAGAACCGTTTTTGATTTCGTTACGGGCCGCCGCGGAATCGACCTCAACCAACCATCGCGTCTGCGAACTTACTCGCAGTTGAAGCTGTTGCTCTCTTTGAATCAGTCGCTCGACCCGGAATTGCGCGAGCAGCTCGGCGAACGACTGGAGCGGGTATCACTGAACCCCATGGAAAACGATCTCGAGGTCGAGGCCAAGTTGGCGACGCATCAGTATGCGGCTTTGCTAGCTTATGCCACGCGTCCTGACGGCTTACCGCAAAAGCTCGATCGCGATCGTCGGGCCGAGATGGTCAAACTCGAACACGGACGCACTCAACAAGCATTGTTCCGTCTCGGCAACATTCTGAGTTTCGGCAGGTATACTCATCGCGAGAAGGATAGCCCCGAGCTTGAGGCCAAACTCGATGTCGCACGACGGTTTGCTTATCACACGCGTCTCCTGCGCGAGGTCGCGAAATCCAGTCCGCAGATCGATGTCACCTGGGACCTTGCCGAGGTGAAGCGTTCACTCCAGTTCCTGGTCGATCATGCCGAGCAAGCTGATTCAAGGAGCGCCAGCGTCGCGGCAACCATCTTCCTGCGGACGCTGGACGACGAGACACGTCGCATTTGTCTCGCTGGTCTAACGCGAATGACCAACTCGCGAGCGAAGACTGAACTGCTGCACCTTTCGCAACAGACGGACCTCGACCAGGCCGGGAAAGACTTGCTCATTTCGTACTTGAAGACTCCTCGTCAGCCAGCCGGCCCCCTCGTCGTCTCCGGCGCTAAACCCAAGACCAGAGTCGATCAATAGGCATGCTCCGACTCGGCAATATCGCTGCGGCACTTCGGATCAGGAGCGTGAGTCCTCGTCTCATAGTCTCACTGGTTCTGTTGTTGTGTTGCTTTCCCGCGCTTCTTTCAGCGCAAACCAGGCGCGTAGTTGCCGTTCAATGCGACGGCTTGCCTTACGACGTCGTAGACCGCTTTGTGAAGGAGCGCGACCCACACACAGGCAAGAGTCAGTTGCCCTGGTTCGATTATATTTTCTATCAGCGCGGCACCCGGCTGGCCAACTTTTATGTGCGGGGCATGAGCCTTTCGTCGCCCTCATGGTCTCTGCTCGCCACCGGCCAACATTTGCAGATCAAGGGCAACGTGGAGTTTGATCGCTACACCCAGCAGACCTACGACTATCTAAACTTCATCCCGTTTTATGTACAGACAACCGCCGGCCGGCGCGTCGATATGCAGGGCGTTGAGGTGCTGGATTCGCTTGGCCTGCCACTGTTGACCGACGCATTTCCACACGACGAGCGTCACGCAACCTTCTCCTTATTTCAACGCGGCCCAAGATATGTGACCTTTCAGCGGGCGCTTGAAAACCGTTTTAAGAAAGCGCCAAAGGAATTGCTTGACGAGTGGACGATGGGCGGGCTTGGGTTGCGAAGCTCCGTGCCTGCTCAGTTGCTGCGCGAACTCGTCGAGAGCATTGGCGATCCGCGCTTTCGTTATCTAGAACTGGTGACGACGGATTTCGATCACGCTGCCCACCACAATAACGATCGTGAATCTCACCTGGCAGTTCTGAAAGAATTGGATGCCGAGCTCGGGCAAATCTGGACGGCGATTCAGAAGAGTCCGCTGGCCGCTGAGACTACGTTGATCGTCATATCGGATCATGGCTTCAATACGGACGAGCGTGTCTACAGCCAGGGCTTCAATTTAGTTAAGCTCCTCGGCAGCCCGGCCGGCGGCGGACATCATGTGATAACGAAACGGCGGCTGCTGCTTGACTACTCAATCAAGGGCATGAATCCATTCGCCCAGGACATCACTACTACCACGCGTGATTCCTATTACCTCAAAGATCAAAGCGACGATTACCCGACTGCCATGATCGACTTTGACGGGAACGAACGCTCGTCACTTCAGTTCCGAGATTCCAATCTCAATCTACTCCACATTATTTTGCAGCAACTGCAACTGCCAAACATTTCTACTCCAGTCAGAAAAGCGTTGACTGATCAGTTTTTCATGACGCTCGATGCGCGGCGAGCCGAGTGGCAACGGAATCTCGACGAAGTGAACGAAGAGCTTGGAGCGCTGCGCCGCGCCATCGAACGGCAGCGCGCCTTGTGCGCAACGCAACCGAAGAAGTTTACGAAGGAGGATACGGCCGCCGGGCGCGACGACGCGGCCAAGCGCATTTGCGTCTGGCAGGATATCTGGACGGGACAGGAGCAGGGTTATTCAGAGTATGCGCGCACGGTCGCTAACCTGCTGGCGCTCAGAAAAGAAAGCTTCAACCCGTCACAACTGAAGATCGAGGATCTCATTGCGCCGCATGCGCTGGGCGAACACAACACCGTCCAAACACTTCAGAACTATGTCGCGGGAATCGCACCTGGCGGCGTCGTTCTGAAGTCCAATGGCTCGCTTGATCAGGAAAAGACCTTTGCACGCATCGACTACTTCTCGCTTCTGGAAAACGTCACGGTGCGAAACAACGTGCAAGCCGGAGTAACTAACCATCCGGTTGATCTGCTCGCCCTCAGAATTCCCGCTGACCTCGTCAAACCATTGATCGCAGAAACCAAAATCTCCCCGGATGTTGTCTGGGTTAGTACCGGCAGCGCGCACCAGGCGCTGATCCTGTCGCGTGAAGACAACGCCGGGCAGTTGAGTTTTCGTTACCTTCCGATCAAGAACCTGACGCTGGATGAAGCCGGACACTTGCATTTCGAGTCAGTGCCTTGGCAGCCGGGTCTGCCGCTCGAGATCTTCGAAGATCCGCAGTTGCAGGTTCCTGACGGGAACCGTGAAAAGTGGCTTAGCGAATGGCACACCGATTCGGAGTGGCTCCAGACACTGCATCGCACCAGATATTCAAACGGGCTGATCGGCTTGCAGGAACAACTGGCTCGACATGAAGTTGGCAGATTGATCGACGAACCGGGAATCTCTGCTGATGAGCGCTTACTGCGCCGGCTGCTGCGCCGGCAACGTGCGAATATCGAAGCTGATATGCTCGTGGTCGCGAATGACCACTGGAACTTTGACGTGCGCGGATTTAACCCGGGCGGAAATCATGGCTCCTTCTTTCGTATCTCCACCCACTCAACCTTCATGTTGGCGGGCGGCGACAAAACCAGCATTCCGCGCGGCGCGATCGTTGAAACGCCCTATGACAGTCTCAGCTATGTTCCAACCGTGCTGGCGTTAACCGGAAATTTACGCGATGATAACAACCCAATTTCGATTTTGTGGGATAAAGGCTTTCGCCGCTTTCCGGGGCCGCCAGTCAAGGAAGTGTTGCTCTTGCCCGAGCAGCGAAACATCGCGATTACTGGAGCGACTGCAACTCATTGATCACTTCCGACAATCAGCTACCTGAGAATTGGGAAGCAGAAGACCTTCGTGAGCTGGACGAACTCATCGATGAAGGAGAGCCGTCTGGTCCCAGTAGCTCCCGCCGTTCTTTTGTCTGGCTCCAGGCAATCGCCTTCCTGCTCGGCCTCGGCCTGCTAATCTACGTAATCAACCGCGTTGGCTTGCAGCCGATTTTTGACGCGCTGCTGCGCATTGGTTTCTTTGGCTTCCTGATTTTGCTGAGTATCAGCGGGTCGCGACACGTCTTCCGCACCATCGCGATGTCGGCGGCTGTTCCGAAGGAACATCGCCACTTCAATTTCTTTCAGGCCTTTGCGGCTCGACTTGGCGGCGAGGCGATCAGTTTTCTCACCTTCACTGGACCATTGCTCGGTGAAGCAACGAAGGTTGCGCTGCTCCGCAAACGAGTGCCGCTGACGTATGGCGTGCCGGCGCTGGTGGTCGACAACCTGCTCTACAATATTTCTGTCGTATTCTTCATTCTGAGCGGCGCCTGCGTGATGTTGTTTACCTACAATCTGCCGCCGCTTGTGTACTACTCACTCGTCGCGATCGCGGCAATTGCCGCGCTGGGTATCGCGGCAGCGGGCCTGGCCGCGAAGCGCCGCATCATGCTGCTCACCTGGGTGCTCGACCAGACGGCGCGTCTACGTCTAAGTCCGAAGGTGATTCTTAAACGACGCCAGCACATCGCGCATATCGAATCCAAAGTTTACGACTTCTACAAACATCACCCCGGTGTCTTCTTTGGAATGATTACCTGTAACCTGCTCGGCCATGTTTCAAGCGTGCTTGAAGTCTATGTCACCTTGCACATGCTGGGTTACCGCCCGAATGTCGCCCAGGCATACATCATCGAGTCGCTAACCAAAGTCATTAATTTCCTGTTCGCGTTTGTGCCCGGCACTATCGGCGTTTATGAAGGCGGCACTGAGGTCGTCTTGCAAACCCTCGGCTTCGCAGCGGCCACCGGCGTTACCCTCGCCCTGGTGCGCAAGGCCGGCACGATAGTCTGGACCTCTGTTGGTTTACTAATCTTGACCTGGCGCACACTGCCCAACGCGTGGCGGCGCCTTTTGGATCGTAGTCCACACTTACAAAGACTTATGGATAGCCTCGTACTTTCAAACATCTCGCATCGACCCGCGCGCACCGCCGTCAGCATCATGGGAACGGCCATCGGCGTTTTGCTAATCGTATTCACGGTCGGCCTGGCCCATGGCGTTCTGCGCGAACGCGGCCGCCGCGAATCAAACATTGGCGCCGAGATTATGGTGCGCCCCTCGGGCACCATCGGTTTCACCGGCACCAGCCCGTTGTTGTTGCCGGTTTCGCGCGCCGCAGAACTGGCGCGCATCGACGGGGTTCGCGCAACCACGGCAATTGGCCAGGCGCTCGACCGCAGCGACGCCGGCTTTGGCTCCCGCTTAATCGACGGGATCGACTTCGACGATTACGCGAAGGTGACGGGCATTTCACTTCGCGAGGGCGAGAAACTCACGCGCGGCGATGTTGCGATCGTTGATGCCGTTTGGAAACAACAACGGCATGCCAGCATCGGTTCTACTGTCCAACTTTTCGAACGTCCCTTCAAGGTCGTCGGTATCTATGAACCGCCCGGCGGCGGACGCATCAAGATTCCCTTGTCAACGCTACAGGATCAGGAAGGCGGCGAAGGCCGCGCGTCAGCGATATTGGTCGCGGTTAATGACCCGGCTAAACAAGACGAGGTAGCGGGGCGCATTCGGCAGCAGTTTCCCGACGAGCAAATTATTTTCACGCGCGACTTGCCGGAGATTTACGCGTCGGGTGTGCCGGCCTTGAACATTTTCATAAAAGTTGTCGTTGGGGTGGCCAGCGCGATCAGCATG
>JANLYZ010000446.1:0-8373 GCA_031365905.1 Chloracidobacterium sp. | reverse complement strand
CGTAGTGATGACCGTCGAGCCGGGAATTTACGTCGCGCCTGACACGAAAGATATTCCCGAACAGAATCTTGGCATCGTCGTGCGCATTGAAGATGACGTGCTGTGTACCGCGAACGGCCCGCGCGTGTTGACTACCGGAGTGCCGAAGGATGCGGGTGAGATTGAAGCGCTGATGGCGAAGTAGCCTTAACGCAACTCCGCACTAACGGTAAACGTTGGCACCACCTTAGGAGGGTCAGCCCTAGCAGAAGAGGCACCAAGTCCAAGTGAATTTATGAGGCTATATTACACAATCGTTTAACTAGCTTCGGCAAGAATCTCATTGAGAAAATCCTTAACACCTGAAACCTGATACCTTACTGCATCAAGAAGATCATCGAGAACCTGAGAGTTCGGAAAAGCCCACGGACTCAGCTCGTTCTCATCTAGCAGTTCAAGGACAGTTTTACTGCTCCAATAGGGGTACTCGCGCTCGTCGGCAAATACCGATATCGTGGCAAACACAGGATTCGGTTTTTGGATTTTATATCTCTTTTCGTAAAGGCGAAGAACCCTGTCCTTGTAGTCGGTGTCATAAACCACGTCTACTCGTGAATCGTTGGGTGCACTATTTAGATAAGCAGGAGGCTTAATCGGTTTCCATTTCAGCGACCCTTGTTGGGTAAGCTGCAGGAGTTTTCCTACCGCATCGATCCATTTGTTCTTTTTCTCTGATGCCATCTCATCTCTCCCAGTTTAAGTCCTTCTGGTAGTCCTTCAATTCCTCGATCACTTTGATGATCTCTACGTAAACCGTTCTGACCTGTTCTTCATTTTCAGCCTTAACCTCACATTGGTCAATGTCACCGCGTACCCGCTTCACTGAGTTTCTCTGGATACCTCTAAGTCTTGTCTGCAGGGTTTTCAGCTTCGAGCTTGTCTTCCCGAGTTCCTCAGCAATCTGAGTCATCGAGCCTGAATAATCGTTAAGGAATTCAGACAAATTAGAAGCCATCTTGTGGAGATCCTTGATCAACTCAGGACCCCTCACCTTCAGTTTGTAGAGCGACCGCAATTTACGTGTTTCAAGAAGTACCCATATAGTTACTACCAAACTCGCAATTGAGAAAATACTTCCGATCTTCGAAATCGTTTCCCAACTTACGAATTTCTCGATACTGGATAGGAGGTCGGGCATGGGGAGGATATTACACCCGCATTCCAGGCTCAGAAAGCTCTCCCACAATCTCTTTCATTACTCTTCTTGCAAGTTCTATTTCATCAGTCCCGAGCGAGATTGCGCCGACCACCGCATGTCCGCCGCCGCCGTAGCGTTCGCAGATTTTCGCAATATTGTGAGTGCGCGGGCGCGGTGCCCAGGGATTCGAGCCAACGGAAATCTTGGTCCGCTGCGGCCCCCTGGTTAAGGCGACCGTGTAGGTAGTTTCCGGGTAGAGGTAGTAAGGAATGAACTTGTTGAAGCCTTCGTAACCTTCGTCAACCAGATCAAACTGCACGACTCCGTTTGCCGAGATGGCCTTGCGTCGGATCGCCTCGAGTGTTTCCAGGTGCTGTTTGAGAATCGGTTGGAAACGCCTTTGCACTTCTTCGCTGGTAGCAACTTCATCGAGCGATTTCACTGTGAGCTCGCGAATAACTCGCTCAACAAACTTGTCGTCCGGATCGGCTTCGATCACCTGCATCAACTGCAACGCAGGCTCTTTCAACTCCACACATTGGGCGGCGGATTCGTAAAGGGCGCCATCGATAATGTGGGCCCAGTGAATCAAATCCTTCAGCGGTTCGTCGTTAAAGCCAAACTGATTCCGCGCGACGTCGGCGATGAATTCGGTGCACGACTTGCGCGTCGCGTCAAGAAATTTTTTGCCCGAAGTGTCCGCACGAAAGTGGGCTTCGTCTTCAGGGGTCAGAAACGCCGACTGATGATGATCAAACCACCAGGTCAGTTTCTCGGAAGGCGCATACTTGAAATCCACGATCGCGTTTTCGTCACCATCAAACAGCGCTAGATCGAAAAGGTTTCCCGGGCGGTGCAACAGACCGCCGTAGTTCACTTCCGCATCGGGGTGAATGCGTTCCTGGTAGAAGCGCGTGAAGGTTGCGGCGGAGGCGACGCCGTCGAAGCAGTGGCCGTGATAAAGCAAGCGAAGTTTCATAATTAACAGTGACGAAAGACTCAAGAAGTTCAGAGTTCAACCTTCAGGTTGTCCGATCTGCAAAAACGCAAGCTAAAGCTTGTACTCTAAACTTCTTCAGTGACGCAGCAAAAATAGTCGGCCATATTAGCACTAACTCGCACAAAAGTAGGGGCACGGCGTGCCGTGCCCCTACGATAGTGATCATTCCTGATGCCCGGACGCTGAACTTACTCTTTACACGGAGTCATCACGGTGCTGGCCTTCAAATGGTCCGCTATGAACTTGTCGACATCAGCTTCAATCAACTCGCCGTTAACGACCCAGGCCTTCTCCGTGATTACGTCGCCGGTTTTCGCGAGCGCTGCGGGTTCGAGAAAAATATTCCAGGGCGACCCCCACTTGCGCGTGTCCCCTGTCGCCTGGCGATAGCCATAATGTGCCGTCTTATCGCGATCTGTTTTGGATTCTGACTCGCTCACAACCGGGTAAGGCGAACCGGTGGGCGCGAAGAAGTTAGTAACATCGTCGCGCGCGCCATATTCACTGACACCAATCACCTGGAATCCCTGATCCTTATATTTCTCGTAGAGCTTCGCAGCCACCGGGGCTTCGTTGCGCCAGTTTGGACACCACGGTGCGAAGTAAACCACCATGACGAGTTTCTTACCCGCAACCAGCGAACGCAGATCGACCGGCTTGTTATCTTTGAGATCGTTGAGCGTCCAGTTTTTGTAGTTGACGGTCTTCTCGACCAGCGGCGAATACTCGTGGCTCTCCTGAGCAAACGCCGCGGCTGGAATCAGGGTCAGCGCGAAAACAATCAGGGCGAATAGTCTTTTCATGATGAATACTCCTACCAGGAAAACTAGTTGGTCTTCTGTGCGGTCGCGGGTGCTTCGTCGAGCAACGGTTTCACCGCCGCTTCCCAGCCGGAGCGATCGCGCGCGCCGATGATCTTCTGGCGAATGCGGCCATCGCGATCTATCAAATAAGTGACCGGCAGGCCAGGGCCGTTGCCAAACTTTTCGCCAACCTCTTCGGCACCGCGCAAGACGGTATAGTCCTGCTTCAAGTCTTTCTGAAAATCTCTTATGGCAGCGACCGTATCTCCCGGCGATGTGGAAACGCCCACCACCTCAAGACCCTGAGTCTTCAAGTCTCGTTGCATCGCATTAAACTCGGGTATCTCCGAGCGGCAGGGAATGCACCACGTAGCCCAAAAATTTAAAAGCACCACATGCCCGCGGAGACTAGTCAAACGAAAGGGCTGACCTTCGAGCGTTTGCAGTTCGACCTCAGGCGCAGGCTGAAAATTATTGTTGGCACCAGTCGTCGGCGTTGCTGGCTTCACCTTGATCAAACCCTCAGCATTGGGCAGGTATTTCGCAACCCACGAACTCGTCAACAAGGTCGAGTTGCCAGTCATGACCAGCAGGCCAACGACGATCAGCACAACGCCCGAAACAACTTCCACTTTATGCAGGTGCCGGCGAAACTTCCCATAGAACGCAAGAAACTTATTGATACCAAGGCCAGTCAAAAGAAACGGCACTGCCAGACCCGCCGAGTAAAAAGCAGAAAGAAGTAATCCGCTGCGCCAGCCGCCACTGGCAGCCGCGAGTCCAAGTATGCCGCCAAGAATTGGACCAATGCACGGTGTCCAACCAGCGGCGAAAGCGATTCCCAAAGTAAACGAGCCGAGCGGCCCACGCGGTTTTTCGTTGGAGAAGAAGCGTGTGTCTTTGTAGAGCGTTGCGATTTTCAGCAGTCCGATCAACTGCAAGCCGAAGAGAATGATAACAACGCCGCCGATGCCACGAACCCACGGATTCGAGAGAATCGAAGCGCCAACCCAGCCTGCCGTCGTTCCCAGCGCCAGAAAAATGACTGAAAGCCCAGCATTGAAAGCCAACGAATTCAGAATCACCGCGCGACGCGCATTTCCGCCTGACCCGCCATCTTTGAGTTGATCGATGCTCACTCCGGACATCAGCGAGATGTAGCCGGGCACGAGCGGCAGCACGCAGGGTGAAAGGAACGAAAGAATGCCGGCGACGAAGGCAATGCCGATTGTTATGTTTTGACTTTCCATTTACAAACCATTCGCAAACTAACAGTTTGCGTTACGAAAAACTACTGTCTCGCTGTGACCGGGGCAGTGCTCTTGTCACTTTCCTCGCCCATCACTTTGTCGATCATCTTGCCAAGGGCCGAAATCTCCGCTTCACCAGAACCCATCGCGATAAAGCGCACGTTTCCGCGCCGATCGATCAGAAACGACATCGGAATGGAAAATACACCATAGTTCAAATCGTTGACGGAAGAATCGGCGACCACAAAACCGTAAGGCAATCGCTGCTGCTTCTTAAAAGTGCGAAGGTACGCCAGCTCTTCTTTGGGAGTTGCGCGCCGGCCGTCGATATCGCCGGAGTAGTTTGTGAGACCGAGTATAACCAGACCTTTGTCTTTGTAAGTCTCATGCCAACGTTGCAATCTCGGAAAAGTATAGCGGCACGGCCCGCACCAGGGCGCCCAAAAGTCGAGCAACACCACCTGGCCACGCAGCTCGGATAACTTAACCGGCGCTTGATCGATCCAGTCGGTAGCGATCAACTCTGGAAGCGGCGCGGCAGCGGCAGGCTGTGCTTCGTTAAATATTCCCTTGGGATCAATTGATCTATCCAGGCCCATTAGCCGAATGTTCGCCAGCCGCAACAGGCTGCCAGAGGGTATTGAGATTGCCAGCTTGCGCAACTCTGTAACGGCCGCGAGCGCTTCGCCTTTGCGGCCGAGCTGCACAGCAGCTTCGGACACCATTGACACTGCCTTGAAGAGCATGTCGTCGCGACGAACTGCGTTGATTGTCTTATCGGCAATGACGAGCTTCGCAACTTTCAGCATCTCCTGCGCATGCCGAAGCGCGCGCGGATAATCCTTCGCTTTTTGCGACGCCTCAGCAATCAGCTTCTCCATGCCAAACCACTCTGCCAAATTCTGCGGCTGGTCTTGCGCGTAAGCTGCAACTGCGAGTTCGGCTTCCGGAATCAGATTCTGTCGCGTTGCATAAAGGACGACTACCGCGCGCGCGAGCTGTGCGTTCTCGCCTAAAACTTCTCCAGCTAGATAGCGACGCATCGCCGCAAGCGCTTCATCACCATTACCAGCGAGGTGATGAAGCATGCCGAGGTAATAAAGGTCTGCGTCGGCGAGCGACTTGCGCGCCTGCAACGCGGCCGCATACTTTGCGGCCAGATCTTTCTGATCCTGCCTGGTCTTCGCTTCTAGTTTCTGATCGTAAGGAATTTTCTGTTTGTTGAAGTCGGCAAATGTTTTGTCAACATACGACTTCGCTTCTTCATACAATACTTTCGGAGCGCGCTTCTCTGGTTTGGCTTCGGTTTTTACTTGCGGAGCTGGTTGGGCAGATTCGGCTTGAGGCGATTGTGCGAAAGCATTTCCGGCCGACGGCGAGAAAAGGAGTGCGGTTAACGCGAGCACAATTGATATCGTCGCAATCGGGTTTTCTCTGTGCTGCCTTTGTGTTCTCCGTGTCTCTGTGGTGAACGATTGTGGGAAATTCGTCACCACTGAGGCACAGAGAACACGGAGGTCGCACAGAGAAGCGATCAATTCAATAGACCGCCTGAATCCTGAATAAAGAAAATTAATCATGGACAGGTCACAGCCAACAGCCCGAAGCGATCGGGCGAAAAAATCTCGAGCGATGCCGGAAACATTTCATCAACAATTGCCGCGGCGGTTATCTCTCCCGTTATCGGCGCCAACAGAATGCCATTGCGATAATGGCCAGTTGCATAGTAAAGCCCCGCAATTTCAGCACATGGACCGAGCACAGGCAAAGTGTCGGCAGCGCGAGGTCGCAATCCTGCCCAGGAATCGGTCATTGGCAGCGTCGCGATGCGAGGCGATATTTCCAGCGCCGCTGACAAGATCGACTGAACGCCAGCCGCAGTAACCTGTTTCTCAAAACCCGCGTGCTCGGTGGTTGATCCCGCTAGTAGTCTGCCGTCGCGCCGCGGTACGACATATCCTCGCGGGCTGTAAATCACGTGACGCGCAATCTGCGGCTGCGGTTCAAAGCAAAGCATCTGGCCGCGAACGGGTTTGATGCGCAGATCCGGCAAGGCTTTGTCTCCGGTCCCGAGCAGAGAACTCCAGGCCCCTCCGGCTATGACAACTGCCTCCGTGGCCACAAAGCCCCGCGAAGTCTTAACGCCGCTGATGCGATCACGTTCAATTTTTAAAGACGCGACGGCTGTGCCAGTTTCCATGCGCACGCCGAGCCGTTCGTTCGCTGACACGAGCGCGTTGATAAGACGGCGGTTTTCCACTTGCGTGTCGAGGGGAAACTTGAGCGCGGCGCGTACATCTTCGTTAACTGACGGCTCGAGCTGCCTCACCTCCGCGGCACTCAGTTTTTCTATTGGCAGTCCCGCTTCGCTTTGCCAAGCGTAACGCCTTTGCAGTTCGACCTCGTCGTGCTCGGTGAAAGCGAGATAGAGTGTGCCGGTAGTTTCGAGTTCAATGTCGATGCCGGTTTCATCCAACAATGCCGCGGCAAACGCGGGATACATGTCGCGGCTCCGGCAGGTGAGTTGAAAAAATTCGTGCGCGCGATTCGCTTCCGCCTGTGGCGCCAGCATGCCGGCGGCGGCTGAAGACGCTTCCGCTCCCAAACTCCCGCGCTCAATCAGCAGCACATCGCGGACCCCGCGCAAAACGAGTGCGCGTGCCACGGCCAGGCCGATGACGCCGCCGCCGATAATTGCTACTGCCGCGGATTCGTTTGTTTGCATCATTCGTCTCGGGTCCGTCGTCAGTTGTCAGTCGTCAGTTGTAGTCGTTATGCTGTTGGTCTTAATTCGTGTAACTCACTAGCAGGAATGCATGCGGGGAAAAGAGCTAAGGATCCAACTGGCCACTAACCACTGACCACTGACAATTGATTATGAAACATCGTATCACACTGATTCCCGGCGACGGCATCGGCCCCGAAATCGCCGCCAACGTAGTGCGCATCATTGAAGCCTCAGGCGTAGATATCGAGTGGGAAACTCACTACGCGGGTGCGCAGGCGCTGGAGAAATTCGGCGAAACGCTGCCGCAGGCTTTGCTTGATTCGATCGTGCGAAACAAGGTTGCGCTCAAGGGGCCGGTCACCACGCCCATCGGCAAAGGCTTCACTTCCGTGAACGTTGGCCTCAGGAAAGCGCTGGATCTTTATGCAAACCTGCGACCCATTCGCGCGTTGCCGAATGTTCCCTGCCGCTATCCGGAACTTAATCTGGTTATCGTTCGTGAGAATACGGAAAGTCTTTATGCGGGACTCGAGCACGTTGTCGTTCCCGGAGTCGTTGAGAGTTTGAAGATCATCACCGAGAAAGCTTCCACGCGCATTGCGCGCTTTGCGTTTGAGTATTCGCGCCGCGAAAACCGGAAGAAGATCACCTGCGGTCACAAAGCCAACATCATGAAGTTGTCTGACGGACTCTTCCTCGATTGCTTCCGAAAAGTGGCGACCGAATATCCCGAGATCGAAGCTGATGACAAGATCATTGACAACGCCTGCATGCAACTCGTGATGAGGCCGGAACAGTTTGACGTGATGCTGCTGGAAAATCTTTACGGCGACATCGTGTCGGATCTATGCGCTGGTTTGATCGGCGGGCTCGGACTCGTACCAGGCGCAAACATCGGCGAGAAGGGAGCTATGTTTGAAGCAGTTCACGGTTCGGCGCCTGACATCGCGGGTCAGGGAATCGCAAACCCAACGGCGCTGCTGCAATCAGGCATTCTGATGTTGCGACACCTCGGCGAACGTGAGGCGGCAGATAGAACTGAGAATGCGCTGCTGCAAGTTTTCGCGGAAGGCACCGTGCGCACGAGAGACATCGGTGGGACTGCGAAGACTGCTGAGTTTGCCGACGCGATCATTCAGAAGATGCGGTGACTTGGAAGTGATCACATTTGTGATCACATCGCAGGACTGAAAACCGAACCGAGCAATTGCCGGTGCGATTAAGAGATGTGTTGACGCTCGACGCCATTAAACAAAACGCATTGTGATAGAATTGCCGCCAGGAAACTCTATGGCCATCTCGCTCGATTCCAATTCCGTTACCAAACCTTCCACGCTGGCGAGGGATGGTGAGGCTCTCTACAACACCCAGTTAAGAGCGGAGCTCGAGCCCAAGCATTCCGGTGAGTTTGTCGC
>JANLYZ010000430.1:0-3801 GCA_031365905.1 Chloracidobacterium sp. | reverse complement strand
ACGCCCGCGAGTGGGAACGCATTGTAGATCGAGGCACGAATGCCGCCGACCGAGCGATGTCCCTTCAAACCGTCCAGTCCGCTCGCTGTTGCTTCCACCGTGAACTTCTTTTCGAGTTCTTCCGAAGGCAGGCGGAAGGTCACGTTCATGATGGAGCGTGAATCATGATCAGCGTGGCCGCGATAAAAGCCTCCGGCGTCAATCGTGTCGTAAATCAGTTGTGCCTTCTTCTCGTTCTCGCGATGCATTGCCTCGAGTCCGCCTTTTTCCGTTAGCCACTTGCAAACCAGGCTGATGATGTAAATACCCCAGGTGTTCGGCGTGTTGTAAAGCGATTTGTTCTCGACGTGCGTGCGATAGTCGAGCATCGTGTGCAGTCCATCCGGGATCCGCTTCAGCAAATCATCGCGAACTATAACGAGCGTGACTCCGCTCGGTCCCATATTCTTCTGGGCGCCCGCATAGATGAGCGCATACTTATCAACCGGAATTGGATGCGACAGAATGTCAGACGACGCGTCAGCAATAAGCGGAACATCACCAACCTCCGGTTCCTGTTTCCATTCCACTCCTTCGATCGTTTCATTGGTCGTGATGTGAACGTAAGCGGCTTTGGGATCGAACTTGAGTTCATCATTGGCGGGCACGCGCGTGAAGCCGCCGTCAGCCATGTTTGCCGCCACGTTGGTAGTGCCGGCGCGCTTCGCTTCTTTCAGAGCCTTCTTGCCCCAGCTTCCGGTGATGACGTAATCAGCGCTGCCTGCCGCCGGCAGGAAGTTCATCGGAATCATTGAAAACTGTAGACTCGCCCCGCCCTGCAAAAAGAGCACGTGATAGTTATTCGGAATGCCGAGCAATTCCCTCAAGCCAGTCTCCGCGCGAGCAAAAATCTCGTCGAACGTTTTCGAGCGATGGCTGATTTCCATCACTGACATGCCAACGCCCGGCAGGCTCAACATGTCCCGCTGCGCTTCCTCCAACACGGGAACAGGAAGAACTGCGGGGCCGGCGCTGAAGTTGTTTATTCGTTCCGTCATTCGAATCTCCGAACTATCTACTATTTACTATTCACTATTCACCGTCTTTTTTCTGCTGCGAGCGCATCATGCGTCCGGCGACGCGCGTGATCAAAGAGCGCGGCGCCAGGCGTTCGCTCTGCGTCATGAAAAAATTCGTCCAGCCTGAAATGATGTGACTCTTCCCACGCTCGAGTCCACGCAGCGCTGTGTCAACAACCTCTTCGGGTGTTTGCGAGATGCGCGCGGGAGGTTTCTGACCGCGAGCGGCCTCGAAGAAATTCGTTTCAGTAACACCCGGACAAAGCGCCAGCACTTTAATCCCGTAATGTCGATTCTCTTCCCAGAGCGCTTCTGAAAACGAAAGCACAAACGCTTTTGTGGCCGCGTAGGTTGCCATGAACGGCACTGGCTGAAACGCCGCGGTCGAAGCAACGTTAATGATCGCTCCTTGTTTGCGCTCGATCATCGGCGGCAGAAAGCGGTGCGTCAGTTCAACCAGCGACTTCACGTTGAGATCGATCATGTTCAGTTCGCGTGCGAGATCGAGCTTGCTGAATTCGTCCATTGAACCGAATCCGGCGTTATTGATCAGCATGTCGACGATCAGGCCCCGCTTCTCGGCTTCTTCAAATAAACGTGCCGGTGATTCGGGCTTGCTGAGATCGAGCGCGACGTACTGCGCGCGAATGCTGTTGGAACGGCCGAGTTCGTTGCATAGCGTCACGAGCTTTTCTTCGGAGCGCGCCACGAGCAAGACATTGCGGCCACGCGCAGCAAGCTTGCGGGCAAAGACTTCGCCAATGCCGCTGGATGCCCCGGTGATGAGTGTTGTGTTCATTGATCGTTCGCTTCGCCAGCGAGAGCCAGAATTCTCTGCTTTATGTCTTCGGACATCCACAGACCCGCATCCTGAATGCGAGGAATCAACGGGGCGATGGCGCTCGTAAGGCCTCGAGATTTTGCTTCAAGCAATACCCTGAGACAACCCCAGACGTTTAGTCCAGCAGCCTGTGCCGTCCGACGTGCCAGCGCATCATCGAGAAGAAGCACTCGGGATGGATTCTCCAGAGCTAACGCCATAGCCGACAACTCGCCAGCTCCAAGATCGAGCGAGAACCACTCTGATGGCATTGATGAGGGATTCACAATGGTCAACCAGGCATAGCGCTCCAGGTCTGGAACGTCGTGACCGCGCTTTTTACCTTCGTCCAACTCGATAGCCACAGCCGTTGGCGTCCAAACTTCGTCAAACAACCCGGGCAGCCATTCAATTGTTCCTATGCGATACAAGTAGAGCAACGGCGAGGTATTGCAGATCGCATCACTCATGCTGCTTCTCTAGATCGGTCAACTCCGCGGCGAAAGGAAAGACGTTGTACTTTCCAAGTGCCTGCAGGAATTCTACGCGCGACATCCCAGCGAGTTCTGCTGCGCGACCCGACGAAAGACGTCCCAACTCGTAAAGCTTAACCGCCGCGAGCATTCGCAACTCGCGCGCGAAGCCGGCTTCGTCGGTTTTTTCCGCCAACAAAACCTTGTCAGGTACATCTATGACGATTTGTCGCGTTGACACCTTGAATCTCCAGGCTTCATCGTGCCATGACCCGATGCTTGCGAGCAAACGCTTCGCCAGTTTCCAAAGACGCGCCGGTGATGAGTGTTGTGTTCATAGTCTAGAGATTACGCGCGAAGGAAATTAGCAGGGTCACAAAACGCCGCGCCTACCACGCTTCGGAGGAACGTCGATGATGTCGAAGGGTTTTAGAATTATGTCCTCCGCACGATGTTTCCTGATTGCGTTCAGGTCGACAAGAAGCGATTCCCCGGTTGAGTCCCCAGGTTGACCTCGAATAATTCTAACCTTCTTGGCGTTACTATCGCGCAGCATGCCACCCGCAGTTTCGATCGCTTGGGTTAGAGTCAATTTCGGCTTAAGTTCAAGAGCTTGGGGCGCCACGACTGCGCCGGTTACGTACACCGGAGCGACCTTATGCACCATGACGATGTCACCCTGCTCCAAATATGGATTAGCCTTCTCATCTTCGCTATTCAATCCCGATACATTATAGAAATACAGCACTGGTAACGGTGATACGGTTGGGCGACAATCTACACAGTCCATGACGTGGCCCTCTGGCTGCCCGCACTTGAAGCCAGGCGCATGGACAATCTGAACCATTTCAAAGGCGTTGTCGTTCGCGCCACCGGCCATCTTAATCGCTTCACCCAGCCTCACTGGGCGCTCTAATTCCAAGCGCCCGGGTGACCGCACTGCTCCCTGAACCAAGACACATAGTGTTGCGGTCGCACCAGCATTCTGCGAGTTGTTCGCGGACGCCTGAGCCGGAATCAAACCAGCGCTTAACAGCACAAGCCAGCCAACCGCCGTTACTGCCAACAGGGATTTCATTTTCATAGGATATTTCAAGGGACTTTAGCTGATCTCCAAAACACTCAGCTCAATTACGTCCGCATTTCCTGCGCGCAAGTTATCCAGTGTAACTTGCGACGGCGCCTTATCCAGATTGATGCGCGCCACCGCGGCTTCAGCGCCTTCAAAAACGATGTTCTCCATCTCCTGCACGTTGATGTGTTCGCTCTTGATCGCGTCGAGCACGGCTGCCAACACGCCGGGCCGATCGAGATGACGCACGACCAGGCGGTGCGTGGCGGGAGTTTGTCGCGCCAGGTTGACCACGTTGAGGACGTTCCCGGCCTCCTTAAACTCGCGAACGATCCTTACCGTTTCCGCGGCAATTGCCTCCTGCGCTTGATCGGTTGA
>JANLYZ010000427.1:0-2235 GCA_031365905.1 Chloracidobacterium sp. | reverse complement strand
GCGGCAGCGTCGAACAAAAACCAAAACTGAGTCGGCGGCGTCGCGCGCTACCCGACTTACTCCTGACGAGATGCGCGCGCGTGCGTTTCAACGTGCGGTGAAACTGCTCGCAGCCAAACCCCGCTCGATTGAAGAATTGCGGGAACGCCTCGCGGAACGATGCTCCAGCAAGACCATCGTCGAAACTGTGATTGACAGGCTGCGCGAGTATGGCTATCTCGATGACGAACGTTACGCGCTGAGTTATGCGTCCGCGAAAGTCAGGCAACAACCAATCGGCCGGCGGCGGCTGGAAATGAGTCTCGCTAAAAAGAAGGTTGCTCGTTCAGTCGCGGACGAAGCGCTCGACCAGGTGTTTGCCGAAACGTCAGAAGAGGAGTTGCTGGATCGCGCTTTGGGGAAACGCGTTCGCCTTCGCGGCCGGCCGAAGACCCGCGCGGAAGCGAAAAGCCTGTTTGACCATCTGCTGCGGCAGGGATTTCCGTTTGAGATGGTCAGTGAGAAAGTTCGCGCAGCCTCGAAGCCAGATCTGGATGAGAACGAAGAGTGAGAACCCGCTAATTTCAGTCAGCCTAACGCTGCGTGCTAAACTTCGAATTCTTCAGTTGTCAGTGGTCCGTGGTCAGTAGCAATGCGTGCTCCTGCCCACTGCCCACTGCCGATTGCCCACTGATTATGACTGGAAACGAAATTCGCGAGACTTTTCTGAAATACTTTGAGCGGCACGGACATACCCGGGTGCGCTCGTCGCCCTTGTTGCCTGCCAACGATCCGACGTTGCTCTTCACCAACGCAGGCATGAACCAGTTTAAGGACGTCTTCCTGGGTGTTGAGAAGCGCGACTACGTGCGCGCCTGCTCGTCGCAGAAGTGCGTGCGCGCCGGTGGTAAACATAACGACCTTGATGAAGTCGGCAAGACCGCGCGACATCAAACGTTTTTTGAGATGCTCGGCAACTTTTCTTTTGGCGACTACTTCAAGGAAGACGCCATCAAGTTGGCCTGGGGATTTTTGGTTGACGAACTGAAGATGGACCCGCAGCGGCTCTGGTTTTCGGTGTTTGGCGGCGATGATGAAGTAGGTGCAGACGAAGATGCCGCCGGCTTTTGGGAACAGGTTGGCGCGCCGCGCGAGCGAATCCTCCGCTTCGGCCGCAAGGATAATTTCTGGCAGATGGGCGAGACCGGACCGTGTGGGCCGTGCAGCGAGATTCACTACTACCTCGGCGAGCATCCGGAGAATCCGGAGTTCAACCGCGCTGAGTTTGTGAACGGACCCGGCGACACGACCATGGAGATCTGGAATCTGGTCTTCATGCAATACAACCGCATCGAGGTCGAAAGGGGCAGTAGCCCGACTGTGAAGGAGGGCTCAGTTCAATACAAACTTGAGCCGCTGCCAAAACCATCAGTTGATACCGGCCTCGGACTCGAGCGCACCGCTGTAGTCATGCAGGGCAAGTATTCAAATTACGATACCGACTTGTTGCGGCCGATTGTGGAGTTCACCGCACAGTTGGCAGGCAAGGATTATCAGCCGGAAACTCAGGAAGGTTTTGCGATGCGCGTCATCGCCGATCACGCTCGCGCAACTGCGTTCCTGATCACTGATGGCATCCTGCCGGGCAACGAAGGCCGCAACTACGTCCTCCGCAAAATCATGCGTCGCGCGATTTATCAGGGCCGTCACGCGCTTGGCTTTCGGGATTCGTTCTTTCATAAAGTGACGAACTTCGTTGTGGATGAGATGCATGAACCCTATCCGGAATTGGAAGCGCAGCGCGGCTTCATCGAGAAGATGGTGAAGTTGGAAGAAGTGCGGTTTGGAAACACTTTGATCGTTGGGTTGCAGAAACTTCATGCGCTTATTGATTCCAGCCGGGATGCGAAAACGAATGAGGTAATAGTACCAACAGAAGAGTTGGCAAAACTTTACGATACCTATGGGATACCAGTTGACTTGATGATTATGATTCTCTCGCAAGGCAAGTCCAGGTATGTACACAGATGGGCCGAACCAATCAACGATATCCATTACTTTATAGGTGATTTCACCGGCTTTTCTGAGGATGAGTTCAGAAGAGCCATAGAAGAAGTGTTAAAGAGACTCCAGCAGCGTGACGCCGCTAATCCGACTGCGGAGTCTAAGAAGACGAGAAGGGCGTATGTTGCACTATCGCGCCGAAGCGATACCAAATCGGAATTCAAAGGTTACGAGGTAACGCGCATCGATGAC
>JANLYZ010000424.1:0-15334 GCA_031365905.1 Chloracidobacterium sp. | reverse complement strand
GGTTTGATGACTCACTTCGCTGCCGCGGACGAACCCTCATGCGGCCCGCTCACGAAAGATCAAATTCAACGTTTCGAAAATGCCGTCGGTGCTTTTGGTGAACACGGCTTCTCACCCACCTATCACCACCTCGCAAATTCGGCGGCTGTGTTTGCTCAGCCGGCCGCGTGGGGCCACATGATTCGGCCGGGCGGTGTGCTTTATGGTCTTTGGGATACCTTGGCGCCGGAAGATCGCGATGTAAAACTGCGACCCGTGATGTCGCTTCATTCCCGCATCACGTTGCTCAAGTGGGTGCCGCAGGGAGAGACGGTTGGCTACGGTTGCACGTTTGAAGCGTCGCGCAAGACGCTGGTGGCGACGGTTCCAATTGGTTATGACGACGGCTACCGGCGCGCTCTATCCAATCGCGGCCACGCGATCATACGCGGCGTTTACGCCACGGTGATTGGGCGCATCTCAATGGACCTCACGATAATCGATGTTACTGACGTCGCAGGCGTGCAGACGGAAGACGAAGTTATCTTCATGGGCTCCGAAGGCGATCTCTCAATAACTGCGGAAGAAATTGGCAAGACCGCCGGGACGCTTTCTTACGAAGTCACTTGTGGCATCAGCCAGCGCGTGCCACGGATCTATGGCTAACCGCCAAGTCGCCAAGGACGCCAAGAAACAAATTCAGAATCTGTTAGCTCGCTAGTTGTTTTTTCTTGGCGCTCTTGGCGGCTTGGCGGTTAGAGTGGGTGCTTCACTTATGCCAATTGAACCAGAGAAACTCACAATAACAATCAACGAGCGCGATCGTGTGACCGCGCTTCTTTACGCCGCTCCCAAGAAACTGCGCGTCGGCGTGACCCTGATTCTCGGCCATGGCGCCGGAGCCGGTCAGTTGCATCCGTTCGTGCGTTTGTTCGCCAACGGCTTGGCTGAGCGCGGTCTCGACGTTATCACTTTCAATTTTGTTTACATGGAACAGGGGCGTCACGTGCCCGATCCGAAAGCGAAACTTGAGGCGTGTTACCTTGCCGTAATCGATGCGGCGACGGAGTTGAAGAAATTGAAAGGGAACCGGCTGGCGATCGGCGGCAAGTCGATGGGCGGTCGCATCGCGTCGCAGGTGGCGGCATTGGAGAGCGCGGACTCATCAGCGCTTTCGCAAGCGAACAGTAGTCGCAGCGATCAGAATAAGTCCACGAGTCAGAATATTCCGAGTCAGGACATCGCCGCCCTGGTGTTTCTCGGCTATCCACTCCACCCACCGGGTCGCCCCGACAAACTTCGTGACGCACATCTTCCTGAGATCAAAGCGCCCATGCTCTTCGTGCAAGGCTCACGCGACACCTTCGGCACCCCCGACGAGCTGCGCGCCGTGTTCAAGAAACATCACCTCAAGCCAACCCTCCACGCCATCGAAGGCGGCGACCACTCCTTGAAAGTTCCCAAGAGCCTCGGCATTCCGCAAGAAGAGCTTTACTCTTCGACTATAAGCGAGATTGTCCGATGGCTAGAAGACACCAAATAGGCAGGCAGTTTTCCCCTTTTCTTAGCTTCGTAGGCTTTCTGTCTTGTCTGCTCATCCCTTCTTGCAAGGTACCTCGCCCCCATCTGGCCTACAGAACTATGAAATGTCTTGGGCGGCACTGTCATAGAAGGGTGAGGATCAAACGTAAGACTAGTCAGCGTCCGACCTAATTGGCGAATGCGAGACTGGAACGATGTTGAAATAGAAAGTGAGTTTCGGAAAAACCCGATTGACGGTCGCGAGAATCTGAAGTATCTATCTGCGCCTCATCCACTCACGTCTATGCCGGGGCACCGCTCAAATCCAGTAAGGGTGCCTTTGGCGTCTAAATCGCATCGATACGAACTGCCCTGGAACGCATAAATGGGCAAGGAGAACTTATGAGTAAATTGGCAGACAGCAAAGTTCGACTCTCTAGAGTGATCACCCTGCTATTGGTACTGCTCCTCGTTGTTCCCGGACTGAGTGGTTGTAATAACAAAGCTGAAGGCCTGAAGCTTGCCGAGACAGGCGTCGCCACGGCGGAAACTATGGCAAGTTATTACGATTCGTTAGCTCGGGACACTCTTGACATCTGGGAGTGGGAGGCTTTTCTCTCAGCAATTCGCGGCACAAGTTTCGATGACCGAGAACAACAGCGGCTGCAAGATCAAATAGACGCGTTGAACAAACGCTCGAGGCTCGCAAATCGACTTCGTTCTACTTACAGCGCTTTGAAAGAGTTGAGTTCCTACAATGCCTCGGGTGAAGTGAAATCCGCAGCCGAGAACCTTTCAAATACAATCTTAGGCTTGCCGCCACTGAAGGCAAGCGGAGTTGATCCCTCCACAATCTTCGGAAAGCTGGCAGGAGACCTCGCTGCTTGGAAGCAATCGAAGGATCTTCGTAAGGGTAGCGTCTTGATCCTCCAAACCCTCGAAAGACTCACTGTGCTGTTTGATCGAGAGACTGAAGCGTATAAATCAATTCCGGAAGAGCGTGCTAATAAGATCGAAAACGTCGTTGACTACGTCATTCGAAACAAGATGGTTCTATCCTTGCCCTTACTTCAGAAGGTCGTGGATGCGGTAGGACTGAAACTTGTCGGAGCAGATAAGCCAGTGGACAAAGAAGAAACGATTCTAGGACTTGTAGCAATCGCTCGCGTGCGGGCGCATCGAGTCGGTTTGCTGTCGGCCGGAGCCGCTGTTGGCATTCACCAAGCCCTTGAACAGTTGGTCGAAAATCACCGCGAGTTTAATGCTAGTAAAGGGTTAAGTTTGGACTCGGCATTAGCCGGCATCGAGAAGGCCCAATCTTATCTTGATGAAATTAACAAGTTACGTTCTGAAAAAGGAAAGTAACTTTTCTCGATTCGAATCTAACGACGGAGGTAATCAAGTGGCAGACTCACAAAGCTTCAAAAACTTGAAAGATCAATACTTCTTACTCGATCGCAACTTCAACAAGTTGTTTGCCGCCTGCAATGCTGCGCAACAGGACCAACTGCGTCGAGACTACGTTAACTCCCGTGATAATTTCTGGGAGGCGAGAAATCGAGTTTTTGCGGAGAATGATCCTCTTGTAAAGACCCTGAACAAGGAACTCAAGGACTCAACCGATCTGATTAATGGGATGCTGTCGAACCTTAAAAACATCGCAAAAATTCTCAATCTCATCACCGGGGCGGTTCGGTTGGGCAGTAGTCTAATTACGATGGGAAGCGGTATAGCCTAAACGGGCGGAACGGACCGCGGGAATCGACTCCGGTGGGGTGGATGGTAAATACGGACCAAAGACCACCGCCGCAGTCGCCGCCTTACAACGAGTGAAGGGCCTGGTGGTGGATGGCGAAGTAGGACCGCAGACGGCCCATGCCCTGGGCGTCCAAATATGAGCGACCAGCAAGACCTGCGATCGACATTTGGCTAGGGCTTGGTCTCAGTCTTGACACCATCCGACTTCACCACCGGAAGCTCTGGCCGGTGGCTCCAGTCTTCGAATGAGCCGTCGTAAAGGTGGGCGTCGTAGCCGAGGTAGCGGGCGACGAAGTAGAGCAGGCTCGCTTGCTGGCCGATGTGGCAGTAGGTGGCGACGCTGTCGCCTTTCTTTACGCCGGCGGCGTTGAAGAGTTGGCGCAGGGTTTCGACATTTTTGAACTTGTTTGAGTCTTGGACGAGGCTTGAGAAGGGAATACTCTTCGCTCCGGGGATGTGGCCGCCGCGCGGCATGCGTCCCACTTCTTCGCCGGTATAAAACTTTGCCGCTCGCGCATCGAGAACCATCACGCCTGGCTTGTTCAAGTTTGCGTTGACCCAGGCGGCATCCACGACAAGTTTCCCATTCGGGTGCGGCGTTAATTTTCCCAACGCGGGTTTGCGTACTTCAGTTGTTATTGGTCTTCCTTCAGCACGCCAAGCCGGCAAGCCGCCGTCGAGTATCGAAGTCCGACTCCCCAGTCCCAGATAGTCGAGCGTGAAGAACACGCGCGCGGTTGGCGTCACCCAATCCTTACTGAAATAAACTACGATGCGGGATTTGTCGGAAACTCCCAGCTTCTCAAACGTTGTTTTGAGTTGACTGACGGCAGGAAGTTCAAGCGCGAGGCCTTCGCCGCGCGGAGTTGAAATATCGGCAAGCGCGATGAACTGTGCACCGGGAATGTGTGCGGCGGCGTATTCGTCCTTCTCGCCAACCTGGAGTGTCACGAGAGAATCATCCTTGAGATGCTCGGCCAGCCACTCGGTTGAAACGATCAGAGACTTACGAACCTGAGCATCACGGGACGGGTTGCCAAAGCCTTTGAGAGACGGTGTAAGCACAAGTCCGACAATTGCAACTGCTAAGGCGACTCTCATTATTGTTCTCCTATGCGCTCCCGAGACAGATTCTTTCAACGTCAACGGCTTGCGTCCGAAGGTTGAGATGGAGGCGTCTCCGAGTCCAACCCAGATTGTACGGCTTTCTCAGTGCGCTCCACCAAAACGTCCACATTGTCTCCTGACGGTGTTTCGTTAGATGGCGGCGAACCCTGGTTGTCATTCATCGGCCCACTGTCGGGGCCACCGCCTGGGCTCGGTTCCTCTCTTTCGGTTGCCTGAGCCTGGCCCTTACGCAGTTCGGCAAGCGCGTTTTGCATCTGCTGCACCCAACCGTCCAGTTCTGACTGGAGCACTTTTTCGGTGTGGTCTACCAACGCGTCCACGTTGGCTTGTTTCGCTTGCTCGTGAATAGGTAGGGCCAGCCACCATGCCTTGACGCTGTCGAGGTCAGTGGCGGCCTGATTGTATTTCATTAAAGTATTTTCGGTCTGTTTGTAGGCTAGATACGTGACCAACGCCGCCGCGACAGCGGTAGTCAAAGCAATCCAGACCTGCTGATTGATGGCCGCCAGGAGTGTTCCCAAGCCGCCAATTATATAGATAGACCACTGAACTCTTTTTACTTTTTGTTCTTGTTCGACCGCTTTCCGTTTGTAATAACTAAGTTGGTCTCCCAGCCTCACCTGAATGTACCGATCGGGAGTTAACATACTAAAACCATCGTCTCCACCCTGAGCGCCATACATGTAAGGTGGAAAGCCGTTGCTTTTGTTATATGGCTGAACTGACGATGAATTTACTTCAGTCCGCATGACGCGCCGGGTGATATCCTCAATTCTTTGCGCTAATACCTGTTCCGGAGTCGGCGGAGTCGGCGGCGCCGGTTCCCCAGGTGTTGCAGGCGGAGTTGGCGGCCCAATGAATGCTTCTTTGTAATCGCCAGCCCTTGCCCTAAACCGGTAAATCTCCCGCTTGATTGATTCGGCGCCGGCGCGCAACAACAGCCACTTGTTGCCTTGCTTAAATTTGTTGGCGGCAGTGACCAGGATTGTTAGCACAATCGGCATCGTTATCAACAGGTACTGAATGAACCACCAGAAGCTCAACCTGGCGATCACGCTGACGCCATTAGCATCTTTGGGCACGAATACCTGTTTGCTTATTGCCAGCGCAGTTGCCACCAGTCCGATTAATAAGATTGACCCTTGTACCCAGTCAAATCTGCGCTCCTGCAGAACGGCATTCCGGTCGTAATCAGCAAAGCGCTCCCAAGCCAGCATCAACACCGTCTCACCCCCGAGGCCGTGGGTGACGAGACGTTCCGCACCCTTTACTGAATTACCCAAAAGATGCAGTTCTATCCTTCCGTCTGCAATGATCTCAGCCATCACGGGTTCGTCTGGTAAATCCGGCCGGGCTTTCCAAGCGGCGGCAGTCTCATCGGCCAGCCCGCCACTACCCTCTACAACAATTAGAGGAAGGTTTTGACGAACAGCCTGAAGCGCTTCGTTTCTCGCGATTGCTCCGCCGCCAACGAGCAGAGCCAGGGCCGGCAGCTTACTTTTCAACACACGGACCAGGTTATAGATCGTGCTGGTCTCGCTGCCCCAAGCGTTGCCGTCAACGAGGACGAAGTATGGATGGTTAGGGTCGAGCGGCGTTGCGCCCGCACCCGTGCTTCCCGGATATGTAACCAGCCCGAGCGGTGCGACTCCGATCAAGGGAGATTTGTAACCATGATCAGCTACTCCCTGGCCCATCATCTCCATCACACCGGCTTGTGTGCCGCCGTCGATGATCACCGCGTTTGATTTCGCGGCCGCGCGCGCAATGCCACGGCCAAACAACTGAGTGAGCCTGGGCTTCAGCTTGTCTTCGATGTTGTCGGCGCCGCCGATAAGGAGGAGCACGGCTTTGTAATCTGCCAGCCCCAGCGCGCCGATAATGTCTTCAGCTTTGGCGCCCGCCGGCGGAAACACCGCCGTCGCCGCGCGATTGTTTTCGAAGGTGATCGCCTGGGTCGTGATTGTCGGGGGCATGTGCTGTGGTCCTGTTAACTTTGTGAGACTAACCGGAGCTTAATTCAGCTAAGTCAAACGCGTGCGCGCATGGTTTATAAGTGAGAAGTCATCTCGAGTCAATGTGGATGAGCTAAACAGGGCCCAGAATACCGCGCATGTTTGTTTACAGCACTGCGGTCTCTTCCAGCAATCTCCCTTCGGCGAAACGCTCAAGGTTGAGTTGCCTCGCATCGATGAGATCGGAACGGCCGTGAAGTATTAAGTCGGCGGTGATGCGGCCTGAGGCTGGTGAGTGCATCACGCCGTGTCCACTGAAGCCGTTAACGAAATACAACCCTTCAATATTTGGCGCGGGGCCGATGATGGCGTGGTGGTCTGGTGTCATCTCGTAAAGACCGGCCCAGGCGCGGCGCGGATTCACTTCCGCTTCAGCCAAACGCGGCACGCGATCGGCAGCGCGCGTCAGAATCTTTTCCACGAAGCGGGGATCGAAATCGGTTTTAAAGCCGGGCGTTTCGTCTGGATCGTTCCACGCCAACAGAATTCCTTTGCCTTCGCGACGGAAGTGAAAGCCAGTGGACATATCGATGACCATCGGAAAGCGTTGCGGCAAGCCGTCGAAGGGTTCAGTGGGAACGAGTTGACGTCGCAATGGTTCGACGGGCAACTCGGCGCCGGCGAGTTGTGCGACTTGTGCGGCCCAAGGACCGGCGGCGTTGACGACGATTCTGGTTGAGACGAATCCGCGTGAGGTCGTGACGCCAGTGATTCGAGGAATGCAGGAGGGTTCGCGCTTCGCGCTCATTGCAGGCAGGATGCCTGCGCTCCCAGGACCTGCGCTCCCAGCTTCGACTTCAATGCCAGTCACTTCAGTGTCGAGCCAAAGGCGCACGCCGCGTTCGCGCGCTTTGAGCATGAAGCCCATCATCACGCTGTGTGGATCGACGAAACCATCGGTCTGGCAAAACGTCCCACCGAGTATGTCGTCGACGCGCAGTTGCGGGACAAATTTTGCGATGTCCTCGCGGGAAACCAACTCGACATTCTTAACTCCTAGCGTCAACTGCAGCTCGCGATTTGTCTTGAGATATTCAAGGTGCCTTTCGTTTGTCGCGCAAAAAAGATAACCGTGCGCGCGATAGTCTGCCGGATGTCCAACCACTTCATCGAAACGCGAAAAGAAGTCGATCGAATAGCGCGACATCTGAATGTTGACTGGGGTCGCAAACTGCGCGCGCACGCCGCCCATGCTCTTGCCGGTCGAGCCTTTTCCCTGGTGGGCCTCACGCTCGATCACCAGCACGTTGGTACAGCCTTGTGTGGCCAGATGGTAGGCCACGCTCGAACCGACAATGCCGCTACCGATAATTACAACGTCTGCTGTTTCCGTCATGGTTGTGGCAATTAAAGATCAGCTTATAGAATGGCCGCGCGAGAATAAGCTGAACTCCCGACCAGATACAACCCGGAGGCGAAAATGGATCTGCGTTACCCTATCGGCGAATTCAAGTACGAAACACCGCTTACTGACAACGAGCGCCAGGCGTGCATCCTGAAGATCGAGGAAACGCCTGCGCGCATGCGCGCTGCGGTGGCGGGTTTGAATGAGGAACAACTCGACACTCCTTATCGACCCGAGGGTTGGACGGTTCGCCAGGTGGTGCATCACGTGCCCGAAAGTCATATGAATTCCTACCTGCGTTTCAAGCTCGCGCTCACCGAAGATGAACCGACGATTAAGCCCTACTTTGAAGATCGTTGGGCCAGGCTGGACGACGCGCGCCAGGCCCCGATTGCGCTTTCACTCGACTTGCTTGAGGCGCTTCATGGCCGCTGGGTTTGGTTTCTGCGATCGTTAAAGCAGGACGACTGGCAACGCATCTTTCGTCATCCTGAACTAGGTGCGGTCACTCTTGATAAGAACGTCGCGCTCTACGCCTGGCACGGTCAACATCATGTCGCGCACATCACTTCGCTACGCGAACGCATGGGATGGTAACGCAGGAGGCAACTCTTTGGAGTGCGGTGACCTGTCACCGCTTTAGTAGGTTGCGACTTGTCGCGACCACCGTCTAGCTGAACCACTGAAAGACTTGGGCGTCAAGCCGCCCAAGGTGAAAGCGGTGACAGGTCACCGCACTCCAAAAAGGGGTCATAAATGCTGAAAACTTTCGACTGTCCCAAGTGCGGCGCACCGGTCAACTATGAAAAGGACGTAGTTGGCGCAAGTCTGACTGCGAAGTGCCCCTACTGCAGTAGTCAACTATCAGTCCCTGATGAAATGCGCGGCCGCCCGGCTCAGATTATTTCGCAGGTAAACATCGATTTGCGTGGCGCCCGCAGCAAAGCGCCCACCTGGATATTGCTGATTGTTCTGGTTCCGGTAATTGGCGTCGTAATCGCAGTAGTCGCATTTGGAGGGCTCATCGGCGCGGTGCTGCGCGGATCCAGTCCCCCGGGTATTACTACGCCGCCAAACAAGAGAGGACTAACGCCACTCGGCGGCAAAGCGCAGCCCAACTCTTTCGCGACACCAACTCTCAACTTCGGCTCTGAAGGAATTGGTCCGGGAATGTTTAAGGACGCGCGCGCGATCGCTGTGGATGCGTCGGGAAAAATCTATGTCGGCGAATACAGCGGTGGGCGTATTCAGGTGTTCGACGCGAACGGGAAATTCATAACGCAATGGATGGTTGATCCCAAGATGCCGTTGACGGGAATGGCCGCCGATCGCAATGGCGTCGTTTATGTTGTGCAGAGCGGGACGATTACTCGTCATGAAGGTGAAACTGGAAAGCTGCTCGGCGAGGTGGCCTATTCAGGTGGCTGGGGGTTTGACGATATTCGGGTTACCGCGGACGGCGGCCTCGTGGCCTCGTGGTACAAGAACCGTGACGACATCGTGCGGTTCAATTCTGCCGGCCAGGTTGTTCGTACAATTCGCGCGGCGATTAGTTCAGTCACCGATGATTCAGAACTAGACACTCATCTGGCTGTCGACGGTTTAGGCAACATCTACGCGCTTGGCTCATTCAACAATGCCGTGTTCAAGTTCTCTTCGGACGGAAAGTACATAACGAAATTTGGCGACGACGGTGATCAGCCGGGACAATTTCGCGCGCCGTCCGCTATTGCCGTCGATGGCAAAGGCCGTGTCTATGTTAGCGACTTCAAAGGCGTCCAGGTGTTTGATACGAACGGCCGTTACCTGGCTGTGTTTGACTCCGGCGGTATTGCTTTGGGCATGGTCTTCAACGACAAGAACGAACTGTTCATTGCGTCGCGAAACCACGTATCGAAGCTGGCGCTGAAGGAACCGTAGGAACAGTGGGCAGTGGGCACTGAGCAGGGTTTGCACCAGACCACCACTTTCCGTCAAAGGAAACTAAATGCATAAACGTCCATGCCGCTTCCGACTTGCAATGCTCTGCGCAGTCTTGCTGCTGCCTGTATTTTCTGTAGCTGCGCAATCTGCCAGTGAACAGAGAGAACAAACCCAGATCATCTTGCTCGGCACGGGCACGCCTTATCCAGACCCTAACGCTGCTGGACCCGCAACCGCCGTGTTAGTTGGGAAGCGCGTGTTCTTGTTTGACGCCGGCTCTGGCGTGATGCGTCGCATAAACGCCGCGAAACTTCCTATCAGTGGTCCCGAAGCAGTTTTCATTACGCATCTTCATAGCGACCACACACTCGGTTACGCAGACTTGATTCTGACTTCGTGGATCATGCGCCGCGTTTCGCCAATGCCCGTCTATGGTCCGCATGGACTTCGATCAATGACTGCCCACTTGCTCGCAGCTTATGCGCAGGACATTCAGGTTCGAACCTATGGACTGGAGCGCGAAGTCCGCGGCGGCTATCGCGTCAAGGTTCACGAGATTAAATCCGGCGTCGTTTACGACCGCGATGGCGTTCGCATTACAGCGATCCCTGTGCCGCATGGAAGTTGGAAGGAAGCCTATGCTTATCGCATCGACACGCATGATCGTTCGATTGTGATCTCTGGCGACACGCGGCCTAGTGAAGCTTTGATTAGCGCGTCACGCGGCGTCGATGTGCTGGTACACGAAGTCTATTCTCCGCTGCACCTCGCTCCCGAAGATCGTCCGGGCGGAAAATATTGGCCGCAGTACATGCGCGAGTTTCACACTTCTGACGTAGAGCTGGGCGCGCTGGCTGTGCGTGTCAAGCCTAAGTTGCTGGTGCTCACTCACATCATCCGTTTTGGTTCCAGCGACGACGATCTGCTGGCAGGCGTGCGAACCGGGGGCTTCACCGGCGCCGTCAAAGTAGGAAAGGATCTGGAGCGTTACTAGGCATTTCGCGTTGCGTTCACCGCACGGTTTTCGCAACGTTGTGAAGCCGATCTGCTTATGATAAATTCCGCCCGCCCGACCAAAGAGCACCCTTGCTCCTCACGTCAGACTTGTTATCGGGAACAAGGACGCTCATAGCTCTCAACTTTCTTTCGGCTATCGCAGCTTTGACGCGATACTAAAATCATCAAGCTCAAAGTCCAACCTGCTTGATTAGGAGGATCGAACATGCGCATTCGCAGAAACGTCAAGTCACTCAGCACCACTCAAAAAACGAAGTTTGTTAATGCAGTTCTCGCCCTAAAGACCAAACCCAGCGTGCTTCATCCGGGGAATGCAAATCGCAGTCGTTACGACGACTATGCCGAAGTTCACATGAACGCCATGATGGCGAGTCCGGGCTGGGCGCATCGTCGACCAGCGTTCTTTCCCTGGCATCGCGTGATGCTGCTGGCGTTCGAGAACGATCTCGTCGCTATCGATTCATCAGTGACCATTCCTTATTGGGATTGGCCGGACAATGCTTCAAATCCGTTTACCAACGACTTACTTGGAGGCAATGGCGATCACGCCGATCAGGACAAGGTCAAGACCGGTCCCTTCGCTCACGATGGACCGAACCACTGGACGATCAACGTTAGGGACAGCAATTCTGATCCTAACTTCTTGCAGCGATCCTTCGGCACCGATCCCACCGCGATGCAGTTGCCAACAGATTCGGACGTTGATACATCGCTGACAACCGACAAGTATGATAGTTACCCGTGGCAGAACTCTTCGGCGGGCCTGCGTTCCAACGTTGAGACTAATCTGCACAATCTGGTGCATCGTTTTGTGGGCGGAACGATGGGGGCGATGACTTCGCCAAATGACCCGGTGTTTTTCCTGCACCACTGCAACATCGACAGGCTCTGGGCGCAATGGCAGCGAATTCACCCGGGCGCGTCGCCGTATCTGCCGGCGAGCGGGGCCGCGCAAGGCCACAACCTGAATGACGCGATGAACTTCAGTGATGGACCGCCGGCGCCATGGCCGGGAACGTGGACGCCTGCTAGCGTGGTTGAGCATCACGCGCTCGGTTATCAATATGACGACGAATTCGTTTCACCCGCGATCAATATCCCGTTGTCGTATGTCAAAATATTGTTCGGCGTTATCAACGATGCGCCGGGTATTGTGATCGGACCCGACGGCAAACCACATCCAGTTGGTCCAGGTCCGGGAGATCCCTGGCGAGCAATCTCGGTGGCCGATCGCACTCAGATTGTGGGAATGGCGATTCAACAAGCAGCAGCGCTGCTTCCGAATCGGACCGCCGCTCGTGATATTCAAAACCTGACGGGTAAACTGTTAGGCAAACAGGAACAACGAGTAGCGGGCAAGGCGAGAAAGAAGGGCAAGAAGAAACGGTAAACGCGCCTGGGGGCCACGCGCAGGTGTGGCCCCTTCTCGTAATCCCCAGGAGGTAACAAGTCTTGCAAGTTGGCGACGTCATGCGCTGGCAGCGCACGTTCTCAGAGGAAGACATTCGCGCGTTTGCCGCGCTGTCAGGCGATGAAGGCGAACATCACCTGGTTCCGGATGAGCGCGGTCGCCTGATGGCGCATGGATTACTAACAGCTACTTTGCCAACGAAGATTGGCGGCGACATCAATCTGATTGCGAGCGAAATGACTTTCGCCTTTCACCGTCCGGTGTTTGCGGGTGACACCATCACCTGCGAAGTGACATTGACTGAGCTTGATCCGCAGGAGAAGTATTTCAAAGTTAATTCAACCTGGATTTGCCGGAATCAACATGGCAAGGAAGTGATGACCGGTGGCGGTCGTGGTGTAATTCGCCGGTAGGCCCTGGAAAACCATTGCCCCTTAGTGGCCGCTGTGCTAGAGTGCGCCCCATCTCAACCAGGGGTTCATTTCTTTGTCCATTGGGTGGTAAACCCACGAGCTAAGGGCAGCAATGACGACTCTACTCCTCTCATTCACGGCAGGTCATTCCCGCTTTAGATAAGAATAGTTGAGTCAAGTTCACTGGTTTCTTGGCGTTGCGGAAATTCCGCTTCGTAAGCTCCTCACGTCTGAGGGAAAGGACGAATTATGAAAGAACGCAAAACCGCAACTCTTCTCACAATCACGATTGCAGTGCTACTTCCGCTGCTGGGACTTGCCTGCAAGCCAAAGTCACAGCAGGTGACGCTTCCTGAAAAACCGCCTCAAGTCGTGCGGCAGGAGTTTACAGAAAAACAGGAAGGGTTCCCGCCCAAAGTGAAGGGTCGAACTAATGTCAGTGCCGTGGCGGTGCAAGAACTTTCAACTTCTTTGACTGATAGTCTGGCTGTGCAGACACGCGACGCGGCCTTGCAAGACACTCGTGTTCGAGATCTGCTCGGGGCCCGGTTCGCGTACATCACGGTCGACGAAATCGAACCCGAGAAAGGTCAAACCGTTAATGCCGGTGCCGCTCCGATCACCCGCGTGACATTTTTCAGCTATGCAAATAATGCCGCGGTATATGCGCGCATGAATGGCCTAAAAGTGGAAAGTGTAACTAAAGCAGAAGGCTTTCAGCCTCCTGAAGGCCGCGAGGAAATCAATACGGCCATTGCTCTGGCTAGCCGCGACGATAACCTGCGGAGCAAATTGCAAGGACTGACCGGCCACGCAATTCTTAGTTACACACCCGAGGGACAAGCCGGATACGGACATCGCGTATTGCGCGTCACTTTTCGACAAGGAGACGAAGATGTCCCTCGCTATTTTTCGATGGTAGACCTGACAGACCAAAAGGTCCTTTCCGCTGGTGCGCTGGGCCATGAAAACAAGGAGCAAAAGCCATGACAAAGATTTGTTTCTCCACCTTGCGTTTAGTTGCGCTGGTTTTTGTTCTGGGATGCACTTCCTCGAGCTTCGGCCATTCCGGGCATGTCAATTGGGGGCCATGGAGTTTTGACTGGGAAGTAAAAGACGATGCTGGTTTGGCGATTCGCAGCGTCAACTATAAGAATGAAGAGCTGATGTACAAGACCAGCATGCCGGTGATTCGCGTCAAGTATGACGGGAACGCCTGTGGCCCCTATGCCGACCGGATCAGTTGGGACTCGCTCGTAAATATTTCCAACTGTGGGGGAGGGAAAATTTGCCAGCAGACTTACACCTCAGGCGGCCACAATTGGCTTGAGTTCGGAATTCTTGCCGAAATCGGCGAATACCGCATCTATCAGGTTTACTACTTGAGTGACGATGGCTGGATCAATGCAGCTCTCTGGAGCAAGGGCTTGCAATGCGAAGTAAATCACGCTCACCATCCTAATTGGCGGATGGATTTTGATATCAACGGCGCCGCAAACGATCAACTTTTCGTACATTCGGACGGTGGACCCAATGAAGGTTGGGGACCGGGCTGGCACAAGTACACTAACGAACAGCAGGACATAAAGAACCCACCAAAGAATACGAATTGGTTTGTGCGCGATAACTCGAACGGACATGGCGCCTGGATCATTCCCGGTTCCAATGACGGCACCTTTGACGCTTTCGCACCGACAGATATTGCCGCGCGGCGCTACCATGGCAGTGAAGATGAGCCCTGGAAGTTCGGGGCGTCCAGTGACGTAGGCTACAACGATGGGGAAAGCGTTCAGGAACAAGATGACATTCTCTGGTACATAGCCCACCTGAATCACATGGCTTCCCAAGGTGCGGGCGTTTGGCACCAGGCAGGCCCGTGGATTGGGGTGTCACGCTAATTCGAACTGTTTGAATCTTCGCCGTTAGCGCGGCAGGAGAGGTACGTGGGTCAGGTGACCAACGTACCTCTTTGTTTTGGAAGGAAACCTTGTCAGAACCACCTGCGTGAGCGGGTGGCCGCTATTGAAGTACGAAGTTGTATGTGATCACACCTGAAACTTTCACTGCTTGATCGCCGAGTTTAGTCGGGGAAAAGCGCGCGCCAAACGCTGCTTGTTGCGCCGCGGGCATAAGCATCGGATTGCCCGAAACGGCCTTTGCTGAAACCACCTTTCCGGTTTCGTCGATCAAGACTTGCACGTTAACCGGTCCCTGAACTCTTGCTTGCTTAGCTATGATTGGATAGGCCGGCTTTGGCAACGATAGCGCTCGGCTGTTCAGCACAGTCGGTGACCTGACGATGGTTTTAATAGGCTGAGCTGGAGTCGGGGTCGGCGGCGGAGGGTCAGGTGTTGTTACCACCGTTACGTTGCCACCGACGTTCGAGTCGGAATCACCGCCCTCACGAGAAGAGCCAGAACCTCCGGGCTCAACCACCGCCGGACCCACTTCGGTGCCGACATGCGCCGGCGGAATCGGCGAAGCAACAGCGGAGACGTGAGTGGGCACATTTAGTGGATTGGTTGTCTGATCGATAAGCACGGGCCGCGTTGATCTCGGTCCTTCAGCGGCAGCGGCCGGAGGAGTATTGCGGCGAACTCTGGCTGGTTCAGGAATTGGCCTATCTGCTTGCGGAGGGATGAAACTGATTAGTTCCAGTTCGTTGTTTGGATCGCTTAACCGAGCATCGTAAGCATAGATGCTGGCCACAGCCGCGCCCAGAAAAAGCACCGCGTAGGTTGCGGTGGTAAATAGAACGAACGAACCGCGGCGTTTGAATTCGCGTGCGTGCGAACTCGATTCAATCAAGTTATTAAACATCGCA
>JANLYZ010000392.1:0-22783 GCA_031365905.1 Chloracidobacterium sp. | reverse complement strand
ACACTCTGTCCGCCAGCTTCGCAGGCTGGTAGCTTGCTTCGTTCAACCTAGTTCCGTCTTATCCGGCAAAAACTTCATGAGAAAACAAGAACCTGCGGATTTGTTCCACAGAGGACACGAAGGTTGCACAGAGAAACGCTCGCCTCAACTCACGAGCGATGCGGAAGAACATTGCCGCTTGCATCCGTATCGCCGAACACTTCATGTCCCATCTGATTGACCGTAGAAACGTCGGCGTCGACCATCAGGCTCACTAGATCCTTAAAAGTGATCTTCGGTTCCCAGCCCAATTCGCGTTTCGCTTTGGCAGCGTCGCCAATCAGCAGATCAACTTCCGCCGGTCGCAGATACTTGGCGTCAAGCTCGACATAATCGTGCCAGTCGAGGTCAACATGGGCGAACGATTCCGTCAAAAACTCTTCAACGGAATGTGTTTGACCGGTAGCGATCACGTAATCGTCAGGCTTGTCCTGTTGCAGCATCAGCCACATCGCTTCCACGTATTCCTTTGCGTAGCCCCAGTCCCGCTTGGCGTCGAGGTTTCCCAGGTAAAGTTTCTTCTGCTGCCCGGCCTTGATGCGGGCCACTGCGCGAGTGATCTTTCGGGTCACAAATGTCTCGCCACGTCGCGGGCTCTCATGGTTGAAGAGGATGCCACAACACGCGAACATGTCGTACGACTCACGATAGTTTACGGTGGCCCAGTGGGCATAAACTTTTGCGACCCCATAAGGCGAGCGTGGATGAAACGGCGTCGTTTCTCTTTGCGGCACTTCATGCACTTTGCCAAACATCTCGGAGCTGCTTGCCTGGTAAAACTTCGATTTGACTCCCGTCTCGCGAATCGCTTCGAGGATGCGAATCGTGCTCAGCCCGGTAACGTCCCCCGTGTATTCGGGAATATCAAAACTGACACGCACGTGGCTCTGCGCTGCAAGGTGGTAAACCTCGTCAGGCTGAATGCGATAAAGCAACTTGATCAGATTTGTGGAGTCGGCGATATCGCCGTAGTGCAGAAAAAGCTTCACGCCATTGATGTGCGGATCTTTGTAGAGATGATCGATGCGGCCGGTATTAAATGTGGAAGCGCGCCGGATGATGCCGTGAACTTCGTAGTCTTTGGCCAACAGCAGCTCCGCAAGATAGGAGCCGTCCTGTCCGGTAATCCCTGTTATCAGTGCCTTTTTCACTCGAGATAGTTTGCCTTTCTCAGAACAGACTCTAGTGCGCTGTCGCCGTAAAACTTGAAACCATCATACCGTTAATTCCGCGTGGCCTGAAACGTGGGAAAAATTTGGACGCGTGCAGTCTCACTGAATTCCGAAATCACAGGCCGATGCAGAACCGGGAGCGGTAGTGACCGGATGCATTATCGAACCTGGGAATGGGATAGTACTGGAGGCTTGCCTAGCCAACACGAGCATAGTATCCGGTCGCTATCGCTCCCGGTTCTGCACTGGCGCAGTTTTTCAAGCTGACGAATCAGCAAAGCTAAGGAACGCATGTTCCAGCGTTCGCTCATCGCTCAGTGAGTTTCCACCGAGCTCCCGGCATTCACGGTATTCATCGTGGCCAGATCCTTCCGGACCATTTCCTTCACCAGCCCCGCGAAATTGTGTCGCGGCTCCCAGCCGAGCACACGCCGGGCCTTTGATGCATCGCCAACCAGCGACTCCACCTCGGCCGGCCGGTAGAATTGTTTGTCGACGACGACATAATTACGGTAATCAAGGTCGACTTCGCCGAACGCCAGCTCGCAAAATTCCCGCACCGTGTGCGACTCGCCACTCGCCACCACGAAATCATCAGGAAGCTCCTGCTGCAGAATCATGTGCATCGCGCGCACATAATCCTCGGCGTGTCCCCAGTCGCGGCGCGCATCGAGATTGCCCAGCCGGAGTTCCGACGCTTGATTAGTTTTTATTCGCGCGACAGTGGAGGTGATCTTGCGCGTGACAAACTCGAATCCACGCCGCGGCCCTTCGTGGTTGAAGAGTATGCCGCTGGCGCAAAACATGTCGTAGGCTTCGCGGTAGTTGCGCGTGAGTTCAAAGCCGGCAACCTTGCTAATGCCGTAGGGCGAACGCGGATAAAACGGCGTGTTCTCGTTTTGCGGAGTTTCGCGGACTTTGCCAAACATCTCCGAAGTTCCGGCAAAATAAAAACGACAACGCGGCAGCAACTCGCGCAACGCCGCCAGAACATAATGGGTGCCGTTGATGTTTGTATTCATCGTTGAGAAGCCGTCAGCGAACGACTCGGCAACAAAACTCTGCGCAGCCAGGTGGTAACACTCGTCAAATTTATGACGACTGATAATGCTGAAAATGCTGGGGTAACTTTCGAGACTCGCGGCGTGCAGATGTATTTGCGGCAGCAGATGAGCGATACGCGTGAAGCGCCGCTCCGGGTCTTCGAGGGCGACGCGCCGGACGAGCCCGTGCACTTCATAACCGAGCGATAGTAAATGCTCGGCGAGGTAACTTCCGTCCTGTCCGGTAATGCCCGTGATGAGAGCCTTCAAATTATCAGCCTGCCTTTCGTGAAACCCGTTTGCGCTGAGCTTGACGCAAAAGCTTGGTGCGTAAACCCGCCCGCGGTCAAGCCTTGAAGTCGGGATAGTTAGCATCGCGCTCGTTGATGACGCATTCATCCGGCAAAGGCCACTTGATGTCAAAAGCGGGATCGTTCCAGCGCCAGCCGCGGTTAGCTTCGGGCTGATACGTCTCGGATACCTGATAGAACACTTCCGTGTTGTCTTCCAGTGTTTGAAATCCATGGGCTACGTCGCCGGGCAGATACATCATGAGACGGTTCTCAGCCGTTAACTCGAAGCCGACCCACTGCCTGAATGTTTCCGACTCGGGACGCAGATCAACAGCTACGTCGAGGATCGCGCCGCGCGTACAACGAACCAGCTTCGCCTGTCCATAGGGTGCGGCCTGGTAGTGCAGCCCGCGCAACGTGCCGCGCCGAAGATTAAAGGAAAGGTTGTGCTCGACGTAGGAACTCGTCAGCCCGTGGGCCTCAAACTCGCATTGCGAGAAAGACGGCGAAAAGAAGCCGCGCTCATCTGCAAAGCGTTCAGCCTCGATCACATAGACACCTTTGATTCTTGTTTCGTTGAAGATCATGCCTGCCCTTTATTCGTGGTGGGTTCGACTAAATCCCGAGCCTAGTATGGTTCGACTAAAGCATCGTCATCATATCGCTAACTTCATTTCGCTTGAAACCGCGAAACACAGTGGGAAAGATAGTTTTTAGCATTACGCCTTCGAATTGCGATAACCGCAGACGGCCGATCCACTTGCGACTAAAATCGATCCCGGTGCGATGTGACCAGCAACGCGAAAACAATTGCGCGTATCTGCTGCCCGCGTGCCGCTCATAAACCTTTGCCAGTTCCTGGAGACGCGTCTCGCCGCCCACGCCTGACTTATGCGCCTCGTGTATCCGGTAGAGCGAGAGATACCGGTCATCGGGTTTGAAGACCACTCCGCTCTGCGAGGCACGAATGAACCAATCCCAATCGAAGCCAAACGTCAGCGACTCGTCAAGCGTGCCTACTTTGTTCCAGGTGTGCTGCGTCCAAAACGTGCTCGGTTGAATGACGTAATCCGCCAGCAACAAGCTTCGCTCGGCGTGCCAACGGCGCACGTCGCTGCCTTCCGATCTCGGTTTGTCCTGTTCGAAGTGAAAACAATTGCCGAACAGAAGTTCGGAGGCGCGCGTGTCGAGCATTGATGAAATGTAAGCGAGCGTGCCCGGCAGATACATGTCGTCCGAATTAAGCCAGGCGAGAATGTCGCCGGTTGCCCGGGAGAATCCTTTGTTGATGGCGTTGGCCTGTCCCTCGTCTTTTTCGCTTACCCAGTAAGCTAAATGACTTTCATACTTCTTGATCACGTCGACGCTTTCGTCCGTGCTTCCACCGTCCATGATGATGAACTCGAGATTAGGATAGCCCTGCCCGATGACGGACAAGATCGTTTCCTCCAGGAAGCGACCCTGGTTGTATGAAGGAGTGACGACTGTAATCTTCGGGTAATCCATCAGGCCCGCTCAAGCTGGGGAAGTCAATTCAAGTAACAGATCGTGAAACGCATTCTTGCACACCTTCGCGTCAAATTTTTCGGAGGCTCGTTGGCGTCCGGCCGCGCCCATTTGCGCGCGCGTCTCAGGCGAATCGATCAGTCTGCCGAGCGCCTGGGCCAATGCCGGTTCGTCGTTTGGCTCGACCAGAATACCCGTGACCTTGTCTATCACCAATTCCGGTATGCCACCGCTGCGCGACCCAATCACCGGCTTGCCGAGAATCATCGCCTCGCGCACCGCGTTCGGATAGGGATCGGGTATCGTCGATGGATGCACGATGATGTCAGCCGCCGCGAGGTAGGAAAAGTCTCCCGGCTCGAACTCGATAAACCTCATGCTCTGCCGCCAATCATCCGGGAGCGCACTACGCAGCGCCTCCTTGTCCTCTTCCTTGCCGGCGCCCAGGAACAAAAGTGAACATGGCCGAGTGCCCGCCTGTGCCAAACGCGCACAAGCCTGTGCGGTTAGTTGCTGGCCCTTCGCCTGAGATATCACGCCGGTTTGTGCTATGGCGAGTTGCGCCGGCGGCAGATCCAAACTCTGCAAGACTTTCGCGCGATCGACATCCGCAACGCTGCGCTCAATCAACTCAAGGTCACTGCCGTCGCACAGCACACGCGCGCGCGTAAATGCTTTACCGATCGCCGCCGAGGGGATAACGACTGCGTCGCTCAGCTTCTCAATCAGCCAGGCGTATTTGCGGCAGGCCGAGACTTGCGGATCGAGAAACTCCTTAACACACCAAACGTGCGGCAATCGTTCCGCGCGTGCATAAGCCGCGCCCGGCAATACCACGGATGTATTTGTAATGACCACATCGGGTTTGTCGTCACGCAATGCCTGACTCAACACTTTCCCCGTGCGCCGCGCGCCTCGTAAGTTTGCGCGAATGATTCCGGCCCAGTTGCGCGTGGAGCGCGCGCGATACATCGATTCGTAGACTAGTTCGTAGAAAGGAACAAAATCCAAATCCAGGTAACGAACCGCCAAACTGTTGTGCAGATAACGTGCCAGCAATTTGGAATCACGTATGCCGGCCCAGGTAACTCTGACGCGCTCCGGTCCCAGGGCATTTAATAGATTCACCCAGTCGCGATCCGCTCCGTGTATGTGCGTAGAGGTATCAGTGCTGCTAACGATCAGGAGGTGCAGTGGTCTCGCACTTGGAGCGCTGGTGGTCATTTGCATCGTGGGTAGCGAACGGGTCTCTCAGTTTGAGGGATTTCGTTTCAAGTTGCTAAGCGCTTTATGCAGGGCCGGCAAATAGAGGCGCAACATGGTCGCGGATAAATCCCTGCTCGGGGCGCGCCCGCTGCCTAAACGCTGGCGCAGAGACTGGCGCGCGAACGCCTTAGCCTTGGCCAGATCGCCGCGGGTTGTCCACTCTCCCGCCAATCGCAGAAAACGTTCTGACATCTCACGGCTAATCGCATCGCGATGTTCGTTGCCAAAATGTCGCTTGAAATCCTCATAAACTTTCATCTCTCTTTCAAGCGACGTCACATAATCCTGCTGCGACCAGAAACCTTTTTGATGAAGCCGGTACGTTGCCATGACCTCGTTGATGTATCCGATCTTGCCGTGTTCTGCATGGAGCAGGTGCACCAGCCAATCGCCGGTGGGCATTTCATGAAACCAGGCCGGCAACCGGTCAAACGTTTTTCTCATGACTGCGGAACAGGTAGGAATGAAATTACCCTTGATCAAATCGTCGAAGGTGGAAAGTTCCTGTTGGTCCGCGGCGCACATTCGCCGGGCCGGCTCAGAGCCGTCTTCGTAAGAAACCATTACATCATGAAAGCAGATGCTGCATTCGGGATGAAGCTCCAGGAAAGCAAGTTGCTTTTGCAGCTTGTGAGGGTCGGTCCAATAATCGTCGCCATCGAGCAGCGCGATGTATTCTCCGCGACACGCCTGAAAAGTGTTGGCAAAGCCAGTCTTGCCCCCGAGGCCGCGCGCGCGATCACGTTCAGCGGTAGCGACATCGTTTAGCAGAACCCGAATCTTGTCAGGATACTTTTCTGCAAACTCTTTAACGATGGCGCGCGTGCCATCGGTTGAAGCATCTTCGCCAATGATGATTTCATAAGGAAACTGGCCGGCCTGCATTAAAGCACTCTCTACGGCCTGAGCAATGAACCCTTCCTGGTTGTAGGTAGTAATCAGAACACTGACTTTCATAACGTTCAGCGGTCGCTTGTGAGATTCCTACTCAAATGTTGTCGCAACGTCTTCGCGGGAAGGGAAGTCGGGAGTTATCAAATCGTCCTGCGGTTTGTAGATGTATGAATGCGGAAAACCTCGGTCGATGAAACTGGGCTCATACAGATTGTTGTAACGGAAGTGGCAGGACCAGCGAATCGAACGGGAAATATTGTTTCCCGATCGGTGAACCAGGAGCGTGGAGAAAAACAGCGCGTCGCCTTTCTTAACCTCAACGGGAAGAAACTGAAACGGCTTCTCCGGATCTTCGGCGATCTTGTGGTAGTCACTTTGCGTTTCGTAATTGAGCAGGCCGAGCTTGTGGCTCTCAGGAACAATCTCGAGCGCTCCCAGCGACTTGTCGATATCAGTGAGCGGCACCCAGATGATCGTTGAATCCAACGACCCTTGCGTGGTGCGCCAGTCCTGGTGCGCGGGCTTGCGCCAGTCAACGTCTCGTTGTCCCAGGTGCGGGCTGTTGAAAAATATTGTAGGGCGCACGTTGATGATGGGAAATTCAAGACCGAGCTCTCGCAGCGCAGTCATTATCTTCTCGTCGAGCGCCAGACTATGAAGCGAGACGAGGTGCTGCGCCTGTTTGCCGCAGTAGACAATCTGCTGCAGGTCTTTTGCAAACAGCGCGTAAAGCTGCGTTTCAAACTCGTGCTCGCTGATGTCGAAAGAATCGATCAGCCCGTTTCTTTTCAACTGGATCAGAAATATCTGCTTGGCTTCGTTGCGAATTGCGTCGAGCTTTTCGACGTCAAAAAAATCTCGCACGAGCACGAAGCCGTTTTGTTTGTATTGCTGCTTGTCAATCATGGCTGACGATTAGGCAAAAAGAGCATAGCCGAAGCCGGAACGTCCGAAGCCGTTGCCGTTGTAGAACATATAACGCCGGTCCTGATAATCGACGATATACGGGTAAGCCAGCATCTCCGCATCCCAACCCTCGGCGGACAAGTCTATTCCCGCTTGTTCGTCTTTTCTTTCCCAGACCACATTGTCTTTCGATTCCGCATAACCGATGTGATAACTCCGGGCTTTATTGGTGCGATACGAATCGATGCTGCGATAGCTGTACCACATTTTATAGATTCCATTCTCGTGGACGACGACGGGCCGGCCGATCGCTTCGGTCTCATCCTTGTAAGGAATGACGACGCGGTTGTCTCGTTGCCAGTCGATGCCGTCGCGAGACTCGGCATACTTGATCAGGTATTGCGGTTCGGTAACGCCGTTTACGACCTTCCATTCGGTGCAGCCGCAATACCACATCTTCCAGATTCCGTCTTCGATAATAACATGCGGAGTGACGACTAAATGCGGCTCGTCTTTCGTGCGATCGAGGATTGGGCCAGCGAATGCGCGCTCGAAAGTAGCGCCGCCGTCTTCACTTACCGCCAGCCCGATGCAATTCCGATAACGAACGGTTGTGCTCGTGTTCCAGCCGCAGTAGTAGAGATACTTCTTGTCGTCATAGTTGACGACGCACGAGGGCATGACGCCGCAATCGTCAAAGCATCCCAAAGCGCCAAAACCCAAAATCGGCCGGTCATGAACATAAAGAATTTCTTTCGGATTCAACGCATCGACTTCGATGAACGACGTCAGTGATCGGTTCAACTTATCACGCGTGCTGTAATAGATTCGTATTCTGCCGTTGGGAAGAACATCCGGCGAAGGAATCTGTGCGTGCGTCTGGCTCCACGGATATCTACCGTCAACACTAAAAATCAAACCCTGCTTGGTTAACATCAGGCCGCGCTCTCCATGGCTTTCATTTGTTGGACGTTGTGATAGATGGGGGCGTCGGGGTTTGTCCACCAGCTATTGCGATAAGCGTTTTGAATTTCAACTACTGCGTCTTTAATCGTTTTCTTCGTGCGAAGACCCAGCTCGCCCGCAATTCGCTCGGAGCTGACGTGGTAAGTTCGTTCGTCATTGCGTGCCGGGCCATTTGTTAGTTCCAAGTTGCCATCGAGCACGTCTTTGATCGTCTCAGCAATTTCCTGCACTGTCGTGTTATAGCCGGCGGCGTTGAAAATCCGGCCGCCGATTTTTGCGGCCGGCACAGAAATGAGCTGAACAAGAAAATCGGTTACATCGTCAATGTGAATCTGCGGACGCTTCTGGGCCCCGCCCCAGACCGTCAATTTCTTTTGCGAGATCGCATAGGCTGCCAGCGTGTTGGCGCAGAGGTCGAATCGCATTCTTGGCGACCAACCACAGACTGTCCCACACCGCAGGCTGACGGTCGTAAACTTATCGGTGTTGTATTGCTTCACCATGGTCTCGCTCTTTGCTTTGCAGCGCGCATATTCTGTTAGGGGGTTAAGCGGCTCGTCTTCGGTCACATTGTTGTAGTAGTTGACGCCATAGACGGCAATGCTCGACAGGTTAATGAAACGCTGCACGCCCGCGCGAATTGATTCGTCCAACAACACGGGATAGCTGTTGAGATTGATCTGTCGCGTGATTGTGGTATCGAGTTCTGCCGAAGGATCGTTGGCGAGCGCGGCTAAATGAATGACGCATTCGACATTCGCAAGACTTGTTTGCCGCGCGGCGCGGTCGCGAATGTCGCCTGGCACTAAACGCAGCGAAGAATGGTCAGCGAGCACGCTTATGCCGATGTCGGTATAAAAGAGGGCGTCGAGAACAACGACTTCAAATCCAAGCTTGAGCAGTTTGCTTGTGAGTACCGAACCAATATACCCAGCCCCACCGGTTATCAAAATGCGTTTCATTCGTTAAGGGACGCGTTTTCTATTGCCCTTTTTCACAAACCACAAACACGCTGGCGCACAAATCCGGATAAATCATCCCCAGCTTATAGCAGCCTTCCAGGTAGTCTCGGGTAATAACTTTTGCCGCCAACGCTTCGTCAAACTGCGAGCCGGCGAGCGGCTTAAAAAATATTCCACCACGATGAATCACTTTCAAGCCGCCGGACAAAGCCTCGTGTTCCAGTGTGTCGAGCGAATAGGTTTTGCGGTGACCATGCAACGCTTCGGATTCAATCACCGCACTGTTGTAGGGAACCAGTCCCATCTTGACGGCGATTTGTCGCGAGGGCGCATTCGCATTTGGAACTACTAAAAAAAACCTTCCGCTTGCTGATAACCAATCGTTCACGCGCTTGAGCACGAGCACCGGATCGTCGAGATGCTCGAGCGTGTGCATCAGAAAAATCGAATCGTATTTTTCGTCAAGCGTAACCGTCTCAAAAGTGGAGTTGATAAACTTAACATCCGGACCGACGCGCTCGCGGCTGTGTTCGATCAATTCGTCTGACGCCTCAATTACCGTTACATCTTCAAACTGCTGGCGGATAAGTTTGGTAAATTCGCCCATGTAGCAGCCCAGCTCCAAAGCCCTGCCTTTCACGAGGAAAGGCAGAAACGACTGCATCATGTAGTCCCGCAGAATGTAGTCAAAATCATAGGCATACTTCCGCGTATTGTCTTTGTATTCCGCGTTGTAATCGCGCTCAGTTGTGCTCATGATCTTAACCCTGGTCTTTCTTATAAAACCTTTTCTCAGGCGGTTGATACCACTCATCCAACGTCGCCGGCACGCGCGCATTGTAGCCGACTATTTGCCGAAACTCTTCCGGCAGCGCTTCCACGTTTTCATAGCCAACCGATCTCGGATAATCAAACTGTTGCTTCATAAACGGCTTCGAATAAATCAAACTCAGCGAGCGACGCGGCAGTTCGGTCTTGTTCTCGCCGGCGGCGTGCCAGATGTTGGAATCCCAAAAGACGATGCTGCCGCTCTTGCCGACGGCCCTGCCGGCACGCGCAAAAAACTCCTCATCACCAGGCTTCTCCTTTTTAAGATGCGAACCACCGAGCAGGTAGGTGGCGCCGTTGTCCAGCGTGAAGTCGTCGAGCATCACGATGATGTTCAGGAGAAACTTGATCTCTCTCGTGTAGGTCCGCACGTCGCGATGCACGTTGCTCGCGTAAGTAAAATTCTTTTTCAGATTCAAGTTGCCGCCGTAGGCATTCAATATGTAGTTTCCTTCGAAATACGACTTCAGATATTCGTCGAGATAGGCCCGCTTCAAGAATTCCACGAAATTCTTTCCGTCGGCCAGCAGGTGATGAGCCGTTCCTTCAGTGTTTGCATCAACGCCGTTTTTGATTTGAATGGGACGACGGATTTCATAAGCTTGTTCCAGATCGAGAATCAATTCCTTCACCAATGCCGGATCGACGACGTCCTCAAACAAAAACCAGCCAGTGGTTTCCATCTGGGCATCAAACTCCGCCACGGGAATAGTTCGTTTCAATGAAGTGGTCATAACTCTTCCTTAAGTGAATTCCTGCGGCGACTATCGATTGGGCTTAGCAGTTCGCGGGAATTCCAACTCGCTTTTGGCGAGGCGTTCGCGAATCTCCGGACCCTGGGCGAGAACTCGTTTAAGGAGTTCACAAATCTGCGAAACTTCGGACGGGCCTACGGCGGTTCCGGTTGGCAACGTCATGACGCGCTGGGTTAACAGTTCCGTCTGCGGCAGTTTCAAGCCGGCATCGGGATAACGCGAGCGATAAGGTTCCATGCGATGGCAGCCGGGATAGAAGTAACGCCGCGCGATCACGTTCTCAGCGTGCAGCACCTGCACCAGTTCGTCGCGGTTGAGACCCGCTTGCTCGTCAATTTCAGCGACCACGTATTGGTAGTTGTATCTCTCGTTCTCAGCAAAACTAATCAAGCGCAATCCTGGCACTCCGGAGAGCCCTTCACGGTAGCTGTCGTAGTTCTGTCGATTTGTCTTAATGAATTCGTCGACGCTCTCAAGCGAAGTCAAACCCATCGCGGCAGAGACTTCGCTCATTTTGCCATTCGTGCCGATGTAAGTGACTTCGTCGTAACCTGAGAAACCGAAATTCTTCATCAGGCGTATCCTGGCCGCGAGTTCGTCGTTATTAGTAGTGACTGCGCCGCCTTCGAATGTGTTGAAAAATTTGGTGGCGTGGAAACTGAAAACTTCCGCATCACCGAAGGCTCCAACCATTTGACCTTGATACGTGCAACCCAAAGCATGCGCGGCGTCGAAAAGCAGTTTGAGTTTATTGCGTTCCGCAATCTCGCTTAGCGCGTCGACGTCGCAAGCTCGTCCCCAAACGTGGACGCCGATAATTCCGGTGGTGCGTTCCGTGATCAGTTCCGCGACGCGGTGCGGGTCGAGGTTATGGGTCGCCGGATCGACGTCGCAAAACACCGGCACGATTTTCTGCCATTGAAGCGCGTGGGCCGTGGCGATAAACGTAAACGAAGGAACGATTACTTCGCCGGTCATCCCCAGGGCGCGAATGGCGATCTCCAGCGCGATCGTCGCATTGCACATCGCAATACAGTGTTTGACTCCCAGCATTTCGGCGATGCGTGCTTCCAACTCTTGTTCGTAAGGCCCCATGTTGGAGAGCCACTTCGTATCGAGAATATCGTTGAAGCGCGCCAGCAGACGGGCGCGCTCGCCAATGTTGGGCCGCCCGACATGCAACTGTTCGGCAAACGCCGGCGTCCCACCGAAAATAGCAAGTCGATCCAAAGATTTCACAGTCTCACCCGATGTTTTCTTTGCAGGCACTACCAATTTTCACGCTACCTTTTATTACTCGTGCAGAGATAATAGAAATGATAAATCTGACGCACCTTAACATCACCGAGGTTGGCCGGAATTTGCTCAACCGGGCAGCGGTGAATCACGTCGTGACTTGATAATACGCGGTGGAAATAGAGCTTCTCAACCCACGACGCGGATTCATACAACTGCTCATCGAAGAACAGCACCAACCCGCCTGGCTTTGTTACACGCGACATCTCCCGGAGCGCCTGGCCCGAATCGGTGTAGCCGTTGAGGGCGCCATAATTCAAAGCGACATCGAAAGTCTCAGAGGCGAATGGCAGGTGCGCGGCGTCGCCAAGCACGAAGTCCATCGGCACTTGCTTCGAGGCCATGAAATCCAGGCCGCGCAGCAGCATCGTTTCTGAAAGATCCAGCCCGGTGTAATTCGCGTCGAGCTTCATCCAGCCGTGCCGGTAGAGGGAATTGCAGGTGCCGGTCGAGATATCCAGTACTTCGAGCCTGCCTTTTTTCTCCAACAGCTCAGCAATCAGTTTTGCGTGGACTTCCGGAAACGTCTCCGTGGTCTTGAAGCGTTTCGAGAGCAACGAAATCTTGACCGGGATCGCGAGCAGCAGGAGATAGAAAAGGTATCGATGTCTCAGCAGGAACAGGAGCGCGCCGACAAACAGCACGAGGGCGACAACGTCAAGCAGAGACGGAGCGTTCCAGCGGTGCGCAAAAAAAAAGAAGTTACCAACGTGGGCGCCGAGCGCGAGCAACACGGAAACAATCAGCGCATAAGCCAGCCAGCCGTTCCAATAGCCGGGACGGACGGGCAAGGCAAGGAACGGCATGACGTGCTGATAATATTTCCCCAGGAAGCCGTTGTAGAAAAAATCGCGCAGCTTGCGATCGCGTTCGCCCAATTCCTTCTCGCGGTAGAGCCGGGGCACGCCGCTAACGGTCGCGAATTTCTCACCGCAGTGTTCGCATTCCCAGTAGGTGCTGTAAACGCGCAACGGCCCCTGTTCGCAGACCACGCATCTGTACTTCGCAAGGTTCATAAAAGATTTTGACGTAAAAGGTTGCCGGGCGGGCTAGTGCTCGCTCGTTATCCTTTCGACTTGTGCGAAAGACTTCTAATCTCGTCGCTGCGGAAACTCGCCGGCTGCTCCGCGACAGCTTTGTAAACTTCAAACGGCTGCGTGTCTTTCAGGATTGTGACGCCCATCCCCACGAGCGTTTCGCGCGCGATGATCGTTTCGTCGCGCACGGTGGCGTTCACACCGAGGAACGCAAACTCTTCAACCGTGCAACAGCCTGAAATAACGACGTGCGACGTAAGCATCGCGTGGTCTTTGATCACCGTTCCATGTCCGATGTGGTTGCCGCTCCACAAAACGACATTGCTCCCAATCTTCACAAACGGCTGAATCGTGTTGTCTTCCAGGATGAAGCAGTTGTCGCCGCATTCGAATCCGGGAAACGTCGTTGCTCTGGAACTTACATAACTGATCAGTTCATAGCCTTTCTGCTTAGCTTCGTAATACTTGTCGGCTCGGACGTGGTTCATCTTCTTGAAGCTCATGGGGACGAACATCTTAAACTCGCCGGGCGCATAGTGCTGCTCAACTTCGTCAAAAGGAACCACGGGCAGATCTTTATAGGTCGGGCTTTCGATGTACTCGCGATCGAGCGTGAACGCCGCTACCTCGTGTGGCGAATCGTGCGTCAAATAAAAATGCGCCAGCTCGGCCCACTGGCTGACTCCAAAAACCACCACCTGCGACATTCTGTTCCTCCGTTGCTTGACTCAGGCGAACTCGCCGGCCCGGTAAGCGGGAAAATATTTTGTTGGCGCTACGTTTCGCGCCGCCACAGTCTCCTCGTATTTCTCACGGTCGAAAATTCGTCCGCAGAAATATGCGGTGCGCGTTCCCGTCGCCCAGCCCTGCTTGAAACGGCTCAAGCCGGAATTACTTTCCGTGCCGCTGCCGGCGCCGGCGCCCAGACCGAGCCATTTGATTCCTTGTGCTGCGAAATACTCTATTGAATAACTAAATAATGCAAACGAGGCGCGCAAGTCGTAACCCTCCGTACTGTATGCGCCCAGATGATAATAGGCTCGGTTGTCCTGTTCGTACCAAAGCAGCATGCCAAGCGTCGCGCCGTCACGCACGGCCCGGAACGCCGCCATGCCTGGCACCTTTAATTGTCTGGCAAAAGACTCACGCGAGAATGTCAATATGCCAGTGATTTCATGTCGCGCCACCAGCGTTCCGTAGAGCGCTGCCCAATCGTCGAGAAACTCTGCCGGGTTGTCACACTTCTGGATTTGCATTTCGGCGCGCGCGCGGCGAGCGTTGCGACGATGATTAGAATGGATGAACGTGTCGAGCGAGCGGCTGAGATCGGTAACAAAATGCTGCTTGAAATCTACGGTCACGTCGGGAAAACATTCTCGCAAATAATTCTCGTCGAATTCGCCGAAGGGATCGGTGACGAGCGAGAGGCAAACCAGGTCGGTGCTGATATTGTCCAGATCCGTTTTTAGTTGCGACCAGTCAAGGCAGGTAAAAAGCGGATAGCACCCCATGGCGTCGACATAAGAAGAGTCTGGAATCTTGCGTTCCAAAATCCAGCCGCGGCTGTTTGGCAGCAGACGCGGCCAGCCAAACTCTGATAACGCGGCAGCATAATCCGCATGAGCATAGCCGCTCGCGCTTTGTTCGCCGCCGGTAATGCTACTTGCATTTTCAATTGAATCCATTCTTGCGCCCGACTCGATTCACTCTCTGTTTTGAAATTCTTCGCTCAGTTTGCCGCCGGCTTTTCTACCACATACAAAATACTTGGACTGGCGATGCCGGCGCGATTAAAAACTTCAGCACCAAAGAAGTCTTGCCCATACTCATGAACAGCGAAGCCGGCTTCTCTCACTCTTTCAAGGAACCCATTCCTCGAATAGAGACGAACGTGATCGTCTTGTCCGAAGCGTCGCCATCTTTCGCCGACGTCGGTCACCGTTGGATCTTCATCAATCTCAGTGATGCTCAGAATTATTGGCACCATCAAAACACCCTTACCTCCGGGTTTGAGAATGCGGTGCAACTCGCGGAGGGCTCTTCTGTCGTCGGCAACGTGCTCCAGAATGTGCGAGCAGATCAAAAAATCGAACTGAGCATCGTTGTAAGGATGCAGGTCCATGATGTCCAGTGTGTCATCGACATTTGGCGCGAAAGCATCGGCCGTTCGGTAGGCTATGTCTTGTCCTGAACTCGCGATTTGTTTGCGGATGAAACGGGAAAGGGGTGGCGCCGGCGCAAAATCAACAATCTGGATCGGCGCGCCGGTTGTCAGCCCTTGCAAGTAGCCTTTCACATAAAGCGCGTACAGACGATCGCGATCGCTCGCCTCACAGTGAGGGCATAGATAGCCGAGACTGTTGCAAGTCTCTGCCTCGCTTACGTCGAAAGGCCAGCCATACTTCACCAGGTTTTCAGTGTAGTAGTCAGGCAAAGGTTGAAAGGCAGCCACGCCGGATTCGCAAACCGGACAATAATATTTTGCCAGCAGAGTTCGCGCGCGCGCCTGCAATGCCCGGGCGCTTCGCTTGGCAATGCCCGGAGTGTATTTCTTAATGACGTTGATTAGAGAATGCTCCATCTTCAGTAGCATCGGACCCACTCGCTACCGCGATGTGGTACTGACCTCATAACACAAGATCGCTCGCGATCGAATCCACCCGCTAATTCCTGGTTGTTAATTGCCAGTCGAATACTGGTCGCACGGCGCCGAGCACCTTGCCATACCAGTTACCGCTGCGATCGGCATCGAGAACTTCAAACGAAAGTAGATCATGCAAATCGAAAAGTGGGATTGAAGTATCCTTAACCAGCAGCAGCCTGATCGTGTAGTTGCCATCATTCAGAAAATTTCCCGGGATGACAAAGCCGGCCTCGACGAGTCCAAGCGGAAAGGTCCGCGGCGACGAACCGGTATTGAAGATTGCAACGCCTTCGAGGTTATACAAAACGACGCTAAGGTTAAGCACCGCGTCGGGATCATAGTTTTGGAATCCGACTTTCATCTCGATCGCGGTTTTGATGGTTATCGGTTCATCCGGTTGCTGGCCCAGCGGAGCAACGGAAACGAAACTGAGGCGCGCAGTCTCATCGCCCGGCGCTGTTTCAATATCTTTCCACCCCCGCTCAAGCGTGGAAAGCATGCCTCTTTGAATGTAGTTAAGAATAACTTTTCCGGTTTCTCCCGAGTCGACTATCTGACCGTTGTCGAGCCACATCGCTCGCTGGCAGAGGCTTCTGATCGCCGTCATGTTGTGACTGACAAAGATCACCGTGCGTCCTTCTTTGGCGACCTCGCCCATCCGGCCCAGGCATTTTTTCTGAAACGCGGCATCGCCCACAGCCAGCACTTCGTCTACGATCAAAATCTCCGGTTCCAAGTGCGAAGCCACGGCGAAAGCCAGACGCATATACATGCCGCTGGAATAACGCTTCACCGGCGTGTCGAGAAACTTTTCCAGTTCGGCGAAGGCGACAATCTGATCAAACTTGCGATCAATCTCGGCTTTGGTCATGCCGAGGATAGCGCCGTTTAAGTAAACGTTTTCCCTGCCGGTTAACTCTGCATGAAAACCCGTTCCGACTTCGAGCAGGCTCGCGACGCGCCCGTAAAGTTCTACCCGGCCCGTCGTTGGTTCCGTTATGCGGGAGAGCACTTTCAAGAGCGTCGACTTGCCGGCGCCGTTGCGACCAATGATGCCGACGACTTCGCCCGGAGCGACTTCGAAGCTAACGCCCTTGAGCGCCCAAATCGTTTCGCCGCCCTTGCCGTTTCGCCGGCGCAGCCGTTGAAAGGGCGCGCGCACCGCTGCGGCGATCGATTCGCGGAGGGTGTCGTACCCAGCCTCGCGTGTTCCGATGCGATATTCCTTGCCCAAGTTTTCGACGCGAACGATTGGTTTCATCAGGTGTCAGACGATATCCGCAAAACTTTTCTCCATGCGGCGGAAGTGGATTGAAGCGTAGACGAAAAGAATAAACGTGATCGCGGTCGAGATAGCGAGCGCACTCCAGTTAAACGGTTTTCCGAACAATGCTGAACGATACCCTTCGATCACTCCGGTCATGGGATTCAACGCGATGAGCCAGGCAAGTTTGCCGGGCAGGAAACTCGTCGGGTAGATAACGGGCGAGACAAACATCCATAACTGAACCATGAAGGGCAGGGCGAAGCGCACATCGCGATACTTCACATTCAGGGCTGACAGCCACATGCCGACACCCAATGCCAGCACGGTCGTCAGCACGACCAGCACGGGAAACATCAACACACTCCAGGTGAGCGCCACGCCGTAGTAGATCATCAGGATTACCAGGATGACGAAAGCGATGGCGAAGTCCACGAGGCCGGCGGCGACGGTAGCGCCCGGAATCATCATTCGCGGGAAATAAACTTTGGTGATCAGGTTAGCGTTGCCCACCAGACTGTTGCCGCTATTGCTGATGGCGTTAGCAAAGAAGGTCCACGGCAGCAGTCCGGCGTAAGCAAAAAGTGGGTACGGAATATGGTCCGACGGAATACCCGCGAGCCTGCCAAAGAAGAGCGTGAAGATCAGCATTGTCAGCAGCGGCTGGAGAATCGCCCAGGCAATCCCGAGTTCCGTTTGCTTGTAACGAACCTTAACGTCGCGCCACGTCAGGAAGTAGAGCAACTCACGAAAGGCCCACAAGTCGCGCAGCTCGATCGCGCTCCACGCTTGGTTCGGTTCAATCGTTACCAGCGGCGCGTCAGGCAACTTGTCGGACGCTGACTTTGGTGATTCGGGGTGAACAGGCGTGGGAGTTTCGGTTGTTGGTTTAGGGGAAGTAGTGTCGGCGATCGTGGAAATTCCCATCTGGTTTCGTTAGGAGCGGAAAGGGAAGTCTTCCTTAGGCTTCAACCTGCACATCGCTCCCTGCATGATGAAGATTCCGCTCGTTTAAAGAGGTTTCCAGTCTGCCGCAGGATTTTATTAGCGTCAAGCGAGTACCGAGATAGTCTTGTGCTGGCGACACCCGGGATGGTCAGGTCATTTTAGGTGTTGTCTTACAACCTCATCGCGGAGGATCTGACTAAACTTCTCCGCCCCCGCTGTGCTCAAGTGATCGCTATCGGAGAAATCCTCGAGCGTGAAGCGGGAATCCTTCAAATAATTTCGGTACTCCAGTCCATACTTCGCGCGTAGCTCGTCGATTTCCTGTTGCATTAGACCATAGGCATTAGGGTTCAAGTTGTCGTAGTAACTGTGGAAGATGGGGGTCGTAACAATCACGATCTGGATGCCGCGCGCCTTGAGCGCATCAAATAATTCCTCCAGATAATGTCTGTTTTGCGTGGCGTACTCGACCTTCATGCCGGCGTTGTGACGCTTGATGGTTGCGCTCGCATCCGTCACGGCCGCTGGATTCGGATTGCCCAAGCCCGCGGTGCCGCCGCTTTCGTCCATCGCTTCCGGGCCGACGGTGGGAACACCGCTCCACAAAAAACTACGTGCCTGCTGTGGTCCGTAGAGGGCGATGAAACTATGATCCGCGAATCTAAACCGAGTTGAAGCATGTGGGATGTCCCAAAACCGGTAGTAGTAGGAAGTTCGCCACGCCTCTGGGGAATCTTCGAGCATGTTTTCAAGCGTGGAATATGAAATGGGAACGATTACAAGCTTGGCGCTTTTAGCTTGTGGCAGATACTTCAACAGAATTCTGGTGTCGTAATAAGTATCCTGGCTAACGTAAGCAATGCTAAAGGCGGGCGCGCCCAGCAACTGTGGTTTGATTCCATAGTAGGAATGGGATGACCCGGTGACGATCACCTCCGCTTTGTCGATATTCCGCTCGAGATACATGCGCTTCGTTTTGTAGCCGGTGGGGATCTCTGTAAGACGGTGCTCAACGAACCCCAGCAGTAGCAGGATCGGCGAAAGGAAGATAATTAACTTGGCGACGAATCTGAGCATGATCAAAACTGAAAGTAAATAAACTGGCGCTTGCCGAATTCACCCAGGCAAATTATCCCGAGGCCGAGCGCATAATAGACACCCCAACGAAACCAAATGGGCCGCTCAGCCAGCATCGTTCGCATACCACGTTTTCGCTGGACGAGATGAATGAGTTCCATGAACGCTATCACCAGCAGGGCCATCATAAAGTCATAACGTGTGATCGGACCAAGTCTGCCGCCGGCGGCGGTTTGGGTTGAGTGAAGCCAGTTGAGCGGGTGAATCAGGCTTGAAGCGATCGCCCGGTTGATATAGACGACGTCAGAAATGTTGTTAGCGCGGAAGAATATCCATGCGTAACACGTGAGCGCGAACGTTATTGCTACCTTGACCACTGAATGCAATTTCGGATGTCGCGCCAGTCCGACTGATTTCACTAGACTCGCGCGCAGATCGCTCGTCCAGATTGAGCACAAAAGGTAGAAGCCATTGAGTGCCCCCCAGATGACAAAAGTCCAATTTGCGCCGTGCCAGATTCCGCTGATAAGAAAAGTAAAGAACAAATTAAAGTACCAGCGGTTCTGGGTAGTACGGTTTCCTCCCAGCGGCACGTAAAGGTAATCGCGAAACCAGGTCGACAACGAGATATGCCAGCGCTTCCAAAACTCGGAAATCGATCGGGCGTGGTAGGGACGGTTGAAGTTGGTCATCAGCTTGAAGCCCATCACCTGGGCCGCGCCGATTGCGATGTCTGAGTAGCCTGAAAAGTCGCAGTAGATCTGAAAAGCAAAGAAGACAGTAGCAATGATTAACGGCACACCGCTCCAGGAGTGTGGCGTGTTGTAGACGGCATCAACATAAACGGCGAGCCGGTCTGCGATTACCACTTTCTTGAACATTCCCCATAGCATCAGCTTGAGGCCGTTTGTCACTCGCTGGTATTCAAACTCGTGGCGTTCATAGAACTGATGAATCAAATTCTGCGGACGTTCAATGGGGCCGGCGACCAGTTGCGGATAGAACATGACGTAGAGGGCATAGATGCCGAAGTGACGTTCGGCCGGTTGCCGACCGCGATAGACCTCGATCGTGTAACTCATCGCCTGAAAAGTGTGGAACGACAGACCAACTGGCAAAGCAACGGCGAGGATTGGTAAGGCATGGTCGAAGTGTAGCCCGTGCATAAATTCGGTCAGATTCCGACCAACAAAATTGTAATACTTGAACACAGCCAGCGTGCCGATGTTTGCGACCAGGCTCATTAGCAGAAAAGCTTTTCGCTGTTTGCCGGCTGCGTTCTCGATCAGGATTCCGGCGAAGTAATCGACGACTATGGTGAAGGCGAGGATCAGAATATAGAGGGGGATGAAGGCCATGTAGAAGACGCAACTCGCCACCAGCAGATGCAGCCAGCGAAACCTATGGGGCAGGAGAAAATATAGAATCGTGACGGTGGGGAAGAAGATGAGGAACTCGAGGGAGTTGAAGAGCATTAGTAGACCCCAGATACTGCTACCGCCGAGCGGCAGACCACCCTATGCGCAAGAGTTGACGATGAATGTGACGTTACCAATGCTTCGGGCTGAAAAGGTTTTGTCTTACGCCTTATAGCATAACGCGGTCAATTCTGAATGTCATAAGCCGTAGAGATTGTCCGGCTGTGAAACTCTAAGCAGTTGCGTTTCGGTGATCAGGGTTTAGTCATGCGCTTCGCGGTAAAGGTGCCGACGATCGAACGAAGCTTATAGGGACTCTCTTCCTCATCAACACTGGTGACAAAGATAAGTCTACCGGAGATGGAATTGCTCGAGAGGAATTTTCCCTTGAAGATCAGCGTCCCAATTTCGCGGCAGCAAGTGCCAATGGGTAATTCAGTCTCGCCGGAAAAGCTGACGCGATCATTAGACAGAGCGGACCATACCGCCGGTTGCGGATCCGGAGCCGGCCTATCATCGAGCCCCGTATCCAGCATCCGAAAAGAACCGGAGCCTTTCTCTTTCGCCTCGAAGACAAGATTCTTTTCCAGGCCCGTCATCGTAAACTTCACTTGCCAGCGACCAGCGAGCGTTGCGGCCGGCCGCAGCGCAGCCTGCGAAAACGGGACGCCCAGAATCGTTATTAACGAGACCAGCACTATCGAATAAATCAAGCTCTTCAAGTTCATTCCCTCCACTGCGATAATTCTACCCTCTGCGGCAGCGATTCGTCGTTCCGCGAATGAAAGCTATCCAAGGTTCTATAAGCAAAAAAATCCCGTTCGACTTGTAAGGCCGAACGGGATTTTTGGTTAACAGAAAGCGGCTGAGCGCTTCTTTAGGCTGGCGGTCCCACCGGCGTGCAGGTAGCACAGCCGTCGGTACCGTTGGCCAGGATGCGGTTGTTGCCAAACGTTTGCACCACACCGCCGCCGGAAGCCAGGGCTCCCGACCCACCATTGTTGTGAATGTCGTTGTTGTTGATCTCAATGACACCACCGGCAGGTGCGTTTACGCCATTCGTGCCGTTATTGAAAATGGCAGAGGTGCTGATTCGCAAAACTCCAGTAGTGCCATCGGCTAGGGCGCCGTTGTTGGTGTTGTTGGAGAAGTTGCAGTTTAGCGCTTCCATGCGAGCGTTGATCTTCGCATGAACGCCTTGGCCGTTGCCGATAAAAGAACTATTTATCAGCGAGGCTTTGGCAAAGCCCGTCGAGGTCCCCATACCGATGCCATCACCGGCATTGTCCCTAATGACGCTGTTTCGAACGTTCAGAGATGTGGCGGCGGTCGCATTGACGAGAATACCTTCATTTGCAAACCTGAAGATCACGCAATCTTCAACGTTCACTTCCTTGGCTGCGACAATATTCATTCCTCTAATGCCATTGCAGGATCCGTTGATGGATAAACCTCTAATTGTGATCACGTCAGTGGTGGCAGCGTTGACGGTGACGCCGGTGGTTAGAGATGCCAGAATGCCGGCAAGCGTTCCGGTACCATCAATCGTAATTGATTTGGTGATGGTGATCGCGCCAAAGCCACCCGGATCCAATGCATCAATCTCACCGCAAGCTGCGGTCTTGGAGATCGCGCCGGCAAAAGTCTTACACGGTGCGGTGCGGCTGCACGGGTTGGCGTCGTCGCCAACACCGGATACCCAGGTGCGTGTTGCCTGTGCATTCGCGAGGGACGCGAAAGCGCAAGTGAAAACTAAGACTGCTAATAGATTTAGAACCTTCTTCATTTGGGATCTCCTTTTAGGTCTTTCGGGTTAGGTGGTCAGTTTAATGTCTCTGGGTTTCATAGTAAATAGCCGTCCGGCGATCAGAGCACTTGCCCTATTGACCGCAATCGGCTGCCGTGTCGTTGGTGATTGTCCAGGTGGAATTACTTCCACACGCCACTACCGTCGATAGGAAGCAGCCATCCTGATCCTCGCCAATGACTTTGATCTGTTGCTGGTCGCAAGAAAAGTTGACAGTCCCCGACTGGCCGGAAGCAATGCCGTCTCCGGACAGTTGGTTACCGCTCCAGTCGTCAAGGTCAACATGTGATACGTAGACATAGCGAATTGCGCGGCTGGAATCGTTCACTATGGTTACCGAGTTTGACGAACGCGCGCTCGATAGCAGCGGCAGCGTCGCCAGCGCGCCGAAGACGGCGCAAGATACAACAAGCCGAAATATATTGCGCATAGTGCGTGAGTTTTTCATCCCTATTCCTCCCTTACTTCTCTCGAAACTTTAGTGGAGTGGCGGGCGCTCGGGAACGCCCGCCGGATTATGTTGTTAAGCCGTCGACGACCTACGGAATCAGGGGCAAGTGCCGTTGACCGTGTAGTGGACTCCGCTGTCCACTGCGGTCTGGCCAGGATTGTGCGGTACCACAACTCTGGCGGTTGTTCGTCCCACGTTACCGGATGTGTCG
>JANLYZ010000318.1:0-6579 GCA_031365905.1 Chloracidobacterium sp. | reverse complement strand
GGCTATGCGCTGGGGCGCGATCATTGGGGACATGGCTACATGCAGGAAACGCTCAAGGCTGTGCTTAACTATGCCTTCGATGTCCTCAACCTTCATCGCATCGAAGCGGATGTTGACCCGCGCAATACCGCATCAGTTAAGACCGTGGAGCGACTTGGATTTCAGCGTGAAGGTTATCTGCGCGAGCGCTGGCAGGTTAATGGCGAGATTCAAGATGCATTCTTCTTTGGCTTGCTACGACAAGACTGGGAAACTGTTAACATCTCGCATTCATAACTATGCCTGACATGCTTGTAAATCTACTGAAACTGCCGCCGCTTGAAGCGGCTTTGCTCGAGCTTGAAGCTGTGAACATCGTTGTTCGTCGCGCACAGCCCTTCGAACTAACCCCGGTACGGTCATTCATCGAGCGCGAGTTCCAACTGTCGTGGGCGGATGAAGTTTCCGTCGGCTTCGCGAATAAACCAATCCCTGTTTTTATCGCCACGCTGGAAAAAGAAATCGTCGGCTTTGCAGGTTATGAGTGCACTCGCCGCGGCTTCTTTGGGCCAACCGCAGTTCTCGAAACAATGCGTGACCGCGGCGTCGGCAAGGCGTTGCTGCTGGCATGTCTCTGGGGACTGCGTGAATTGGGTTATGTTTACGGAATTATCGGGCGCGCCGGTCCGATCGAATTCTATGAGAAGACTGTTGGCGCGGTGATAATTCCCGATAGCGATCCGGGAATTTATGTGGACCTGTTGAGGTGACCAATAAGTCAGAACCGGGAGCGTTAGCGACCGGCCCACACTTAATTACCATTCTATGAAGATCACGCGAGACCTTCCGCTTAACGCAACCCCGTCCGCCAGGGCTCCCCTGCCACCGGGTCCCAAAGGCAATCTCATTCTCGGCGTGATGCCGGAATTCAATCGCGACATGCTCGGGTTCATTGAACGCATGCGCGACCACGGTGACATCGTTCGCATGCGCTTCTTCTACCTCACCGTCCATTTTCTTTATGACCCCGATCACATTGAATACGTCCTCGCAACCAACGCTAGAAACTTCATCAAGCCTCGTTCCTTGCGCACACCATTCTTCCGGCGTCTGGTCGGCAATGGACTGCTGACGAGTGAAGGCGAAGAATGGAAACGTCAGCGACGCCTCGCGCAGCCAGCGTTTCACCGGCAACGCATCAGTGGTTATGGCGACGTGATGGTCGAATACGCCGAGCGCATGATCTCCGGCTGGCAACAAGACGAAGTCCGCGACATTCATCGAGACATGATGCGCCTAACTTTGGAGATTGTTGTTAAGACGCTCTTTGACGCCGACATCTCCAGCGACGCCGACAGGGTCGGACGCGTCCTCTCGACGATCGTCAAACCGTTTGCCTCGCAGGCCACGCTGAAATGGATACTCGACAATCGTCTCCCTACGGCAACGCATCGCCGCTTCAACGCGGCCGCACGAGAGATCGACGACATTGTCTATCGCCTGATTGCGGAGCGTCGTTCCAATGGTTCCGACCGGGGCGATCTCCTGTCCATGCTTCTCGCCGCTCAGGATGAAGATGGCAGCCGGATGTCTGACCGTCAGTTGCGCGACGAAGTGATGACACTCTTTCTGGCCGGCCATGAAACGACGGCATTGACGTTGTCCTGGGCTTGGTATCTGCTCGCACAGAACCCAGAAGTTGAAAAAAACTTTCATGCGGAGCTTGACGAAGTGCTGGGCGGTAGGCTGCCCACTGTCGCTGACATGCCGCGCTTGCAATACACGGAGCGGATCGCGAAAGAATCGATGCGGCTCTACCCGCCGGCGTTTGGCGTGGGGCGCGAAGCAGTTCACGAATTCGAACTGGGCGGCTATCGCATTCCTGCCAAGTCGCAGTTGTTCATGTTCCAGTGGGCCGTGCAGCGCGACGCGCGCTACTTCGCGGAACCCAATCGTTTTTATCCGGAACGCTGGACTGAAGAGTTCACCAACAGTCTGCCGAAGTATGCCTATTTCCCTTTTGGCGGCGGCCCGCGCGCCTGCATCGGCAACTATTTTGCGATGATGGAAGTGGTGCTGTTGCTCGCGACCATAGGCCAACGATTTCGTTTCGCACTTCTGCCTGATCACACTGTTGGCTTGATGCCCGCGATGTCGCTAAGGCCGACGGATGGCATCAAGGTCGTCATTAAGAATCGGTGACCCATTCAAACAAAACGGCCTCGCTCTTGCCCGGCTAACATTCCTCGTTATACTCTGATTCTCGTGATCAGGAGCTTCCGTTGCGACGATACCAAAGAGTTGTTCGAGGCTGGGAAATCCAAAAGATTCTCTGGCATTGTAAAGGTCGCAACCCGGAAGTTAGCGCAACTCGACGCGGCTCAAACATTGGAGTTTCTGCGCGCGCCACCCGCCAATCATCTTGAAGCTTTGAAGGGCCAGCGCAAAGGACAGCACCGCATTAGAGTGAATGATCAGTTTCGCATTTGCTTCCGCTGGACGCATGACGGACCGGAAGACGTGGAGATTGTGGACTATCACTGAGGAGTCAAAGCGATGTTCAAAAATGGTATGCGACCGGTTCACCCCGGCGAAGTGCTTCGCGAGGACTATCTAGTTCCGCTCGGCCTATCAGCGAGCGCCCTGGCCAAGGCGTTGAGTGTACCTGCGCAGCGCATCAACGACATTGTGCGCGAAAAAAGGAGCGTTAGTGCAGATACAGCTATGAGACTGGCTCGCTATTTCGGCGGAGACGCACGCTCTTGGCTGAACTTGCAGGCAGCCTATGACCTGCGTGTTGCCGAAATACAAAACGCCAAGCGCATCAAGCGCGAGGTTGCTCCGGCGGCTGCGTGAATGTGGAGTCATTTGCGGCGTTGGGTCAAATGTCGAACTGAAACAGGCAGAGCGCTTTGTAGCATCAATTGTCGTAAAGCGACCAAGGCGGAACGGAAAATATATGAAGAAAGAAAAGACTTCTAAAGCAAAGCAGCAAGCGAATGATGAGATGCGCCCAGAATATGATTTTCGAGGTGGAGTGCGTGGCAAACATCATCAAGCTTATCGGCAAGGTCATACGGTCACGATTCACAAGACCGACGGCTCGACAGTAGTGCAACACTTCACACTCGAAGATGGCGCGGTCATGTTAGAGCCAGACGTCAGAGCCTATTTTCCTGATTCGGAGGCAGTGAACAGCGCCTTACGTTGCCTGATTCCGTTGCTGCCACAAAGACCGAAAGCAAAAGCGAGAGCCTGACTTGGTCGATGACGCTCACCTCAAACCAGATCTCTGCATCAGCGACACGACGCGCGCGTCTCGTGAAGATCTGCGCGTCGTTTCCAGAAGTTGTAGTTGAACCTGGCGGTGACGGACACTTCTCGTTTCGCATTCGCAAGCGCATCTTTGCCTACTACCTTTTTGATCACCACGGTGACGGCCTCATCGCATTCACGTGCAAGTCGAGCCTGAGCGAACAGCGACGGCTGATCAGGGAAGATCCTGATAGTTTTTTCGTGCCGGCTTATCTGGGACCTAGAGGTTGGATTGCGATTCGACTGGACCTGGACGAAGTGGATTGGGACACCGTCACAGAACTCGCCCGCCGCGCGTACCAGGAAGTTGCGCCACGAAAGCTCGCAGCGCTTTTAGAATAAACAAGATCCCCCGCGAGCTTATCGCCTGATGTCCGCGCTATGCGTATCGAGATTGAGCGTGTTATTTTCAACGCATGGGCTTGGTAAACGCTAAAATAAAGCTGCAGAATCCACGGCTTCCAAACCTGGATTCAGTGGAGGTCATGGCTCTGGCAGATTCGGGAGCGCTACATCTTTGTATTCCCGAGCACGTGCAAATCCAACTACAGCTGCAGCCGATTGATAACAAAGAAGTCACCCTCGCGGACGGCTCAAAGAAACTGGTTCCTTACGTGGGCCCTGTCGAATTGCACTTCAAGAAGCGCGTCGGCTTTGCGGGAGCACTCGTTATAGGTGATCAAGTCTTGCTGGGGGCGATACCGATGGAGGATATGGACCTCGTCATCATTCCGAAGACGCGCACTCTGGACATCAATCCAGATAGCCCGAACATTGCCACATCCATCGTCAAGCTTGCTGAAGACGTGTATGAATTAACGCGGCATTGAACACAGGCTACTCGAGCGCTCGCGTGATGCGCGCCCACTCGTCAAGCGTGAGCGTCTCCGCGCGGCGTTGCAAATCAACCTCAGCCTGACAAAGCACGATGCTGGCGCCACCGTGAGCCTTTACGATCTCTTGTAACGGACTCGGCGCGTTGCGCAGGTTGTTGAGCATCGTCTTTCGCCTTTGGGCGAATCCCGCGCCGACTACTTGCCATAACAGTTGTTCGCTCTTCACCGCGGCCGCGAGTTGCGCTCGTAGTGTCAATCGAATGACGCTGCTCCATACCTTCGGCGCGGGACGAAAAGAACTCGGCGCCACGTCAAACAGTTTCTCCGTTTCGCAATACGCCTGAACGAAAACAGAAAGGTAACCACGATCGGATGTTCCAGGCGGCGCGGTTATCCGCTCCACGACTTCTCTTTGCAGCATCACAACCATCTCGCTGAGACAGCGGCGCTGCTCGATTAGTCGCTGCAGAATTGCAGTGGCCACGTTGTAGGGGAGGTTCGCAACGAGGCGCGCCCGGGTGGCTGGACGAATAGCCTCGCAGAAGTCTGTAACGAGGGCATCGCTCTGGATCAGTTTGAAATTTGCCTGGGCGTGGAATTTGTCGGTGAGTAAGGAGATGAGGTTCTGATCAAACTCAATTGCCACCAGCCTACCTGAGCGCTCCAGGAGCGGCGTGGTGAGCGCGCCTTTGCCGGGTCCGATCTCGACGATAGTTTCGCCTGCTTCAGGCTCGAGTGCGTCGATAATGCGCTGAATTATTCTTTGATCGGTAAGGAAGTTTTGCCCGAAGCGTTTTGAAGGATGATGGATCAAGGATGAAGGATGAAGCGCGGAAGCCTCGCGGTCTTTTTTCATGTAATCGGTATCCTCGAGAGGTCCATTAGCGAGGAGGTCCGCCCGCTTACGCAGGCGGTCCTGACCGCCGCGGGTAGCCGGTGAACTCAACATCCCGGCCGCGCTGCGTCACTTCAACGTCTTGCAACTCGATACCCTCCGCGAGTTTCTCAACACCCAAGCCGCCAACTGCGGTGGGTGCGTCGCTGCCGCCAATGATTTTCGGCGCGATGAAGAAGGAGATCTTGTTGACCAAACCCGCATCGAGAAACTTGCCCGCCACATTCGCTCCACCTTCAATCAGGACACTCTGGATCTCGCGTCGACCAAGTTCCTCCAAAACAAGTGAAAGGTCTCGTCCGTTTGCTGTGGCTCGGAAAACCTCAACGCCACGCGCCGCAAGCTCAGCCTCGGATGACGGAACAGCGTTTCCGGCGAAAATCAGAACCGGCGATTCGCTTGTTGTCCGAACAAGCTGAGACTCAGCGGAGAGTTCAAATCTCTCATCGAGGACCACTCGGAGCAATGGCTTTCTTCGTGTCTTTTGGGAGCGATCTGTCAGCAGAGGATCATCGGCGCGCGCGGTGCCGACGCCAATCAGTATCGCGTCATACTCATGCCGCAATTCCTGAACACGCTCCCGCGACTCGGCGCCGGTAATCCAGCGCGAATCTCCGGTTCTCGTCGCAATCTTTCCGTCTAGAGAAGAGGCGAGTTTCAAGTGAACAAACGGACGACCGGTGCGCATGAAGTGCAGGTATTTTTCGTTGAGCCGTTCGGATTCCCTGCTCAATAACCCTACTGCAACTTGGAGACCTGCAGATCGTAAGTGGGCAAAACCCTTTCCCGAAACTTTCGGATTGGGATCCTCGATCGGTGCGACCACTCGTGCGATACCTGCCTTGATCAAGCCATCGGTGCAGGGCGGCGTGCGACCCTGATGCGCGTGTGGCTCGAGTGAAACGTAAGCAGTCGCGCCTTGCGCGCGCTTTCCCGCTTCCTCGAGCGCATAAGTTTCCGCGTGCTTTAGTTTCTCGTAGACGTAGAAACCTTCGCCAACCACCTCGCCGTCCGGAGTAGCGATGACACAGCCAACCAGCGGGCCGGGACTGACGAGGCCGATCCCCTGAGCCGCCAGTTCGAGCGCGCGAGCCATCAGGCGACGGTCCGTTTCACACCAATCGGTCGCGATGTGTTCACCTGTTGCGGCTGGATTTTGGCTTGGCATTGATTGGGGGGCTATTCGAACAAGCCGTTCACATAAAGTTCTGGATCGAAAACGACAAGGTCGTCTACCTTCTCGCCAATTCCGGCGTAGCGAATTGGGAGACCGAGTTCGTTGGCAATGGCAACGGCGATGCCGCCTTTCGCGGTGCCATCCAGCTTCGTCAAAACAATACCGGTGACCCCGGCGACTTTGAGAAACTGCCGCGCTTGCTCGAGGCCGTTCTGTCCTGTTACAGCGTCAACTACGAGTAAGGTCTCGTGCGGCGCTCCTTCCACTTCTCTTCCCGAGACACGCTTCATCTTCTCGAGTTCAGCCATCAAATTAGATTTGTTGTGCAGCCTGCCGGCGGTGTCAACAATCAACACATCCGAGCCGCGCGCCTTCGC
>JANLYZ010000312.1:0-3995 GCA_031365905.1 Chloracidobacterium sp. | reverse complement strand
GGGCTTCCGTCCCTTTCTTTCGCGTCACGTCATACTGTTCCGGACTTAAAATACGTTTCCATTCTTCGTTAGTCTTCGTCACTTTCTTGACTCCTTGCGCGTGCAGAGAATAAATGTTGCCGCTCTTCTTCGTCTTGTCGTGAACTGTTGATGCAGCGCCAAGCGGCAACCTTGAGCAGGCCGCCAATGCGCCTAGCGCGATAGCTGATGACAGAAAATAACGTCGATCCATAATTGCTGCTCCTTGCCGGGCTGGTAGTTTAGTCGATCTAAATACGAATGAGCTAACCAATCGGATTTGACCGCGCGACCCAACCCATTCTCGAATTGCAAACCGGCGGTACAAACCTCTATTGTCTTTCGGCATGGATCAGGACTTCTTCAGGTTTGGACTCGCAGCTTTCGTGACGATCATGGTGGTGGTTGATCCGCCCGGGGTCGTGCCAATTTTCGTGGCGCTGACGAAAGACGAGGAGCCGCGGTGCCGCCGGGCAATCTTGATCCGCGCCGTGCTGATTGCATTTGGTGTCGCGTTATTTTTTCTGATTGCCGGACGCGCTGTGCTTTCGTATCTCGGCGTAACGGTTCACGCCTTCTCAATCAGCGGCGGCATACTCCTCTTCGTTGCGGCGATGCCGATGCTGTTTGGACAACGTGGCGGTCTGCAAGCGCCGGAAGGAAAGGAACGCGGGGCTCGAGCAGTTGAGGGCGACCGGCGGGCACCCGCAGAGAAAAAGCACCAGCACACCAAACTTGAACCGGAGGAAAACGCGCGGAACGTCGAGAGCAACGACATCTCGGTCTTCCCGCTCGCTATGCCTCTGCTATCGGGTCCCGGCACCATCGCCACGATCCTGCTGCTGACCTCGCAGGCGGGAGGCGACGTGCAAAGGTTGACCGCCATCGGCGTTGCGATTGCCGTGGTCTTTCTCGTTTCTTTCGTCGTGTTGTATCTGGGCGCGCGCTTGATTCGACTCGTCGGCGAAGGCGGCGTTCATATCGCGACCCGCGTGATGGGGATCGTGTTGGCGGCGTTGGCCGTTCAGTATGTTCTCAACGGCGTGGCGGGATATTACAAACTCCTGATCGGACGGTAAGCTACTTGCAGAACCGTGAGCGGTAGCGAACGGATGCAACAATCAACTTGCAATCGCGTCCCACAAGAACCTTTCTAATTCAACGTTGCTTCGAGCATCCGCTCGCTAGCGTTCGCGATTCTGCATCTCATGCTCAAGCAAATTCGTGGTCCGCTCGGTAACACTGACCGGGGCTGCGCGCGCATTTGGTTCGCTTAGCTCCGGCGCGGATTTCGGAACTTCAATTTCAACCGGAGCATCGGGTCTCACCAGAAGGCCGGCAACAATGTGGCCCAGGCCGGAAAGGATCGGCATTAAACCCACCAGCCAAAGAATCCGCACCACGGGTTCAATTTCGAAAGGCGCCTTGGCAATAATATCCGGCGGTAGTTTCAAGACTAGCGCTCCGGTGAGGAAGTAGAGAAAAATAGCGAAGCCAATGCCGCCGAAGAACGCAACCGCGCCGGCTGTAAGGTGCTTCTCTCGTCGTTGAGCGGCGGTCTTCGTTTGCCCGCGGATCCGCCGTGGTTTAGGATCGTCGGAGCTACGCGCAATTTCTGACTTCATCTGATCGAGCGCGCGCGAGATATCTTCGCTGACGTGCTCAACCTTCAGGTTCTTCAACATCTCTTTGAGCTTTGGCAAAGGACCGCGATCGCTGCGGCCAATCGCTTCGCTCAAGGAGACAGCTTTGCCAATCACCTTGAGATTGGCGCCGCACGACCGGCAATACTGCAGGCCCTCGGACGATTCAGTGCCACACTGTGGACAATACATGTTGTTTCAGTAGTCTCCGCGAAGACATTATGTTGCCGTTTACGGCATTAGGAAAGCACGTTGAAACTACGAACGCCTGGCCTCCTTTGTTCAACGCACTTCTTGGGTATTCTTGTGCCGAAGGCATGTAAGCAAAAGCCCCCGGCGGAAACATTCCACCGGGGGCTTCTATCAATCGCAATTTCTTGCCAGTTTGCTTAGTAGCGCGAACCGCCGTTGCGTCCGCCGCCACCACGATCTTCGCGGGGCTTGGCTTCGTTCACGTTCAGCGCGCGGCCGCCCATGTCCTTGCCATTAAACTGTTGAATCGCAGCCGCGCCTTCTTCCTTCGTCGACATTTCGACGAAGCCAAAGCCACGTGAGCGACCCGTTTCGCGGTCTTCGATCAAGCTTACGCTTTCAACTGTGCCCGCTTGCGCGAACAACGTCTGCAGTTCTTCGCTTGTCGTTTGGAACGCGAGATTACCAACATAAAGTTTCATAGTCATAATTGTCTTTACCTTTTCCTTCGTAGGAGTTAACAGAAGCAGCATGCGGAACATGGTAGCTTCCCAATTTGCTAAGGACGGTTTGGGATTACATATCCATGCCGCCGGGCAGTGCCCGTGGCTTATCATCTTCCTGTAGCTCAGAAATGAGCGCCTCAGTCGTGAGCATTAAGCCCGCAATTGACGCGGCGTTTTGTAACGCGCACCGGGTGACTTTCGCGGGATCGATAATCCCTGCGGCCACCAGGTCCTCAAAAGTCTCGCTTGCAGCGTTGTAGCCGTAGTTCGCATCTTTGCTGGCGCGAACCTTCTCCACAATCACTGCGCCTTCTTTGCCGGCGTTCTGCACGATCTGACGCAGCGGCTCTTCAAGCGCGCGGCGGATGATGTTCACGCCAATCTGCTCGTCTTCATCGCCGCCAATCGTTTCGCCGTCTTCATTTGTTTCGAATACTTTGAACTTATCCAGGGCTTTCGCAGCACGAATCAGGGCGACGCCGCCCCCCGCTACAATGCCCTCTTCAACAGCCGCGCGAGTCGCATTCATTGCGTCTTCAACGCGAGCCTTCTTTTCCTTAAGTTCAGTTTCAGTGGCAGCACCAACGCGAATCACAGCCACACCACCGACCAGCTTCGCGAGACGCTCCTGCAGTTTCTCGCGGTCGTAGTCTGACGTCGTGTCTTCGATTTGCGTTTTGATCGTCTTCACTCGGGCCCGCAGGGCATCTGTGTCGCCGGCGCCGTCAATGATGATCGTGTCGTCTTTATTAATCGTTACCTTCTTCGCGCGTCCCAGGTCTTCAACCTTGACGTTCTCAAGCTTGATGCCGAGGTCTTCGCTGATGACTTTGCCGCCAGTCAAAACTGCGATGTCGGCCAGCAACTCCTTGCGCCTGTCGCCAAAGCCCGGCGCTTTGACTGCGGCCACATTGATCGTGCCACGCAGCTTATTAACGACGAGCGTCGCGAGGGCTTCGCCGTCAACGTCTTCCGCAATGATCAGAATCGGCTTGCCGAGCTTCGCAACCTGCTCGAGTATCGGCAGCAAGTCTCTCATCGCCGAGATTTTCTTCTCGCTCAGCAGGATTACAGGGTTGGTGAGCACAGCTTCCATCTTTTCGGCGTCGGTGATGAAGTAAGGCGACAAGTAGCCGCGATCAAACTGCATCCCTTCGACAAATTCCAGGTCCGTATCCATCGTCTTGGCGTCTTCGACTGTAATCACGCCGTCTTTGCCAACCTTGGCCATCGCTTCGGCAATCAACTCGCCGATCGCTGCGTCGCCGTTGGCCGAAATCGTACCGACCTGCGCAATCATGTCGCCCGCGACTGGTTTCGAAAGCTTCTTGATCGCCGCCGTTGCGCGCTCAACTGCTTTGTCGATGCCACGCTTCAAGGCCATCGGGTTCGCGCCGGCTGCAACAGTCCGCACGCCTTCGCGATAAATCGCCTGCGCCAAAACTGTAGCAGTTGTGGTTCCATCCCCCGCCACATCCGAAGTCTTGGAAGCCACTTCGCGCACCATCTGCGCGCCCATGTTTTCCATCGGATCCTTCAGATCAATTTCTTTCGCCACGGTCACGCCGTCTTTGGTGATCGTCGGGCTGCCATACGACTTGCCGAGAACGACGTTGCGTCCTTTCGGACCAAGCGT